>JAUNUF010000102.1 GCA_030538315.1 Propionibacteriaceae bacterium
GACGGCGGCGAGATCGCCGTCGCCTGCGCCCTGCGACCTCAGGAAGCCCTCGGCATCCACCTCACGCAGGAACACCCGAAGCGCGTCGACGCGCTCCTGCAACCACGCGTCCCACTCCGCGCCCCGCTTGAACGTCTCCTTGGGGTGCGGGTTGTGCTCCTGGAACGCGTTGATGCCCTCAGCCGCCCGCACGTAGCCCTCGACGATCCGCTCGTGATCCCAGCCCGCGATCAACTGCCCCAACGACAGCACCAAGCCCGTCCGGTCGCGACCCGCTGAGCAGTGCACGATCACCGGCCCGTCGGCGTGCGCCATCGCCAACACGGCCCGCGCGACCCGGTCTCCAAACAGATCCATGTACCCCAGATAGCCGTTCGGGTGATCCAGATAGCCCATGACGTAGTTGAAACCAGGGTGCTCGGGGTCCTCCGTGGGGCAGTGCACGACGGTGAGCTCAGCCAACACCTCGGGCCCCACCTCGGCGTCACCCATCCGACGAACCGAGAACTCGAAGTCTGAGCGCAGATCCACGACGGTGCGGAACCCTTCGTCGAGTGCCTCGCGCCATCCGTCCTCGGTGACCCATTCCCGACGACCCATCCGCACGAGTGTGGGCGAGACCCGGTACGCGTTGACGGCTCCATCAAAGACCATGCCCAAACCCTACCCAGCCCCCACGCCCGCCCCTCCGCGAGGAAGTCCCGGCACCCACCAATCCTTCTGCCCGAGAAATGTTTCGTCACCGTGTCAACCGGGTTTGGGGTCGCGGCGTGTTAGTAGGCAACAGCGCTGAATCACCCGAACACCCCGGCCGCCAGGCGGCCAAACCCCCACAGGAGACATCATGTTCCGCACCACCGGCATCCTCGCCACCGCCGCCGTCAGCGCCGTCGTCCTGCTCAGCGCGTGCTCCGCCCAGGTCACCCCTGCCGAGCCGGCACCCGCCACCACACCCACCGTCGTCGCCGAGACCCCCGTCGTGAGCGACTCCCCCGCTGACGAAACCCCCATCGGGAGGGAGCGACTCTCCCGCAGACGAAGTTGTGAGCGACTCCCCCGCCGACCGTCTCGACGACCTCACCGACGTCCCCTTCGACCCCGCCGACGCTGCGCCCCAGCCGCACGCCAACGGCTTCGGCGCCAAGGCCTGCTTCGACGCCAGCGGCAAGGCCCTCGAACCTGACGGCACCAAGAGCGACATCACCAACGGCGCATCGCGCATCTGGCTGTGCGGCGACGCCGGCCAGCAGTTCGACGCCGTCGGCCCGAACGAACCCCTGATCACCAACCTCGACACCCTCACCCAGTACCTCATCGAGCAGCCCGAGGTCTCAGGCGACATCTATGAGCCCGGCACCCTCTTCACGCTTGTCATCGAATACCCCGACGGCACCAAGCACGTGGCCAGCGCGCTGAATCAGCCCGGCGGCGGCATCTATTTCGGCGACGGCGTGGCCTACGGCTCCGGCGACCAACTGTTCGATCTCGCCCACAGCCTGTGGCAGATCCAGCGCAAGGCGATCGAGGAACGCGACGCGGCCCCGGCTGATCCGGCAGCCCTCGCCTCCTGCCCCACCCACCAGTACGCCCTCTTCGAGGTGGGCACCGCAGACGTGGTGGCAGGCTTCCTCTGCACGGAAGCCGACCTCCACAAGGGCGAACGCGTGAGCCTCACCCCGGCCGCCGCCAAGGTCATCGCAGGTGAACTCGAGTCGAACTCGGTGGCCGGCTACGGCGAATGGCCAACCGACACCTTCATGGTTCTGACCAACGCCTGGGGCGACACCATGCGCCTGCGCCAGGAGCGCGACAACACGTGGGTGTGGGTGGGCAACGGCCACGGCACCCCCATGGTGTGGACCCCCAGCGCTGAGGCCCAGGCCGCGATCGACGCCGCCAACTGAGATCACAACTGAGCGGGCCCTCGGCGAACCCCACGCCGAGGAGTACACAGTGCTGATCTTCGACGAGCAGCTGAAATCCGCTGAGGGCGAAGCGGGCCCAGAGCGCGAGGGTATCGCGGCTGAGGAGGGCTACTTCCCGGACACACTCGCCCACCCTAGGGGCAGGCGCGGGTCAGAGGCTGTCGCCGAAGTCCTTGCGGAACTCCTCCATCAGGCGCGTGGGCCAATCCGTGACGGGCTCCAAACGGCCGTAGAAGAACCGCAGGATCTCCGGCTCCTCCACCCAACGCATGCCGCCGATGAGGTCTCGACGCTGGTACAGCCAGTCGATCCGGTCCACCGCGTAGTTGACCTGGCTGAGCGTGAACACCCGACGCGGCAAGGCCAAGCGCACCAGTTCCATGTCTGCCAGGGGCTCCACGCCGTCGGGGTCGCGCTGCTCCGACATGGTGCCGCGCTCCATGCCGCGCACACCGGAGGCCAGGAAGATTGCGGACGCCAGCGCACCCGCCGGGTACTGCTGCTGCGGCACGTGCTCCAGGAACTTCATGGCGTTGACGTGCGCGCCCAGACCGCCGGGCGGGGTGATGACGGGCACGCCACGCTTGGCCAGTTCGCGCACCATGTATTCGATGAACTGGGGGCCCTGGTTGATCATGTCGAAATCCAGGGTTTCGTCGAGGCCAACCGTGATGGCCTCCATCTCGCGCACGCTCATGCCGCCGTAGGTGAGGAAGCCCTCGAACATGGGCACGAGCCCGCGCATCTGCTTGTAGAGGGATTCCTCGCGGATGCAGATGCCGCCGCCGCGGCCGAAGCCCAGCTTGCGGGCGGAGAAGTAGACGATGTCCGAGGCATCCGCCATGGCGCGGGTGATCTCCGCGATCGACATGTCGCGGCAGCGTTCCTCCCGCACCTTCATGAAGTACAGGTTGTCTGCCAGCAGCGAGGCATCGAGCACCAACGGGATGCCGTGCTCGCGGCACACCGCGGAGACCTCTTCGAGGTTGTCGAGCGAGAACGGCTGGCCGCCGATGAGGTTGGTGCCGGCCTCCATGCGCACGAACGAGATCTTCTCGGCCCCCTCATCCGCGATGAGTTGCCGCAGCGCGGGCACGTCGAAGTTGCCCTTGAACGGGTGTTCGCTCTCCACCTCAAGGCCCTCAGGCGCGATCAGCTCCAGCACCGTGCCGCCGTTGACCACGATGTGCTGCTTCGTGGTGGTGAAGTGATAGTTCATGGGGATGAACGTGTCTGGCCGGATGAGGCTGCGAGACAGGATGTTCTCCGCCGCGCGGCCCTGGTGTGCCGGTAGGAAGTACTCCATGCCGAAGATCTCCACCAGCTTGTTGTGCAGGCGCGTGTACGTGGCCGAGCCCGCGTACGCGTCATCAGCGCGGAACATCGCCGCCTGCTGTTCCTGGCTCATGGCATTGACGCCCGAATCCGTCAGCATGTCCAGGAACACGTCCTGGTTCTGGAGCAGGAAGGTGTTGTAGCCAGCGCCCTGGATGGCCTCCAGCCTCTCCTCGATGGGCAAGAGGTTGAGCTTCTGGATGATGCGCACCTTGTGCATTTCGAGGGGGAACTGTTGCCCGCTGAAGAACTTCACCTGCGCCATGGCGCACTCCGATCCACGTCGACGGTTGACCTTCGCAGTCTTTCACCCACCGGCGGGGCGCTCGTCGGCGGGTCCACGGATCACCCGGCGGCGGGGCCCAGAGGCGTAGATTGGGGCAAGACACGCAGCCAAGATGAGAGTCCTCTCATTTTGTTGGACGGGGCCGCTTCATGTTGAGAGCCTTCACTGGGAGGGATGATGAGCGCGAAGAGAGGAGCGACGGCGGGGGTATTGGCCCTTGCCGTGTTGCTCGGCCTGCTCTTCGGCTGGGTGCTCGTCAGCATGGCCTCGGATGATCGCGGCCCTGACCCGCAACCCGCCATCGTCGTCACGGCCATCCCCGCACCCCCCAGCCCAACCGAGAGCCCCACCCCCAGCGCGTCGCCCACGCCGGAGGTGAGCCCCACTCCCAGCCCCACCGTCGCCCCGGCCACACCGGCTGTCGTGCCGCCAGCCACGCCCGCCGTCGTCCCTCCGGCGCCGGCAGCACCGAAGAAGGCAGCCCCCAAGACGGTCAAGCCCGCCGCACCCAAGCCGGTCAAGCCGGCGCCCAAGCCCGTCGTCGACGATGACGATGATGACGACGACGATTGGGAGCCGGATGATGATGACGACGATTGGGAACCCGACGACGACGACTAGCTGGGCGCGTGTCGGTAGGCTGCTGCCATGCTGCTCACCCTGACCTCCACCGCGCCCGACGCTGCGGATCTGGGGTATCTGCTGCACAAACACCCTGACAAGGTGCAGATCTTCTCGCAGAGCTTCGGGCCGGCCACCGTCTACTACCCAGAGGCCACGGATGAGCGCTGCACGGTGGCCCTACAGGTGGACGTGGACCCCATCGCGCTGGTTCGACGGCGTGGCCCCCGCGGGGAGCCCGGCAGCTTGGCGCAGTACGTCAACGACCGTCCGTACGCGGCGGGTTCCATGCTCTCGGTGGCCATCGGGCGCGTGTTCGGCACGGCGCTGGCCGGCCGCTGTGACGCCAAGCCGGAGCTGGCCCAGACACCGCTGCCGCTCACGGTGCGCATCCCGGCGCTGGCCGCCCGCGGACGGCGTGAGGACGGCCGCGGCGCGGAGCTGGTTCGTCGCATGTTCGAGCCGCTGGGCTGGAGTGTGACTGCCAGCGAGCAGCCCCTTGCCGAAGGGTTCGAGTGGGGCCGCTCCCCCTATCTGGACGTGACGCTCACGGGCGAGTTGCGGCTGGCAGATGCGCTCAGCCACCTCTACGTGCTGCTTCCCGTGTTGGATGACGCCAAGCACTACTGGGTCTCCTCAGATGAGGTGGACAAGTTGGTGCGCCGGGGCGAGGGCTGGCTGGCCACCCACCCCCAACGCGGCCTCATCACGCAGCGCTACCTGCGCGAGCGCAGCTCCCTGGTGGAGGACGCGACGGCGCGGCTCAACGCCCTGGATGACGAGGTGCCAGAAGACGCACCCGTTGTGGACCCGTCCGAGACCCCCGCCGAGCCACCACCCAGCTCCCTGAAGATCCGCCGCCTGGGCGCCGTGATGCAGGCGCTGACTGACGTGGGTGCGCGCACGGTGGCCGACGTCGGCTGCGGCGAGGGCTTCTACCTGCGGACCCTGTTGGCAGACCCCACGTTCACCCGCATCCTGGGCGTGGACGTCTCCGCCCGCGAGCTGGAGAAGGCGGAGCGCCGCCTGAACCTGGACCGAAAATCGGATTCCCAGCGCGCCCGCCTCACGCTGCGCCAGTCGTCGGTGACCTACCGCGACGACGAGCTCAAGGGCTTCGACGCCATCTTGCTGGTGGAGGTCATCGAGCACCTGGAGCTGGACCGGCTGCCGTCCCTGGAAGCCAACATCTTCGGCTCTGCGCGGCCTCGGCACGTCGTCGTCACCACGCCCAATGCGGAGCACAACGCGAAGTATCCAGATCTCGCGGCGGGTACCTTCCGCCACACGGATCACCGTTTCGAGTGGACGCGCGCGGAGTTCCAGGAATGGGGCGCGCGGGTTGCCGCGGAGCACGGGTACGCCGTCGAGTTCCGCCCGGTGGGCGATGTGGAACCGGAGTACGGCCCGCCCACGCAGTTGGCCCTGTTCTCCCTCAGCGACGATTCCGCCGGCACTCCCGAGATTGGGCCCAACAACGACGTCGCAGGGCTTCCGTCGTCGTCGCAGGGCTTCCGGCCGCCGGAAGGGCTGCGACGTGATGCGAAGCCCTGCGACGTTGCGTCCCCAAGCGAGAAGGAGGCAGACGATGAGTGAGCTGCGCATTCCGGAGTTGTGTCTCGTGGCGCTGGTGGGCGTCTCGGGTTCGGGCAAGTCCACGTTTGCCACCACGAAGTTCGCTCCCTTCGAGGCGATCTCGTCAGATTTCTGCCGCGCTCTCGTCAGCGGGGACGAGAACAATCAGGGCGCATCCTCGGATGCGTTCGACGTGCTGCACTACATCGCGGGCAAGCGCTTGGAGCGGGGCCTCCTCACCGTCGTCGATGCCACGAACGTGAGCAAGGACGCCCGCACGGCGCTGGTCAACGTGGCCAAGGAACACGACGTGCTGCCGGTGGCCATCGTGCTGGATCTGGGAACTTCGATCGCCATCGAACGCAATAAGAGCCGGCCCGAGCGCGCGTTCGGCGACGGCCCCATCCGTCGTCAGGAGGCCCAGCTGCGCCGCTCCATCAAGGGGCTACAGCGCGAGGGCTTCCGGATCGTGCACGTGCTGCGCACGCCGGAGGAGGTGGAGGCCGCCACCATCGTGCGCGAGCCGCTGCTCAACAACTTCAAGCACCTCCACGGCCCGTTCGACATCATCGGCGACGTGCACGGCTGCTTCGATGAGTTGGTCGAACTGCTGGGCGTGCTGGGCTACGAGGTCGCCTACGACGACGAGGGCCGCGCCGTCGACGCGGTGCACCCGGAGGGGCGCATGGTGGTGTTCGTCGGCGACCTCGCGGACCGCGGCCCCGCGTCGGTGCCGGTGTTCCGCCTGGCCATGGGCATGACCGCCGCCGGCCACGCGATGGCCGTGCCCGGCAACCACGAGGCCAAGTTGATCCGCGCGCTCGACGGCGCCAACGTCACCGTCAGCCACGGCTTGGAGACGACGCTTGCGGAGTTGGAGAAGGAGACGCCGGAGTTCCGCCGCGAGGTGCGCGACTGGTGCTACTCCCTGATCTCGCATCTGGTGTTCGACGACGGCAAGCTCGTGGTCGCCCACGCCGGATTGAAGGAGGCGTACCACGGGCGCGCCTCCGGCCGGGTGCGTTCCTTCGCGCTCTACGGCGACACCACCGGGGAGACGGATGAGTTCGGCCTGCCCGTGCGCTACCCCTGGGCGGAGGACTACCGCGGCAAGGCCATGGTGGTCTACGGCCACACGCCCACGCCCACGCTCGAGTGGGTCAACAACACGCTGTGCCTCGACACCGGCGCGGTGTTCGGCGGGCACCTCTCCGCCCTGCGGTACCCGGAGCGCGAGACGGTGCAGGTGGCCGCGCACGCCGTCCACTACGAACCGGCAAAGCCCTTCAGCACGCAGGCGGACCGCCGCCCGGATGAGCTGCAGCTCACCGACGTGCTGGGCGCGCGCCACGTCGACACCGCCCATCGCGGGCGGATCGCCATCACCGCGGAGAGCGCCGCAGGTGCGCTGGAGGTGATGAGCCGCTTTGCCCTGCACCCGGAGCGGTTGCCCTACCTGCCACCCACGATGTCGCCTGTTGCCACGTCGAAACGCGACGGTTACCTCGAGCACCCAGATGAGGCCTTCGCGCAGTACGCGGAATGGGGCATCGGCCAGGTGATCTGCGAGGAGAAGCACATGGGGTCGCGGGCCGTGGTGTGGCTCCACCCGGAGCACGCTGGCGTCTACACGCGCACCGGTCGGGCGTTCCTCAAGCCGGATCTCTCGGAGCAATTCCTGGGCCGGGTACGCGCTGCTGCGGAGAAGGCAGGGCTGTTCGAGGAGCTGAAGACCGATTGGCTGTTGCTCGATGCCGAGCTTCTCCCCTGGTCCTTGAAGTCAGAGCCGCTGCTGCGCGAGCAGTACGCGGCAGTGGCATCAGCCGCGAAGATGTCGCAGGCCGCGGAGGTGGAGACGTTGGAGCTGGCTGCGGGGCGCGGGCTCGACGTCGGCGTCCTCTTGGATCGCGCGCGTCAGCGCCTTGCCAACGCGCAGGCCTACGACGAAGCCTGGCGCCGCTACGCCTGGCCCACGGATGGGCTCGACGGCGTGCAACTGGCCCCGTTCCAAGTGCTGGCGGCCGAGGGTGCCAGCTTCGCAGACCGAGACCACCTGTGGCATCTGGGCTTGGCTGACCGGCTCGTCGAGGCAGATCCGGCGTTGTTCCGCACCACGCAGCGCATCATCGTCGACACGGCAGATCCGGATTCCGTGGCGGCCGGCGTGGCGTGGTGGGAGTCGCTTACAGCCGACGGCGGCGAGGGCATGGTGGTCAAGCCGTTGGCGAATCTGAGCCACAGCACGAGGGGTTCGCTGGTGCAGCCCGGCCTGAAGGTGCGAGGCCGCGAGTACCTGCGCATCATCTACGGCCCGGATTACACGTTGGATGAGAATCTAACGAGGTTGCGGGATCGCAACCTCGGCCGGAAGCGTTCCTTGGCGCTGCGCGAGTACGCGCTGGGCTTGGAATCCGTGGACCGCCTCGTCCGTGGCG
>JAUNUF010000103.1 GCA_030538315.1 Propionibacteriaceae bacterium
CCAGTCAGCGCCTCTGCTGGAAGAAGCGCTCGAGTACGGCGGCGCACTCGGCTTCGAGGACGCCTGAGGTTACCGTCGGGCGATGATTGAGGCGCGGATCGCGCACCACGTCCCACAGCGACGCCACGGCTCCCGCCTTCTCATCGAACGCACCAAACACCAGGTGCCCCACCCGGGCGCCGACGATGGCCCCAGCGCACATCGTGCACGGCTCCAACGTCACCACGAGCGTGCAATCCGTCAACCGCCACTCACCCACCCGCGCCGCAGCGCGCCGGATGGCGACCACCTCGGCGTGCGCCGTCGGATCCCCGGTGAGCTCGCGTTCATTGCCAGCGGCCGCCAGCACATCGCCCCCGGGCCCCAACACGACGGCGCCGATGGGCACGTCGCCATGGTTCTGGGCGCGCTCAGCCTCAGCCAGCGCGAGCCGCATCGCGGCATGCCAGCGGGTGCCCACGCGGCTCAGTCGTCGAAGGATTCAGCGGCGCGCTCGAACTCCGCACCCATCTTCAGGCGGTTGGCGATCACGCCGAGCAGCACGTCGGAATCCTCGTCGTAATCCGTGGCGATGGCCTCCAGCTCGAAGCCGCGCAGCCCGCTGGCCGCGTACAGCTCCAAGTCACCGATGGGGAAGGAATCCTCCTCCTCATCCGGCACCTCTTCACCGAGGTAATCCACCACGTCGCGCGCGAGCGGCCAATCGTTGGCCGCCGTCGCGTCTGACAGCAACACCTCGACGGTGCGGCCCCGCACACGGCACAGCACGAAGAACTCGCCTGCCACCGACACCCAACCGTCGGCCCCGGAATCACCCGGGAGGCGGCTGAGTTGGCGAATCAACTCGTCCAGATCATTGGCGAGGTCGTAGTCCATGGGCACAGCCGTGGCCTTGCCGTCCTCGCGGTACAACGCGACCACCAGATCAACGTCATCCTCCGAAGCGTCCTCCAGGTCGTCGTCGAAATCATCGAAATCGTCGTCATCATCATCGTCGGAATCTTCGAGATCATCCTTGAGATCGAACGGCTCCACCGCGTCCTCATCGAACACGTCCACAGTGCACTCCTTCCGACGAAAGCCCTCTGCCGCCACCCATCCTTGCACGCTTCCGGGCAACTCGACAGGGCGCATGCGCAACCTGCGACGGCGGGGTGCCGGAATGTGCGAAGGTTGGACTTGTGGAACTACATGTCGTCGATCATCCGCTCGTCCATCACAAGCTCACGGTGCTGCGAGACAAGCACACCCCGCAGCCTGTTTTCCGGCTGCTGGTGGAGGAGCTGATGACCCTGCTGGCCTACGAGGCCACCCGCGGCGTGCGCGTGCGCGACGTGGAGATCGAGACCCCCGTCGCCCCCACCACAGGCGTCAAGCTGGCCAACCCGGCACCCCTTGTGGTGCCCATCCTCCGCGCCGGCCTGGGCATGCTCGACGGCATGCTGCGGCTGGTACCCACCGCTGAGGTGGGCTTCCTGGGCATGATCCGCGACGAGGAGACCCTCGAACCCATGACGTATGCCGAGCGCCTGCCGCAGGACCTGTCCGGGCGGCAGTGCTACGTCCTGGATCCCATGTTGGCCACGGGCGGGTCGCTGGGTGGCGCCATCCAGTACCTGGTGGATCGCGGAGCAGACGACATCACCGCCATCTGCCTCACCGCCGCCCCGGAGGGCATCGAGAAGCTGCAGGAGTTGCTCTCGGATCTGCAGGTGCCGTGCCGCGTCGTCGTGGCTGCGCTCGACGAGAAGCTCAACGACGCCGGATACATCGTGCCCGGCCTCGGCGACGCCGGGGATCGCCTCTACGGCCTGGCCCAGTAACCCCGCGCATCCCCTCTCTCTGCCGTGCCCTGGACCGGCGCAGATCCGACGTCGCAGGGCTTGGGTCATCGTCGCAGCCCTTCCGGCCGCCGGAAGGGCTGCGACGTCATGTGAAGGGCTGCGAGGTAGTCATCTTCTGAACAGAAGCGCTGCGACGTGACGTGAAGCCCTGCGAGGTTATGGCGGCCCCAACGGCGGAGCCCCCAAGGATTGGCCCAATGCCCTTGGGCTAAGTTGGACCCATGGCAAAGGGTGCGACGAAGGGCTGGCTACCGAACCAACACGGCGCGTGGGCGATGATCATCGTCCCATTCCTCGTGGGGCTGCTGCTCGTGTTCCCCTACCGCCCACTCGACTGGGGCGACCTCGCCCTCTTCGTCACCTGGCTCATCGGCTACTTCGCGTTCGACGCGCTGGTGTTCATCCTGAAATCCCCAGCCCGCCGTCGGCACCAGTACTACGCGGCCTTCGGCACCTACGCCGCCATCGCCGGCGTGGCCGGGCTGATCACCCTGTACTTCCGCGGCTGGTCCATCCTCTACTGGGTGCCCGTCTACGCCGTGCTACTGGGCACCGCGCTGTACCTCGCCGGCACCAAACGCGAGCGCTCCGTGCTTTCCGGCGTGCTCACCATCGTCGCGTCCTGCGGCCTGATGGGCGTGCTGCGCACCTCCGGCGGCGTGGATTTCGTGCGGGCAGATGAGATCGCGGTGATGGTGGCCATCACCGCCTACTTCATCGGCACCATCTTCCACGTGAAGGCGCTGATCCGTGAGCGCAACAATCCCAAGTCGACGCCGCGTTCGCTGACCTACCACGTGGCCCTCGCCGTCGCCGTCGTGGTGGCCGTGCTGCTGGGCTGGCTGACGTGGGGCTGGATCATCTGGGCGGTGGCCCTGATCGTGCGCGCGTGGTGGATGCCGCGCGAGCGCCGCAAGCCCATGCAGATCGGCATCGTGGAGATCATCATGTCCACGTGGGCGCTGCTCCTCGTGCTGCTCTGAGCGATGGCGGGCAACCGCACCCCAACTGGTTGAAATGGCGCCCACTTGGGGCAAGGCCCTACTCTGAAACCGCACAAGTTCGAGAGAGGGCGTACATGAGCGACCAGGTTGTGGCAGGAATGGGTGCCGTCGTGGCCGACGGCGGCGTGGGCTTCCGCGTGTGGGCGCCGAACGCCGACACCGTCAGCGTCTACGGCGAGTTCAATGACTGGGACCAGCAGGCCCACCCCATGACCCGCGAGAACGACGAGGGCTACTGGTACGTCTTCGTCGACGGCGCCACCGCCGGCCAGCAGTACAAGTACCACCTCACCAACGGTGAGATGGAGCTGGACCGCAACGATCCCTACGCCCGCGAGGTCACCAACTCCGTGGGCAACTCCGTGATCGTCGACCCGTGGGCCTTCGACTGGGAGGACGACTCCTACCACCTGCCCGCCCACAACGAGATCGTCATCTACGAGGCCCACGTGGGTTCGTTCTTCGCCAAGGACGGCGCCGGCAACTTCGCCATGATGGCGGAGAAGCTGCAGCACGTCGTCGACCTGGGCTGCAACGTCATCCAGCTCATGCCCGTGGCCGAGTTCGCAGGCGACCTCTCCTGGGGCTACAACCCCGCCCACGTGTTCGCCGTCGAATCCGCCTACGGCGGCCCCAGCGCGTACCGCGAGTTCGTCAAGCAGGCCCACCGCATGGGCCTGGGCGTCATCCAGGACGTGGTCTACAACCACTTCGGCCCGTCGGATCTGGATCTCTGGCAGTTCGACGGCTGGTCCGACAATGACAAGGGCGGCATCTACTTCTACAACGACCACCGCTCGTCGACCCCGTGGGGCGACACCCGCCCGGATTACGGGCGCGCCGAGGTGCGTCGCTTCATCCACGACAACGCCCTGATGTGGCTGCGCGAGTTCCGCGTCGACGGCCTGCGCTACGACATGACGCCCTACATGCGCTCCGTGGACGCCACCGGTTTCGACATCATCGACGGCTGGACCCTGCAATCCTGGATCAACCGCGACATCCGCGCAGAGTTCCCGGGCGCCCTCCTGATCGCCGAGGACATGCACTCCAACCCCCTCGTGACCGGTCTGGAGGACGACGGCGCCGGCTACCACTCGCAGTGGGATCCCAACTTCGTCCACCCCGTGCGCCAGGCGCTGCAGGAGTACGACGACGCCCACCGCGACATCGACTCCATCGCGGGTGCCATCAGCTACAACTACGACGGCGACGGCTTCCGCCGCGTCATCTACACCGAATCCCACGACGAGGTGGCCAACGGCAAGGCCCGCGTCGTCGCGGAGGTGGAGCCCGGCGACCAGCAGGGCTGGTACGCGCAGAAGCGCTCCACCCTCGGCGCCGCGCTGGTGATGACCTCCCCAGGCATCCCCATGCTGTTCCAGGGCCAGGAGTTCCTGCAGGGCGATTGGTTCCGCGACGACGTGCCGCTGGATTGGCGCCTCAAGCGCGAGCACCACGGCATCGTGCAGCTGTACGCGGATCTCATCACGCTGCGCCGCAACATGTTCGGCGAATCCCAGGGCCTGCAGGGCCAGGGCATCAACGTCTTCCACCGCAACAACGAGGCCAACATCGTCGCGTTCCAGCGCTGGTACGACCACGGCATCGGCGACGACGTGGTGGTGGTTGCGAACTTCTCCGGCGAGGTGCGCGACAACTACCGCATCGGGCTGCCCTCCGGCGGCGGCTGGGAGCTGAAGCTCAACTCGGATGCCTCGCTGTACTCGGACGACTTCGGCGACCACCCGTCGTCGGACATCCAGGCCGACGGCGAGGGCATCGACGGCTTCGGGGCCAGCGGCACCGTGACCATCGCCCCCTACTCGGTGCTGATCTACAGCTACGCAGGCTGAGGTTTCGGGCCCGGCGTAGAGTCGGGTCATGGATGAGGAAGGCCGGATCACTGCGTTCTGGCAGTGGTGGTCGCAGCACGAGCAGGGGCTGGCCGCCCTGCTCGACGCCGACCCTGGGCAGCCCGGGCGCCGCGCGCTCGACGCCCAGCTGGGCGAGCAGCTCAATGAGCTGGATCCCTCCCTCAACTACCGGATCGACCCAGGGGTGGGCCGCAGCCAACGCACCCTCACCATCACGGCGCACGGCCAGGGCCTCCTCTTGGCGCTGGCTCGCCGGGTGCGTGCGGCGGCCCCACCGCCGAGCCGCCGGTGGTCCTACTCCAACTTCGTGCTGCCCGTGGCGGATCTGAGCGAGACCACGCTCACCGTCGCCCATCGCGAGCTGCGCCTGGCGGATACGCGGGTTGAGTTGGGCGACGCGGCGCGCAAGGTCAACGCCACCGTGTGGCATCCGGAGTTCGCGCACTTCCCGCACGCCGAGGAGCGCTACGCGCTGGCCTGCAGCATCATGGAATCCACGCTGGGCGAGGAGAGCTTCCTCTGCTGGATCAACGAGCTCACCGCACCAGAGGTGCAGCCTCCGCAATGGTCCGGGCTGCATGACTTGCGCGAGCTGGTCAACGACGTGCGGGCCCGCTTCCTCGTCGGCCTACCCGGCATGAACCACTGGGCACAATTGGAAGGCACGCGCTACGACGGCGCCCACGTCCACGCCCGCGTCACGGTGCCGCTGTGCCCCGCGCGTGCCCCCTTGCTGGAGAAGGTGGTCACCATCCGGCTGCACCTCGAAGACCCGGCAGGGTCGCCGCACGCGGATGGGTTGGAGGAACGCATCGTCCAGGCCATCGGGTTCGACGGCGAGCTCGTCGCCGTCGAGACGGTTGGGGACGTGCGCACCTGGTATTGCTACGTGCTGCCGGAATCCGGGGCGGTGCAGCGGCTGATGGCGCTGGCGCGCGAGGAGGAACTACCGGCCGAGGCCGCCAAGGATCCCACCTGGCAGGTGGTCTCGCACCTCAGCTAGTGGCGAGCTGGCAGCGCGCTTCCATGAGTGAGAAGCCCAGGATGTTCAGGCCCGGCCAGCGCTCCGGATCCTTCGCGGCGGCGTCGTCGGCGTAGAGGCCAATGCCCCATACCCTGTCGATGGGCGAGGCATCCGCCAGCACCTTGTGCCCGGTGAGCGCCAGATACTCGGCCAGCCGCGGGTGGGCGGAGAACTTGGCCACGTTGGCGGCGACGGCAATCTCCAGGCGATGCGCCTTCCACACCTCGTCGTCGAATGGCTTCACGGAGCGGCCGATGGCCTTGGCCTTGCTGGGCGCCTCCGCACCGAGGATGCGTTCGGCTGCGTGGTCGTCGCCGAAGAGCTTGGCCTTGCGCCACGCGATGTAGTGCTCCACCGTGCGGAAGCGTTCGCCGTCGGATTCGAACTCGGCAACGTAGTTCTCGCTGAGGCAGGATCTGTCGATGCCGCCGGGCATGTCTGGCTGGTGGCCGTAGAACAGCAGGAACTCGGGCCGATGGCCCGAGGCAAGTGCGGCGCGCAGTTGCTCGACGGAGCGTGCTTCGACGACCTTCACCTTTTCACCTTTCCCAGCAGATCGGCTCGTTGGCGTCACCCTACAGATGCGACAGGGTGTCGGAGGCAGGTCTCAACAGGTCGGGGGTCCCTAGTAGTAGTACGGGAACTTGGACCAGTTGGGCGGGCGCTTCTCCAGGAAGGAATCCCGGCCCTCCACGGCCTCGTCGGTCATGTAGGCCAGGCGGGTGGTCTCGCCGGCGAAAATCTGCTGGCCCACCAGGCCGTCGTCGATGGCGTTGAACGCGTACTTCAGCATGCGCTGCGCGGTGGGCGACTTGCCGCAGATCTTGGCGGCCCATTCGAGGCCGACGTCCTCCAGCTCCGCGTGCGGGACCACCCGGTTGACCATGCCCATGCGGTGCGCATCCTCGGCGTCGTGGACGTCACCCAGGAAGAAGATCTCGCGGGCAAATTTCTGGCCCACCTGGCGGGCCAGGTACGCCGAGCCGTAGCCAGCGTCGAACGAGCCGACGTCGGCATCGGTCTGCTTGAACTTGGCGTGCTCGCGGGAGGCGAGCGTGAGATCCGCCACCACGTGCAGCGAATGCCCGCCACCGGCGGCCCAGCCGTTGACCAGCGCGATGACCACCTTCGGCATGAACCGGATCAGCCGCTGGCACTCGAGGATGTGCAGGCGGCCAAGCTTGGCGGCGTCGACGGATTCCGCCGTCTCCCCCTCCGCGTACTGGTAGCCGGCGCGGCCGCGAATGCGCTGGTCCCCGCCAGAGCAGAACGCCCAGCCGCCGTCCTTCTCCGACGGGCCGTTGCCCGTCAGCAGCACGCACCCGATGTCCGACGAGGTGCGCGCGTGTTCCAGCGCTTGGTACAGCTCGTCGACGGTGTGGGGGCGGAATGCGTTGCGCACCTCGGGCCGGTCGAACGCGATGCGCACGGCGGGCACGTCCTTGGCGCGGTGGTAGGTGATGTCGGTGAACTCGAAGCCCTCGACGGGGGTCCAGAGCTCCGGGCGGAAGGGGTTGCTCATGGGTTAAAGGTATCCACGACGGACGGTTTCGCCCACCCTGTCTGGGAAGTTGGTGATGATGCCGTCGACACCCATCCCGGCCAGCCAAAGGGCGTCCTCGTCCTTGTTGACCGTCCAGACGTTGACCTTGACGTTGCGCTCGTGGCACAGCCACACGAACTCGGGGTGCCGCAGGGCCAGGTAGTTGGGGTGCACCACTCCGGCACCGAACCAGTGCGCGTACTGCCACGGCTCGTAGAGGCCATCGGCGAACAGCAGCGCGATGTGCTGGGGGCTCACCTTGCCGCGCAGATTGGCCAGGCCGTAGTGGTTGAAGGAGGAGAACAGGGTCTGATCCAGCACGCCGGCGTCCTTGGCCAGTTTCAGCGCGTCGTCCTCGATGCCGGGGTACAGCTCGATGGAGTTCTTCAGCTCCACGTTGACCATGGCGTCGGTGCCCTTGACGAGGTCGAATACGTCGCGCAGCAGCGGGATCTTGGTGTTGCGGCGCCCGGGGAAGCCGTGCGAGAAATCCGCGCCGCGCAGCTCGTCGAGGGTCTGATCCACCACCTTGCCGAAGCCGTTGGACGTGCGGTTGATCGTTTCGTCGTGGATGACCACGAGGTGGCCGTCCTTGGTGCGCTGAACGTCGAGCTCCAGCCCGTCCGAACCCATCTTCAGGGCGAGTTCGAACGCGGGCATCGTGTTCTCAGGCGCGTAGGCGGAAGCTCCTCGGTGGGCCCAAATAGCAGTCACGGTTCCATCCTCCCACCAAAGCGCGAGCGGGGCACGTCACAATGTTCTGGCCTGCGGCGGTGCTTGTCAGAAACAAAAAACCGACGCTGTGGGCGTCGGTTCCGCTGGCGCGCTCGGAGGGATTCGAACCCCCAACCTTCTGATCCGTAGTCAGATGCTCTATCCGTT
>JAUNUF010000104.1 GCA_030538315.1 Propionibacteriaceae bacterium
TGCCGGCGAAATCCGAGACCTGGAGGTCACCCGCGCGGGTCTTCTGCACGACCTGCTCGTAGGCAGACCAGAACTGGAAGAAGTTGAAGTTCTCGCAGCCCTTGATGTTGGGCACGAGCAGCTGGCGGGTGTCGCCCTTCTTGATGTCGATGGCGATGCCGAGGTTGATCGCGGGGTTCTCGATCAGGTTGGGCTTGCCGTCGACCACGTCGTAGGCGTTGTTCATCTCCGGCATGGCCTTGAGGGCCTGCACCATCGCGAATCCGACGATGTGGGTGAAGGAGACCTTGCCGCCCTTGGACTGGCGCAGGAAGTTGTTGATCTGGGTGCGCTGGTCGATGACCAGCTTCATGGGCACGGAGCGCACCGACGTGGCGGTGGGCACCGACAGCGAGGTCTCCATGTTCTTCGCGGTGCGCATGGGTGCGCCACGCAG
This sequence comes from Propionibacteriaceae bacterium, assembly GCA_030538315.1. Lineage (GTDB taxonomy): Bacteria > Actinomycetota > Actinomycetes > Propionibacteriales > Propionibacteriaceae > Arachnia. The sequence continues at coordinate 437 of JAUNUF010000104.1, forward strand.
CACCGTGTACTTGGGCTCTGCCGACGTGGGCTCTGGCCGCACGTTGGGGTTGGGCGCATTGGCGCTCAGGCTGGTACCGGTACCCGGGTTGTGCGGGGCGTTGCGACCAGTGGTCACCTTCTCCACCTTGGGCTTGTCCGCCGTGGGAGCAGCCGGGGTGGCCGGAGCCGCAGCGGGTGCCGGCTTGGCGGGGGCTGCGGCGGGTGTGGTGGTGGCGCCAGAAGCGGCCTCGCGCTGCTTCGTCTCAGGAGAGACCGGACGCTCGGCCTTGGGTTCAGGCTTGGCCGGCGCAGACGGGGGAGCGCCCTCCGCGGCGAAATACTCTCGCCAGGTTGCGTCTACGGATTGCGGATCTGCGTCGTACGCCTCCCGCATCTCGTCGATGAGCCAGGAGTTGGCACCGAAAAGGTCATTGGAGTCAGATGCTGACATGTTCCGTGGCAACAGCCACTTTCCCCTCTGTTTGATCCGGAGGCCGCAGACGCCTGCGGCTGCTACAGCCGAAGCTTACCCAATATTGAGCAGGGTGCTTGACCGCTCTCAGATGGTTGTTCGTCGCGTGGCCCTGATCGCCAGCCAGACGGCGTAAAACGTGAGCGTGATGAGGGCCAGGTTGCGCAGCACCAGCACCGCGGTTTCGGGGCCGGAGCCCAGCGGAACGGCCATCAGCCCGTACACCATCCACGGGTAGACCAGTTGCGTGAGGCCGCCCACCACCAGCATCGACACCGCCAAGACGACGGTGTGACTGCGCAGCCACTCGCTCCGGCGGATCACCAGCAGCGCCGCGACGGGCCCACCCAGCCACACGATGTACTGGGGAGACAACGTCTTGTTGGCCACGACGGTGGCCAACACGATCGCCAACACCGCCAGCACCATCGCCTCGTGGGAGCGGTGATCCTCCACGCGAAATGCCCGCAGCAGCCGGTAACCCAGGTACACCGTCAGCACCACGGCCCCAGCGGTGAGCACGGTCGAGACGCCCATCATCAAGCCAACCCCGGGGCCAACTGTCACCTCGACGGCGTTGAAGGGCGTCAACTCGATGGTCCACCGCTCGCTGAAGGTGAAGGCGCGCAGCGCCATGAGGGGAGTGGCTGGCACGGATTCGATTTGGAGCCCGCGGTCTGACTGCCATGTCAACGGTGAGGCCGAGCGGGTCCACCCGCTGGTGATCAGCGAGGCGGCAGCCAGCCCGAAGCCGGCGGCGATGAACCCCAGCAGCCGCGCGCGGCCGCGGTCGAACGGCGCCAGCAGCGCTCCGATGAGGAGTGCGGGCCACAGCTTGATCGCGGCCCCGAGCCCAATCGCGGCGCCCGCGACCTTCGGGAACCGCAGCGCGTAGAGGCACGCCACGGCGACCAGGGCAGCCGGGATGAGATCGAAGCGGTGCAGCACGATCGCGCCTTGCGCCCCCGTGAACAGAATCCAGAAAAGGGAACCAGCCGCATTGCCCCGGCGGTACATGAGGAGTGCAATCACGGCGTCGAGTGCAAGGAACACCGCCACGTACACCGGGCTCCAGGTTTCGACGCCGCCGCCCAGCCAGTAGATCGCCTGCAGGGCCCAGACGGCAGGCACCGGGTACTCCAACATCACGTCGGTCTCGCCCAGCGAGAGCTTGTTGAGGTAGAAGCCGTAGTAGCCCACGTCGTTGGCGACGAACGAGACGGCCTTCAACTGCAGCGACCGGAAGATGAGGATGCGGGTGGCCAGGAAGAGGGCAACCAATCCCACTGGGATGAGGACGTCTCGGTTGGTGAGGTTGGCTCGGCCTGTGACGGTCACGATGCCTCCCTTGAACGGATGGCGCCCCCGCGAGGATTCGAACCTCGGCTCCCGCCTCCGGAGGGCGGTGCTCTATCCCCTGAGCTACGGGGGCATGTCGCCCAGCAGGCGACCGTGAAAGGGTAGCACCTCATACTAGGGTTGTCGCATGCGTAGGTTGCTGGTTGCCCTGGTCACGGTGGTGCTGCTCGTCGGGTGCGTCTCGCGCCCAGAGCCGGCTCCTGCTGTGCAGCGTGACACCCCGCCACCGTGGGATGCGCCGCGAGATGCCATCGCCTACATCCAGGCTGCGGGCCTCAAGGAGTTGACGCTGGGCGACGACGCGGATCCCTGGATCCTCGACCTCGAGGTCACGGTGGATGGGGAGCGCGTCGAGATCCCGGCCTTCATCGGCATCGACAGGCTCCGTGCCATCCAGGCCCCGGTCCACACCCATGACCCCGGAGGCGAGGTCTGGTTGGAGGGAGCCGAGAACCGCGAATCCACCCTCGGCCACCTCTTCGGGCTGTGGGGCGTGCGCCTGAGCGACGGGTGCCTGGGCGCTGCCTGCGGCTCCGTCACGGTCACGGTCGACGGGGAAGAGCTCGACACTGACCCCACCAGCCTCCTCCTGCGCGGCGCAAAGCTCATCCGGGTGGACGCGACGAGCTGACTGTCGCCCGTCTCTGGAACACTTGGGCCCTATGACCCACATGCACATCGCTGGCTCGATCCACGCGGACGCCGTGCAGGGCGGGCCCCAGTGGCTCACCGTGCCGGACGACCTCAACGAGCTCGACCTCAAACTCTGGCCGCGCGGGACCTTCCGCGACGACCAGGGCCGCATCGTCGTGGCGGGTGTGCCGCTGACCGAGGCCGCCGAGGAGCACGGCACGCCGGTCTACGTGATCGACGAGGACGACTTCCGCTCCCGCGCGCAAGACTTTCTCACCGCCTTCCCCGGCTGGTCCATCTACTACGCCGGCAAGGCGCTGCTGACCCGTCGCGTCGCCCGCTGGGCGGCGGAGGAGGGGCTCAACCTCGACGTGACCACCATGGGGGAGATGCGGATCGCGCTCGCCGGGGGCATGCCCGCCGAGCGCCTGGGCCTGCACGGCAACAACAAGTCTGAAGATGAGATCGCCTTTGCCCTCGAGCAGGGCGTGGGGCGCATCATCGTCGATTCGTTCGATGAGATCGAGCGGCTCGAGGCGGCCTGCGAGGCCGGTGGCCACACCGCCAACGTGCTGGTGCGCGTCACCACCGGTGTGGAGGCCCACACGCACGAGTACATCGCCACGGCGCACGAGGATCAGAAGTTCGGCCTCAGCATCATGGGCGGCATGGCGCTGACCGCGCTGGTGCGCTGCCACCACTCGAAGTACCTCCAGCTGCGTGGCATCCACAGCCACATCGGCTCGCAGATCTTCGAAACGCACGGCTTCGAGGTGGCCATCCGCCGCACCATGAAGCTCGCTTCGCAGTTCAAGACCGCCACCGGCGTCGAGCTGCCCGAACTGGATCTGGGCGGTGGCTTCGGCATCGCCTACATCGGCGCGGACAACCCGTCCACCACGCAGGAGCTCGCCGCCTCGTTCGAGGAGATGCTGGACCACGAGTGCCGCGCCTTCGGCTTGAAGCGTCCCCACCTCAGCATTGAGCCCGGCCGCGCGATCTGCGGGCCCGCGGGCGTGGCCGTCTACCGCGTGGGCACCGTCAAGATCGTTGAACTGGAGGGCGGGCGCTCCCGCACCTACGTGAGCGTCGACGGCGGCATGAGCGACAACATCCGCCCCGCCCTGTACGCGGCCGAGTATTCCGGCGCCATCGCCAACCGCGCCTCCGACGCGGACCCAGTGCTGTGCCGCGTCGTCGGCAAGCACTGCGAGGGCGGCGACATCCTGATCCGTGACGTATTCCTGCCGAGCGACGTGCGCATCGGGGATCTCATCGCCGTGCCCGGATCGGGCGCCTACGCACGCAGCATGGCGAATAACTACAATCAGATCCCGAAGCCTCCGGTCGTCAGCGCGAAGGACGGCATCACGGATGTGATGCTCAGGCGCGAAACCATCGACGACCTCATGAGATTGGATGTGGGCAAGTGAGCAAGCCGCTCAAGGTAGTGCTGCTGGGCGCCGGCGTGGTCGGTAGCCAGGTGGCGCGGATCATCCTCAACGAGGGCGACACGCTGGAGGCGCGCATCGGGCGTCGGCTCGAGCTGGTGGGCATCGGCGTGCGGCGCATGGACGCAGACCGGCCGGGCATCGACCCGGCGCTGCTGACCACGGATCTCGAATCGCTGGTGGCCCGCACGGATCTCGACATCGTCATCGAGCTCATCGGCGGCATCGACCCCGCCAGGAAGCTGGTGCGCACCGCGCTGGAGAACGGCGCCTCCGTCATTTCCGCCAACAAGGCGCTCCTGGCCGAGGATCTCGGCGAACTGTCCCGCCTCGCGCAGGACAAGGGCGTGGACCTCTACTACGAGGCGGCCGTGGCTGGTGCCATCCCCATCATCCGCCCGCTGCGCGAATCCCTGGTGGGTGACGACATCACCGAGGTGATGGGCATCGTCAACGGCACCACCAACTTCATCCTCGACAAGATGGTCACCGACGGCGTCAGCTTCGACTCCGCGCTGGCCGAGGCCCAGGAGTTGGGCTACGCCGAGGCAGACCCGACGGCGGACGTCGGGGGCCACGACGCTGCCGCCAAGGCCGCCATCCTGGCCGGCCTCGCGTTCCACACCGAGGTCACCGGCGGCGAGGTCTTCACCGAAGGCATCACCAACGTCACCGAGGCAGATATTGCCGCCGCCGAATCCATGGATTGCACGGTCAAGCTCCTCGCGGTGGCCAAGCTCACCGAGGATGACCGCATCATCGTCAAGGTGCACCCCGCGATGGTGGCCAACAAGCACCCCCTGGCCTCGGTGCGAGGCGCCTACAACGCCATCTTCGTCAACTCCCGCGAGGCCGGCGAACTGATGTTCCTCGGTGCCGGCGCCGGCGGCAGCCCCACGGCGAGCGCCGTCATGGGTGACGTTGTCACGGTGGCCCGGAACCGCCGTCGAGGCACCGCTGGCCACACCGGATCGGGCTACACCCGCCGTCAGGTGGCACCCATCGGCGAATCGCATGCCCAGTTCTACGTCAGCTTCGAGGTGGAGGACCGCCCCGGTGTGCTGGCCAAGTGCGCCGCGCTCTTCGGCGACCACGATGTCTCGCTGCGTGTTGTGCAGCAGGCCTACTTGGAGGACGAGGTGCACGAGGAGGGCTTCCCGGCACGTCTCGGCATCATGACCCACACGACGCAGGAGTCTGCGCTGGCCGCCGTCGTCGACGAGCTGCGCAAGGCGGATTTCGTGGGCTCCGAGGTGCGCGTCATGCGCGTCGAGGGCTTCTGAGGTGACCCGCCGCATCACGGTGCGGGTTCCAGCCACGACGGCGAACCTGGGCTCCGGGTTCGATTGCGTGGGCATGGCCTTCGACTGGTACGACGAGCTCACCGTCGAGGTGCTCGACGAGCCCGGCCTGGAGGTGGCCGTCACGGGCGAGGGCGCCCACCAGGTGCCCCGCGGCGAGCGCCACCTCGTGGTGCAATCCATCCGCACAGGGCTGGCCGCATTCGGCGGGGAGGCCCCCGGCCTGCGGCTCACCGCGCACAACACCATCCCGCATTCGCGGGGCTTGGGTTCCTCCGCGGCCGCCATCGCCGCCGGTCTCACCCTGGCCTGGGGCATCTCCCGGCCGGGGGAGCCAATCGATCGCTCCGCCATCACCTACCTCGCCCACGAGGCAGAAGGGCACCCCGACAACGCGGGCGCCGCGGTGTGGGGCGGCGCCATCCTGGCCTGGGCCCGCGACGGCAAGGTCTCGCTGGTGCAACTTCCGCTGCCTGAGGGCTTCCGGGCGGTGGCCTTCGTCCCGGATTTCGAATCGAAGACCGACGACGCCCGCGCGGTGCTGCCGGACAGCGTCACACGGGCGGACGCCGTCAACCAGGCGATCGCGGCCGCAGTGCTGCCGTTGGCGTTGACCAAGCGGCCGGATCTCTTGTTCGACGCCACGTTCGACAGGCTCCACCAGCAGTACCGAGCGCCGATGATGCCGCCCAGCTACGATCTGATGTTGCGCCTGCGCTCCGCAGGCGTGCCCGCTGCCATTTCCGGCGCAGGCCCCACCGTGATCGCCGTGGGCCTCGATGAGCAACTTGCCGGGGTGGATTCCGTGGATGCCACCGGTTTCGCCGTGCGGCACATGAGGCCATCCGGAGGGGTGGAACTCAGCTGATTTTCGGCATCGCTTTGGTATGTGGCCCGGCTTGTTGCTAGCCTGATGAGTGGCCCACCCAGAAGGCGCTGCCGCGGCGACACAGCCGCAGTTGTCTCAGACGCGGATGTGGGCCCCCAAGATCTGACGCCGATGGCGCACTGAACATCTTCCTGCGCACTCGGTTCTTTGGAAGGAAACTCGTTGAGCGAATCCGTTGATCTGTCCAGCATGAAGTTGGTTGAACTCAAGCAGGTCGCCACCTCACTGGGCATCAAGGGCACCTCTGCCATGCGCAAGGCGGATCTCGTGTCCGCCATCCAGGGCCAAGGCGGTGGCTCCAAGCCCGCTCGCACGCGCACGCAGCGCCCCGCGCAGCAGGAGCTGCCGGCTGAGCAGGCGCAGGAGCGCGAACAGCCCCAGCAGCGCGAACAGCAGCAGGGTGGCCAGCAGCGCGAGCAGCAGCCCCAGCGCGAACAGCAACAGCAGCAGGGTGAGAGCAGCCGCAGCAGCCGCCGTCGTCGGGGCCGCGATCGTGACCGTGACCGCCAGGCCAACCAGGAGACCATTGAAGAGGTGGGCGAACTCCTGGAGGCGGCCAAGCAGGGCGCGCCGTCGGGCTCCGTGAGCATCGAACCCGCCAGCTACGACGACGAGCAGGGCGGTTCGCGCCGCAGCCGCCGCCGTCGGAGCCGGGATCGCAACCAGCGCCGCCAGACGGGCCGCGGCCCACAGGGCATGGGCAGCATGGAGGCCGAGCCCACCGTCTCCGAAGACGACGTGCTGGGCAACATCTCCGGCATCGTCGACATCCTCGACAACTACGCGTTCGTCCGCACGACGGGCTACCTGCCCGGCCCATCGGATGCCTACCTCTCCATGTCCACGGTGCGCCGCTACGGCCTGCGTCGTGGCGACGTGATCACCGGCGCCGTACGCCTGCCCCGGGAAGGGGAGCGCAAGGAGAAGTTCCAGCCCCTCGTGCGCCTCGACACCATCAACGGTGACGATCCGGAGAAGGCGAAGAACCGTCCCGAGTTCCAGAAGCTCACGCCGCTGTATCCGCAGTCGCGCCTGTCCTTGGAGACGGCCCAGAACAACATCACGGGCCGCATCATCGACTTGGTCTCGCCCATCGGCAAGGGCCAGCGTGGCCTCATCGTCTCGCCTCCCAAGGCGGGCAAGACCATGATCATGCAGACCATCGCCAACGCGATCGCCGCCAACAACCCCGAGGTCCACCTCATGGTGGTGTTGGTCGACGAGCGTCCTGAAGAGGTCACCGACTTCCAGCGCACCGTCTCCGGTGAGGTCATCGCCTCGACGTTCGACCGCCCCGCCGAGGATCACACGATGATCTCGGAGCTGGCCATCGAGCGCGCCAAGCGCCTGGTGGAGCTGGGCCACGACGTCGTCGTGCTGCTCGACGGCATCACCCGCCTGGGCCGCGCCTACAACCTGGCCGCGCCCGCGTCGGGCCGCATCCTGTCTGGTGGTGTGGATTCCGCCGCGCTCTACCCGCCGAAGAAGTTCTTCGGCGCCGCCCGCAACATCGAAAACGGCGGCTCGCTGACCATTCTGGCCACCGCGCTGATCGAGACCGGCTCCAAGATGGACGAGGTCATCTTCGAGGAGTTCAAGGGCACCGGCAACATGG
>JAUNUF010000105.1:0-1757 GCA_030538315.1 Propionibacteriaceae bacterium
AGATATCGGCGTGCACATGGCACTCGCCCAGCCACACCTGGATGTTCTTGCGGCCGGTGGCGCGGCGCACGTGGGCGCCGAGGAACTGATCCGGCAGGAACAGGATCTCGCGATCAGCGGGGATGGATTCCACCACCTCGACGGCGTTCGAGGAGGTGCAACACACATCTGTGAGCGCCTTCACCTCCGCGGTGGTGTTGACGTAGGAGACGACGGCGGCCTCAGGATGCTGGGCCTTCCAGGTGCGCAACTGATCGGCGTTGATGGTGTCTGCCAGCGAGCAGCCGGCGGCCAGATCCGGGATCAGCACACGCTTCTCGGGGGAGAGAATCTTGGCGGTCTCGGCCATGAAGTGCACCCCGGCGAACACGATCGTCTCCGCGTCGGAGGTGGCGGCCAAGCGGCTGAGCGCCAGGGAATCGCCCACGTGGTGCGCGACGTCCTGGATGATGCCGGCCTGGTAGTTGTGCGCGAGGATCACGGCGTTGCGCTCCGCGGCGAGGCGGTGCACGCGCTCCTGCCACGCGGTGATCTCATCCGGGGTCCAGCTTTCCCAGGTGGTGGAGTTCATCGTCAGCGTCATGGTCGGTCCCTTCCGGAGGTTATCGCCTCATAGGCGCAAACTAAGAGGACTGTAGCATGCCGCCATGACCCGAAGCCAAATCCGCGACCTCGCCGGAGTCGCCCTCTACCGCCACGAGGCGATCGGCGCGGTGCTACAGGTGCGAGGCGAGGGGGCCGACGCCAGGCTGTGCGTGCTCACCGCCGTGCGCGCGTCGGAGCCGTTCGCGGGGGTCGCAGCGTTGCCGTCCGGCCCCGTGGAGCCGGGCGAGCCCCTGGAGGAGAGCGTCTTGCGGCATCTGGCCGTAAAGGTCGATGTGGCGGGGTTGGCGCACCTGGAGCAGTTGGGTACCCGCTCAGACCCCTCGCGGGACCCGGCGCAGCGGACCATCGGCACCTCGTATCTGGGCTTGGTGGCGGCCGACGTGGAGCCCGCGTTGCCGAGCAACGCCGCCTGGGTGGAGGTGGATGCGGTGCCGGAGATGGCCTTCGACCATCGCAGCGTGGTGGAGCACGCCGTCGGACGGTTGCGGGCGAAGCTGTCCTACACGAACATCGGGTTTGCGCTGATGCCGGAGGAGTTCACCATCGCTGAGTTGCGCTCGGTGTATGTCGCGGCGTTGGGCCACGACGTCGCGGCGACGAACCTGCAGCGGGTGCTGACGCGTCGGGGGCAGTTGGTCTCGACGGGGGAGATGTCGCGGCCTGGGGCCAAGGGAGGTCGCCCGGCGCGGGTGTTCAGGTTCGCGGATCGGGAGCTCGTCGTCACGGATCCCTTCGCCGTCCTCCGCCCGGAGTGAGTTTCCGCCGCCGACACGCTTGGAACCCCGCCGCCTGCCTTCGTCGACGTTGCCTGTCTCCCTGTGGGAGAGGCGCCTGCCTCCGTCGAAGGTGCCTGCCCTGCAGGGCAGGCCAACTCCACTAAGGCAGGCGCCGGTCGCCCCGACCCACTCGGAGGCCCGGGAGCTGTCAGGGGCCAAGGCAAAAGGTGAGGGAAGGGGAAGGGCGAGGCAAAAGGGGAGGGGCAAGGCAATGGGCTGGGGAGAGGAGGATTGGGGTGGTGGTGCGCCGAACGTGGAAGTCTGAACGAGCCAGAAGCTAGGGCGACGGGCGTTCGGCGACCGAGTCGGGCAGCGCGTCGTCGGCGACCGGGGTGCCAGCGCGGATGCCCACCAAGGTCGCGAGCAGGATCAATC
>JAUNUF010000105.1:1767-8135 GCA_030538315.1 Propionibacteriaceae bacterium
ACAGCGAACACCGACGCGAACACCGGCTCCAACGTGAACAACAACGCGATCCTCGTGGGCGTGATGAACCGCTGAGCCCACGTCTGCGCCAGCATCGTCACGATCCCCGCCGCGATCGCCGTGTACAGCACCGCGCCCCACACCACGCCGTCGGGCGGCATCTCGTACCCGCCGGGCGCAGCGCCCACGCCCACCGTCAAGGCGATCCCAATCAACTGCACGACGGTGAGGCTCATCGCGTCTGAAGAGCGTGACCAGCGATCCAGGAAGATGATGTGCACCGCGTACAGCGCAGCGCCCAGCAGCGTCAGCAGCTCACCGACGCCGCCAGCGGCCATGCCCCGCAGGCTCAACACGCCCAAGCCGACCACGGCCAGCGCCACCGCCACCCATGTGCCCCCGGCCAAGCGGGCACGGAACATCAACCACAACAGAAGCGGTGTGATGATCACATGCGTGCCCGTGATGAAGCCGGAGACCGACGCGTCGGTGTGGGCCAGCCCAATCGTCTGGGCGATCTGAGCCAACCCGAAGATCACGCCCAACGCCAACCCCATCAGCCACTGCCGCCTCCCCAGGCGCAGGAGCCGTCGATGGAAGATCACCGCCGGGATGGCGGCTCCAATCGCGAACCGCACGGCCAGGAAATCCACCGGGTCGATGCGGCCGACGGCGTCCTTGATGATGAAGAACGTCGAGCCCCAAATGGCACTGATGGCCACCACGACCAGCGTGGCCGTGCTTGATCTCCTCACTGGAACCAGCCGGAGCTAGCCGGAGGTGGGGCGCAGCAGCGGGTACAGGATGGTCTCGCGGATGCCCACTCCGGTCAGCAGCATGATCAGCCTGTCGATGCCCAGACCCAAGCCGCCCATCGGAGGCACGCCGTATTCGAGCGCCTCGATGAAGTCTTGGTCGTACTGCATGGCCTCCTCGTCGCCCGCCTTGGCGCGCTTCGACTGGTCCATGAGCACCTCGCGCTGGATGACGGGGTCGATGAGTTCGGTGAAGCCGGTGCCGCGCTCCACGCCGCCGATGATGAGATCCCAGGCCTCGATCAGCCCGGGCTCGGTGCGGTGGTCGCGCGCGAGGGGCTGGGCGATCGTCGGGTAGTCGAACACGAACGTGGGCTGGATGAGGCCCGGCTCCACGAGGTCGCCGAACAGCTCCATCGCCAGCTTGCCCTCGTCCCACTTGGGGTCGAACTCCACCTCGTTGGCGTCGGCGAACTTCCGCAGCACCTCCGCGGAAGTGGCCGGCGTGATCTCCTCGCCCAGCCGCTCGGAGAGGGCGGGGAAGAAGGGCAGCCAGGCCCATTCGCCGTCGAGGTTGATCTCACCCTTGGCGGTTTCCACCTGACGAGACCCGACGGCGTCCGCCGAGGCCACGATGATGTCCTGGATGAGCCGGGCGATCGTCTTCTGATCCCCCCACGCCTGGTACGCCTCAAGCATGGTGAACTCCGCCGAGTGCGTGGAATCGATGCCCTCGTTGCGGAACACGCGGCCGATCTCGAAGACGCGATCCGCGCCGCCCACCATGGTGCGCTTCAGGTGGAGTTCCAGCGCGATGCGCAGCGTCATGTCGATGTCGAAGGCGTTGATGTGCGTCTCGAACGGGCGCGCGGCGGCGCCGCCGTGGATGAGCTGCAGGATGGGGGTCTCAACCTCCATGTAGCCCTGCCCATAGAGGGTTTCGCGGACGGCGCGGGTGATCGCGGAGCGCTTGCGCACCATGTCTCGGGCCTCGTCGCGGACGATGAGATCCACGTACCGACGGCGCACCCGGCTCTCCTCGGAGAGGTCCTTGTGCATGACGGGCAGGGGGCGCAGCGCCTTCGCGGCCATGCGCCACTCGCTGGCCATGATGGAGAGCTCGCCGCGCTTCGACACGATGACGCGACCCGTGACGTGCACGAAATCGCCCAGGTCCACGTCGGACTTCCACGCGGCCAGGGCCTCCTCGCCCACCTCTGCCAGCGACAACATCACCTGCAGGCGTTCGCCGTTGTCATCCGGGGTGAAGCCGTCCTGCAGCGTGGCGAACGCCAGCTTGCCGGTGTTGCGGATGAAGACGACGCGGCCACCGGTGGTCACGACGTCCTGCGTCTCCTCACCAGCCTCCATGTGGCCCCACTGGGCGCGGATCTCGCTCAGGGTATGGCTGCGGGTCAAATCCGCGGGGTACACCTCGGTGCCCTGCTCCAGCAGGCGCGCGCGCTTCTCCTTGCGGATGGCGGTCTGCTCGGAATCAGTGGGCTGCTGCGGGGTGTTGGGGCTCTCAGTCACGCGGGTCATCCTACCGTCGAGGCGCGTGGTTGCCACTCCGCGTTGTTGCCAAGCCGCCGCCGTCGCGTGGGTTGGCGGCGAAGGGGCTACTTCCAGAGCGTCATGCCGGCGAAGCCGACGACGATCAGCACCATCGAGATCGCCACGTTCCAGTCACCGATGGCGCGCATGAAACCGATGTCGCCGCCAGCCAGGTTGTAGACAACCATCCAGATCACGCCGAGCAGGCCGATGGGGATGAACACGGCCGGCACCCAGTTGCGCCCGGCTGGCGCGAGGCGCGCGGATTCGCTGCGCTGCTCTGCCAATTCGGCCATGCGCTTGCGCTTCTGCTTGGCGGCAGCCTGCTTGCGTACCTTGGATTCGGCCACTGTTTCTCCTTCAGAACTCCGCCCTAGCCTAAATGAGGAGGGCAAGATTGCCCACTCCGACCCCCCGTCGGGCACGTAGGCTGGGCCCATGAGTTTCTGGAGCACGCTGCGCGAGAGGGTGCCGCGGGTGCGCGCCCGCATGGCTCAGCAGCGCCCCCGCAGCGCTCGGGGCCGCGTCACGACGGTGCTCGTGTGCGTGGTGGCGGGGCTCATGATGACGATCGCGGCCATCGCGGCCCGCGGCACGGATCTGCGCAGTGACCGCACCGCAGACATGCGGGATCTGATCATTTCCCAGAGCCATCGCAATGAGGAGCTCCGACGCGAGGTCGCGTCACTGCAAGGTGAGGTGGAGAGCCTCACCGCGCAACAAGGAGGCGACACCGAGTTCCAGAGCGCGATGATCTTCGCCGAATCCACCGCCGGGATGGCGGCCGTAAGCGGCCCGGGCCTGCGTGTGACGCTCACGGATGCTCCGCCAGACGTGAAGCCGGCGGGGGTCGACGACGACTCGCTCGTCGTGCATCAGCAGGACATCCAGGCGGTGGTCAACGCGCTGTGGGCAGGCGGTGCTGAGGCCATGAGCATCCAGGGCCAGCGCGTGATCTCCACAACCGGCATCAAGTGCGTGGGCAACACCGTGGTGCTGCACGGCATCCCGTACGCGCCGCCGTACGAGATCGAGGCGATCGGAGACAGGGCCGCGCTCGAAGCGGCGCTGGAGGCGTCGTCGGCTGTGACCATCTACCGGCAGTACGTCGACGCGTATGGCTTGGGCTACGAGGTGGAGGTCGAGGGCACGCTGGAGTTGCCGTCGTTCAGCGGCTCGACGGGGGTCCGTTACGCCCGTCAGGGGTAACCCGTCTAGACGGTCAGGTCAGCGGAGACGAGCGGCGAGAGGCCCGCGGCGCGACGCGGGGCGTCGACGTCGCCGCACTCAGCCAACCAATTGGCCAACATCTGGTACCCACCCTCGGTGAGAACCGACTCAGGATGGAACTGCACCGCCTCGACGGCGAACTCACGGTGGCGGATCCCCATGATCACGCCTGTGTCCGTCCGCGCCGTCACCTCCAGCACGCGGGGCACCGACTCCTCGACGATCGCCAGCGAGTGGTACCTCGTCGTCGTGACGGGCGACGGCAGGCCGGCGAACACCCCGGCGCCCTCGTGGAACACCGGCGACGTCTTGCCGTGCAGCAACTCCGGCGCCCTATCGACCACCCCGCCAAAAGCGACCCCCATCGCCTGCAGCCCCAAACACACGCCGAACAGCGGCTTCACGCCCGCGAGGGTGCGCACCACGTCGATGCACACCCCAGCCTCCTCGGGGGTGCCCGGGCCAGGCGAGATCAGCACGCCGTCGAACGGCTCGTGCCACGCGGCATCAGAGAAGCGGGCGTCGTCGTTGCGCCACACCTCCACCTCAGCGCCGATCTGGGCGAGGTAGGAGACGATGTTGTAGACGAACGAATCGTAATTGTCGATGACGAGGATGCGAGCCACCGGCCCATTGTGCCACCTACGGGTTGGGCGACTCCTCCACACCGGGATCATTCTGCTCCGGCGGTGCCTGCGGGGCCACGGCGATGGTCACCTTGATGGTGTTGCCGCGCTCCCACGCGTCGTCCCAGCGGGGCGTCTGCTCGTAGACCAGGCCGGGCGTCTGCTCGGAGGTCTCAAACTCCACCACCTGGATCTCAAACCCGCGATCCTTCGCGGCCACCGTGGCATCAGCCTCGTTGAGGCCGGTGAGGCGCGGGATGATCGAGTTGCCGCTGTCCACCGTCAGGGTGATGGGCGCGTCGATCGGCACCTCATCTCCAGGCCGGGGGTTGGAGGCGATCACGTCGCCCTTGCGCGTGGTCACCTTGCCCGATGCGGGGGATGCTGTCTGGGCTTCCTGCACGTTGGTGAAGTTGCTGGCCTCGAGCAGCTGCTTGGCGGCCTCGTAGTTGATGCCGGAGAGGATCGCATCCGGAATGATGCGGGTCTCCACACCGCTGGAGACGACCAGCAGCACCTCGGAGTTGGGCTCCACCATCTCGCCGGCCTGGGGCTCCGTGCGCAGCACCTGCCCCTTGTCATCAGCGGTGCCGGCCTCTTCCTCCACCTTGGGCACCAGCCCGGTCAGGCGCACGGCCTCCTCGGCCTGCGCGCGGTTCATCCCACGCACGGACGGCATGGCCACCAGTTCCGGCGACGGCTCCACCGACGGTGTCGTCTCGGTCACCGAAGGCGTTGGCGCAGGCTCGGTCGAGCTGACCGTGGGCGAGGGAGGCGTAGTGGTCCGCGACCCAGGCGGGTTGAGCACCAAATACACCCCCACCAGCAGCGCGATGAGTACCAACCCGGCCAGGATGCCAAGGATGATGGCGCCAGCCCCAGCCCGCCGCGGCTCGTCGTCGTACTCCCGCACGGGAGCGGGCGGCGGCGTCACCGGCACAGGCGCCGGCGAAGGGGCGACGGCGGGCTCAGCCGGCGGGGTCACGCCGCGCCGAGCCGTCGTCGTCATGGGGCTGGAAGGGATGACCTGTGTGGGCACATCCGCGGGCGCCGCGGCCCGCACGGGCTGGCCGTTCATGGCGCGCAGGATGTCTTCGCGGAACTCGGAGGCGTCCTGGTACCTGTCTCGCGGGTCCTTCGCCAGCGACTTCAGCACGATGGCGTCCATCGCCGGAGTGACCTCAGGGTCAATCTGCGACGGCGGCACGGGCTGTTCCCGCACGTGCTGGTAGGCGACACTCACCGGAGAATCGCCCTTGAACAGCGGCTGTGAGGTGAGCAGTTCGTAGAGGAGGCAGCCGACGGAGTAGATGTCCGAGCGGTTGTCCACCTTCTCGCCGCGCGCCTGCTCAGGCGACAGGTACTGGGCGGTGCCAATCACGGCCGCCGTCTGCGTCATGGTGGCCGAGGTATCCGCGACGGCGCGGGCGATGCCGAAATCCATCACCTTGACGGTGCCGTTGGCGGTCATCATCACGTTGGCGGGCTTGATGTCGCGGTGGATGATGCCGGCGCGGTGCGAGTAGGCCAGCGCGTCGAGCACACCGGCGGTGAACTCCAGCGCCCGGGCGGGCAGGATCTTGCGACCGTCACGCAGCACCTCGCGGAGCGTGACGCCTTCGACGAGCTCCATCACGATGTACGGCACGGAGATGTCGGAGCCGCGCTCCTTCTCCTCGCCGGTGTCGTAGACGGCGACGATGTTGGGGTGGTTCAACCCGGCGGCCGACTGCGCCTCGCGCCGGAACCGGGCCTGGAAGGTGGGGTCGCTGGCAAGGTCGACGCGCAGCCGCTTGACGGCCACGTCGCGTTCCAGCCGCCTGTCGCGCGCGCGCCACACCTCGGCCATGCCGCCGCGACCGATGATCTGGTCGAGCTCATAACGGCCGCCGAGCAGGGCTCCTCGCTCAGTCATTGCTCACCGTTCCTTCCGGAGAAGTACAAGTACATAGTGGGGCATGGACCTGAGAGGTTTCTGAGAGTGTCACCGCAGGGCCTCCACTATCGCCTTGAAGATGGGCGCCGCGAGCCGGCCACCCGAGATGTCGTCGCGTTCCACGTCGGCGTTCTCCACGAACGCCACCACCGCGACCTTGGGGTCTTCGGCATAGCCGACGAACCACGCGTAAGGGGGACGGTCGGGCGCCGTCTGCGCCGTGCCCGTCTTGCCGCCCGAGGAATAGGGCGCCCCGGCAAACACGCG
>JAUNUF010000106.1 GCA_030538315.1 Propionibacteriaceae bacterium
GGGTTCTGTCATCAAGAAGCGCCGCAAGCGCATGTCCAAGAAGAAGCACCGCAAGCTGCTGAAGAAGACCCGTATCCAGCGTCGTCGCGCCGGCAAGTAGTGACTCCGCCCTCACGGGTACTGCTCCTGACCCGCCAAGGCTGCCACCTCTGTGTGGAAGCGGAAGCGGCCATCAGGCGCACCTGCGAGGCCCTGGGAGTGGCCTGGCGCGCCATTGACGTGGATACCGACGAGCAACTCCGGGCACGGTTCACAGATCATGTGCCCGTGACCTTCGTTGATCAAGAGTTGCTCGGCTACTGGTTCCTCGACGAGGCGGCGCTGCGTGCGGCGCTCGCTGAGCGCGCTCCCCAGGCTCCCTCCGACGACTGGATTCCTTCAACCCAGCCCTAGAACGGATGAACCTCGACGTGACCGATTCCATGGAACCCACCTCACCGGCATCGCCTCCTGAATGCGAGCCGACGGGTGGGTCAGTGACCTTTGTGGGCTCCGGCCCCGGGGATCTCGGCCTGCTGACCATGAACGGTCTGCGCGCCCTCAACGTGGCAGATCTGGTCATCATCGACGCCGGTGCGGATGCCGAGCAGGTGGCGTTGCTCACCCCGGCCCACGCCGAGGTCCGCGTCGCGGGCAGTGAAGATGACGCGGCCAAGATCTTGGCCGCGGTGGAGCGTGGCCGCAAGGTGGTCCGGCTCCACGGCGGTGACTACTTCACGGATGCAGACGCCGACGGCGTGCTCCCCGAAGTGCTCGGTTCCGCCGGCCTCCGCGTGGGTGTGGTGCCTGGCATCAACCGGTGGAGCGCCGCGCTGTCCTTCGGTGGCGTGGCCGCCACGTCATCCTTCGCCGCGCTGGACGCCACGCTCGAGGTGCCGCCCGTGGACGAATGGCCGGCCGCCGAAACGCTCATCATGCGCGTCACCGGCGCCACCGCCACCCGGCTCGCGGAACAGGCCATGCTGCGGTACGGCCCCAAGGGGCACTGCCTCTCGCTCACCGGCGTGGGCAGCACCGGCCAGGTCAGCGAACTGCTCACCTGGGGCGAGGTGGAGGATTCCGACATCGACGAGTGCTTCTACATCGTCGGCCCCGGCGTCGAGGAGTCCCGCCGCCAGCGCTACGGCTGGTTCGAGGGCAAGCCCCTCTTCGACTGGCGCGTGGTGGCCCCCAGCACGAAGGATCCGCTGGATCCGCTCGTCGAGGAACTGGCCCACTACGGCGCGTCCACGGAGATCGTGGCCACCATGTCCATCGAGCCGCCCCGCACGGAGCAGGCCATGGAACGCGCGGTGCGCGGCCTGGTTGACGGCCGCTACCTGTGGCTCGTGTTCACCTCCCCGCACGCCGTCGGCGCCATCGCCGAACGCCTCGAGGAGTACGGTCTGGATTCCCGGGCCCTCTCCGGCATCAGCCTTGCCGCCGTGGGCCGCGGCACCGTCGAGGCCCTTGCCCGCATGGGCATCAAGGCAGATCTGGTGCCCGTGGTGGAGAACACCACCGGCGCCTTGGCGCACGAATTCCCTGCCTACGACGACCTGATCGACCCGCTCAACCGCGTGCTCGTCCCCAGCGCAGATGTGGCCGTCGAGCCTCTGCTGGTGGGCCTCAGCAAGCTGGGCTGGGAAGTGGAAGAGGTCACCGCCTACCGCACCGTCCGCGCCGCGCCCCCGCCGGCCGAGACCCGCGAAGACATCAAGACCGGCAACTTCGACGCCGTCGTGTTCACCTCCGCCACCGCGGTGCGCAACATGATTGGCATCGCCGGCAAGCCCCACGCAGCCACCGTCGTGGCCGCCATCGGCCCCGCCACCGCCGCCGCCTGCGAGATCCATGGGCTGCGCGTCGATGTCACCGCGGATGCACCCACCTTCGAATCCCTCGCAGAATCCCTGGCCCGGTTCGCAGACCGCCGCCGGCAGGATCAGATCGACGCCGGCCTGCCGCAGACCAAGCCGTCGCAGCGCAAGCGTCGCCGTCGTCGCAAGACGGTTGAATCCACCGAATAGGCTCAGGTCCATGACCCAGTCAGCAACGGTGCACGTCATGCGGCACGGCCAGGTGCACAATCCCGACGGCGTGCTCTATGGCAGGCTCCCCGGCTTCGGGTTGTCTGAGCTCGGCCACCAGATGGCGGCACGGATGGGGGAGTTCTGGGCCGACAAGCCGCTCACGCACCTGCGTGTCTCCCCGCTGCAGCGCGCCAAGGAGACCTTGGCTCCCACCGCGGAGCGCTTCCCGCACCTCAGCGTGATCGAAGACGAACGCGTGATCGAGGCGGACAACAAGTTTGAAGGCATGACCTTCGGCAAGGACAACAAGGCGCTGCGCAACCCCAAGATGTTCTGGCACATGCGCAACCCGCTCATCCCCAGCTGGGGCGAGCCGTACACCCAGATCGCTGCCCGAATGCGTGCCGCCATCAAGGACGCGGCAGAGGCGGCAGGCGACGGCGGGCAGGCGCTCATCGTCAGCCACCAGCTCTCCATCTGGACGGCGCGCATGGACGCCGAGGGGCGCCCCTTCGCGCACGATCCACGCAAGCGCGAGTGCACGCTCTGCTCCGTGACCAGCTTCACCCTGCGCGACGGCCTGGTCACCGCCGTCGATTACGCGGAGCCTGTGGCAGATCTGCTGCCCGTCAAGACCGGCCGCCGGTGGAAGGTGGGCACGTGACCCGGCTGATCGCTGCGTTGGTCGCCGCCGTCCTGTTGCTCGTCGGCTGCTCCACAGACGACGCGGGTGGCACCAAGGGTGGCTCCACCGGCTTCGTGGGCGGAGACGGCACCTTCACCATCGTGCCTGCGGATCAGCGGGTGGAGGCGCCGACGTTGGCTGGCACCACGCTGGCGGGGGAGGAGCTCTCCACCGCAGATTTCGTGGGCAAGCCGCTGATCATCAACGTGTGGGGTTCTTGGTGTGCGCCGTGTCGGGCAGAAGCCCCGCACCTGGTGGAGGCGGCCGAGGAGTTCGGCAGCACCGTCGGCTTCCTGGGCATCAACACCAGAGACACCGTGGCGGCCGCCCAAGCGTTTGAACGCAGCTTCGAGATCACCTGGGATTCGCTGTTCGACCCCGACGGTGTGCTGCTGCTCGAGTTCGCCCAGCTGCCGCCAAAGGCGATTCCCAGCACCGTCGTGCTCGACGAGGAGGGCCGTGTGGCGGCGCGCGTGCTGGGCGAGGTCACCACCTCCATGCTGCGCGGCATCCTCGAGGACGTGAACGCGTCGTGATCCTCCTTGAGAGCTGGGTGCAGACGGCGCTCACGTCGTCGCTGCTGCTGGCCATCCCCGTGGCCGTGCTCGCCGGCTTGGTCTCCTTCGCCTCACCCTGCATCCTGCCCCTGCTGCCCGGCTACCTGAGCTATGCGTCGGGCATGGGCGCCGCGGAGATCGCTGAGGGCACTGCCAAGAAGCGGATGTTGCTGCTGGGCACGCTCGGTTTCGTGCTGGGCTTCTCGGTCGTCTTCGTGCTTACCGGTGCCCTGTTGGGCGGTCTCGGGGGAGCGCTTGCCATGAACGAGCGTCTGATCACGCTGATCATGGGCGTCGTCATCCTGCTGCTGGGCGCCGCGTTTGCCGGCTTCATTCCGCTGCCGGCGATGTGGACGCCCAGCGCCACCCCCAAGATGGGCGTGTGGGCCTCGCCGTTGCTGGGCCTGGTGTTCGGGTTGGGCTGGACGCCGTGCATTGGGCCCGCGCTCTCCGTCGTGCTCACCATGGCCTTCAACGAGGGTTCCGCCGCGCGCGGCGGCGTCCTCGCGTTCTTCTACGCGCTGGGGCTGGGGCTGCCATTCATCGCATTCGCCTTGGCCTTCGGCAAGCTGGCACCCCGGCTCGATTGGCTGAAGCGCCACCAGATGGGCGTCAAGCGGGCCGGTGGCATCGCGATGATGCTCGTCGGCATAGCCATGATCACGGGCCTGTGGGACATGCTCATGGTGGTGCTGCGCCAGTGGGCCGCCAGCTTCGGGACCATCCTGTGAGCCAGCGCAACCCGCTCGCCGAGACGTGGAGGTGGGCGTGGGGACAACTCACGAGCATGCGCACGGCGCTGCTGCTGCTGTTCCTCCTGGCCGTGGCCGCCATCCCAGGTTCCATGATCCCGCAGCGCAACACCGAACCCATCGAGGTGATGGATTTCAAGGATGCCAACCCCGGCTGGGATCGCATCCTGGAACCGCTTGGCTTCTATGACATCTACACCTCCGCTGTCTTCTCCGCGGTGTACCTGCTGCTGTTCGCCTCGCTGATTGGCTGCATCATCCCGCGGGTGGGCAAGTACTGGGCCGCCGTGCGCAAGCCCCCGCCCAAGCTGCCTGCCCGGGTGGAGCGGCTCCCCGTCGTGGCGGCCGGTCAGGTGGATCCGGCAGATGCTGGCGCGCTGGAGCGCGGTGCGGCCTGGCTGAAGCGCAAGCGGTACCGCATCCGTACCTCCGAGGAGGGCATCAGCGCCGAGCGCGGCTACCTGCGCGAGGCCGGCAACCTCACCTTCCACCTCTCGCTGGTGGCCGTGCTGGCGGGCCTGGCCTGGTCCAACCTGTGGGGCTTCTCCGGCAGCGCCATCGTGGTGGAGGGCCGCGGCTTCTCCAACGTCATCACCCAATACGACGATTTCAACGCTGGCGGCTTCCTCAACACGGATGAGCTGGAGCGCTTCAGCGTGCGGGTCGACGAGTTCCACGCGGAGTTCGAGACCGGCGAGGTACAGCGCGGCGCGGCCCGCGTGTTCGACGCCAACGTCACCGTCACGGATGCCGCAGGCCAGCGCGCCGAGCTCATGACCGTCAACGAGCCGCTCATGACCGCCGGCGGCACGCAGGTCAACCTGCAGGCCCACGGCTACGCGCCGCGCTTCACCGTCACGGACGGCAACGGGGATGTCGCCTTCAGCGGCCCCGTCGTCTTCCTGCCGCAGGACGGCAACTTCTCGTCCGTGGGCGTCATCAAGGTGCCAGATGCACGGCCCCAGCGCCTGGCGTTCGAGGCATGGTTCCTGCCCACGGCGGTGCTGAACGAGCAGGGCCCGCACTCGGTGTTCCCGGATGCGCTCAACCCAGAGGTCTACCTCAACGTGTGGTTCGGTGAGCCCGCCGTCGAGACGGGTGTGCCGGAGAACGTCTATGTGCTCAACACCGACGGCATGGAGCAGGTGCCCGGCGACGACGGCCAGGTGCTGAGCGCCCGGATGCTGCCGGGGGCGCACATGTCGCTGCCCAACGGTTTGGGTTCGGTGAGCTTCGATGGCTACGACCGTTGGGTGCGCCTGCAGATCAGCGAGACCCCCGGAAACCTGCTCACGCTCATCGCCATTTCCATCGGGGTCATCGGGCTCACGTTCAGCCTGTACGTGCGGCCCCGGCGCCTGTTCGTGCGGGTCGTCGACGGCGAGGTCACCGTCGGCGGGCTCGACCGCACGGATGCCGCCTCAGGCATCGAAGACGAGGTCAGCGGACTGCTGGAGGCGGTCACGGGCGTTTCAGTGCACAATGGTGAGGCCCAATCCACTTCTGACAACGAGGAGCCCTCGGCATGAGCCTGTCCGAATGGTCATACACCCTGATGGTCTACGCCGCGGTGGTGTATCTGATCGCGTTCGCAGCGCATGCCGTGGAATGGGCCTCGGCCCGCGGCCAGGCGGCAGTTCGCCCCGCAGATGGTTCCGAGGATGCGGCCCGCACCCGGGTGGACCTGTTCGGGAGATTGGGCCTGGTGTTCGCCGTCGTGGCGGCCCTGATGCACGTCACCGCCGTGGTGTTCCGCGGGGTGGCTGCAGACCGCCCGCCGTGGGGCAACATGTACGAGTTCGTCACCTCGACGCTGGCGATCGCGGTGCTGCTCTACCTGTTTGTCGCCTTCAAGTGGGGCATGCGCTGGCTCGGCCTGGGCATGACGCTGCTGTCCACCGTGGGGCTCGGCTTGGCCGTGACGGAGTGGTACGTGGCCGTGGCGCCGCTGGTGCCCGCCCTGCACAGCGTGTGGTTCATCATCCACATCATCGCCGCCGCCATCGCCGGTGCGGCCTTCAACGTGGGCGGCCTGGCATCCATCCTGTACCTGCTGCGCCAGCGAGCCGAGCAGCGCCTCGCCGAGGGGCAGCAGCTCACCGGCTACCTGGCGAAGATCCCCACCGCCGCCAAGCTTGACCTGTTCTCCTACCGTCTGCACGCGTTCGCAGTGCCGCTGTGGACCTTCACCATCGTGGCCGGCGCCATCTGGGCGCAGTACGCCTGGGGCCGGTTCTGGAACTGGGATCCCAAGGAAACCTGGAGCTTCATCACCTGGGTGGTCTACGTCGCCTACCTGCACGCCAGGGCGACGGCGGGTTGGCGCGGGCGCCCCGTGGCGATCATCGCAGTGATTGGCCTGGTGACCTTCTGGTTCAACTTCGTTGGCGTCAACCTCCTCTTCAGCGGATTGCACTCCTACGCGGGGATCTAACGGATGGCTGCCGACGAGGCGCCCGATTGGCTGGCGCGGCTGTACGAGGAGCATGGGGCAACACTGCACCGGCTCGCCGTACTGCTGGGCGTCGAGGATCAGGCCACGCGCATCGTCCGCAGCGCCTTCCTTGCTCTGCGCCGCCGCTCCCACCGGCTGATCGACCCCGTTGAGCGCGTCTTCTTCCTGCAGGAACACGTGGTGCACCTGGCCCGCGCGCTCCGGCCCGCCGTCGAGCCTCTGCAGATGCAGGCTGTGGAGGATCCGCGCCAGGAAGAACTCCTCACCAGCCTGGCCTTCATGCAGCCGCGCTCCGCGGAGCTGCTGGTGGTCAGCCACTACCTGGCCGTCTTCGGGCCGGATCTGGCCAACGTCATGCGCATGTCGGTGCGCGGCTGCAACCTCAAGCTGGAGGCGGCGCTCGAGGAGTTGCGGGCCCGCGTCGATGCCCCCACCCCGGGCAGCCAGCCGGGCGCCATCGAGTCGCTTTCCCAGGAGCTCACCGCCGCGTTGCGCTCCGCAGCGCGCCTTACGCCGGCTCCGGATCCGGGGATGTTTGCCGATGAACTCGAACTGATCGCAGATGACGGGGGCATGCGGTTCGGTGTGCGCAGCGTGGTGGCCCTCACCGTGGCCGCCGTGATCCTGGGGTTGGTGTTGGCGGCGCTCACCCGGCCGCAGATCGGGTTGAGTGCCGAACCGTCACCTGAGCCAGAGAACACGCCCACCGTGATCGAATCCCGCGCCATCCCTGCGGTGGTGCGCAACAGCCCCCTCTACTACGTTGGCCGCGACGAGAAGCTGTACCGAGAGCTGCGGGATCTTCAATCCACCGGCAATCTGGTGCGCTCCTCGCTGGAGGCGCTGCTGTCGGTCGTGCCGCTGGATCCGGACTACCGCACCGTCTGGGGTCCTGGCCAGCTGTTGAGCGCGGAGATCGACGGCGACAAGCTCGTCGTCGATTTGTCGGCGGAGGCTTACGCCACCTTGAACTCGCCGGTTGCCGCGGAGCGGGCGCGTGACCAGGTGGTGTACACGGCCACGGAACTGGTGGGTAACCCCGATTTGAGGGTGTTCTTCCGCATGGATGGGGGCAGGCCGCCGGAGGGCTTCGACAGCAGCGAGGGGTACCAACGTCGGGGGCTGGAACCCATGCCGGCAGTGTGGATCAGCTCGCCGCGCAATCAGGCCCAGTTGCAGGTGGGGACGAACTCGATCATCGGCACCGTCAAGCCGGGCTTGGGGGAGCCCGTGGTGCGGATCACGGATCTTGAGACGGGGGCGATCATCCTCGAGGCGACGGCGCAGACCACGGCTGGGGAGAACGTCGAGGGCTGGCGCGTATGGACCGTGACGACGACGCTGCCGAAGGGCAATCTGGACATCACGGCGACGATTCTCGAGGGTGACCCGCCGAAGCCCGTGCGGGAGAACAAGACCGTCACCGTCTCCTGAGCTGGTCCCTGAGCGGATCGCTTGCGAGGAACGAGCAGCGCGATCCGACGAAGGGCCGCCAAGCGCGTCTTTGACCTTCCCCCTGCCCCCGGTCACTCCTTTACGTCTGGGTGAGTGGTTGCGGTGGGTGATCGCGCTTGGCGGCCCTTCGTCGCCACCGGGTGCTCGTTCCTCGCACCTGTGA
>JAUNUF010000107.1 GCA_030538315.1 Propionibacteriaceae bacterium
CGGCGTGTCGCGCGTTGACCCCATCCAAGTGCTCAACGCAATTTCCGCAACCCGACGGAGGGCGAATTCGCGGTTCCTGAGCCGGTCGCTCCGAGGACCGAGGACGCGACCGGTCGAAGGACGAGTGACCGTCCAAGCAACGCGCACCACCGGTCAGAAGACGCGCTTGATCTTCGGGGCGATCCGCTTCATCCGCACCTCGGCGACCGCCGCGTAGTCGTAGGCCGCCTCCATCATCTGGTTGTCGCCCAGGTAGATCGACACGTGGTTGATCCGGCCAGTGTTGGCATTGGTCCAGAACAGCAGGTCGCCACGCTGGCGCTCAGCCAGATCCAGCGTCTGGATCGCCGGGTGCCGGTACAGCTCACCGCTGGTGCGATAGGTCGGCTCAGCGTGGTGCACCACGTTGATGGGCTGCGGATCGCGACCCGCGGTGTACATGGCCTGCAACACCAGCCCCGAGCAGTCGTAGCCCAGTTCGTACGGGCCGGCGCCGCCCCACGAATAAGGCGACCCTTCCTGCTTCAGCGCGTACTTGATCATCTGCTCGATGCGATCCTCGCGCCCAGCCTCCAGCCCCAACACCGGCTGCTCCTGGAACGCGTCGATGTCGAACGGGTAGCCCAGATCCATCGCCTTCCACGTGATGGGCCCCACCACGCCGTCGACCTCGAGCCCGTTGTCGCGCTGGAACTTCAGCACGGCGTCCCGCGTGACTGCGTCGTACGTCTGATCCGAGCCCTTGCGGATGATCCCCAGCTTGCGCTGCACCAGCCCCACGCGCGTGCCGTTCCACCCCAGCATCAGCGGGATGCCGCCCTTCACCGGCGTGATGCTCGTCACGTAGGGGGAATCCGACGGCGGAGCCTCCACCGTGGTCTCCTCCGGCGTCGGCTCGGCCGTGGTTTCCTCCGGCGCGGGCGCTGAGGTGCTCTGCACCGGTGCAGGTTCGGTGGTCTCGATGGCCGACGGCGCGCTCTCCGTCGGCACGGCGCTCGTCGGCTCAGCGACCACAGGCGGCACCGTCGTAGGCCCGGGCTGGGCCTGGGGCGACGGCGCGCAGCCAGCCAACCCTGCGAGCGCTACCGCTCCAGAGCCCACGGAAATGCCAAGCACTGTGCGTCGCCGGATGATCATGGCCGCCTCCTTGGAAGTTGTTCTACACCCAAGGACGATCAAGTTGAACTATTGGTTGTGCGGAAGTTCTGAAGAATTTCCTGACGGCTCACGACGTCCGGGGTTGGCTGAAACGCAACTCCAACTGATCAACGACGAAGGCCCCAGGCAGGCGCTCCTGCTCCAGGCGACCGTCACCCTCGCGCACCAACGACAACGCCCGCCTCAAACGTGGCCACATCCATCATCACCGAGCGCACCTCCGGCAGCGCCGCCCGCACCTGTCCGGAGCAGCATCACTGAAGGCACGCGGAATTCCTTCCACTTCTCCGCCATTACCGCACTCGTTTCGGGATGCTCTGATCCGCACGGGCTCTGCCCAGATCAGTCTCAAAGGGATCTGTCGCGTCGACGAGGCGATCCAAGATTCCCAGCGCTCGCGAGACAGCCAGGACCGCCCCCAAACTGACGCCGGTATCCCCGCCCTCAAGACGGCTGAGCGTTCGGGGGCTGATGCCAGCCCGCTCAGCTACGACGGTGGCTGTTTAGGATGTCATAAATGACTTTCTATAGTTCAAAACTCGCCATATATGGCTAGTTAAATCACCTCGGCCTCTCGCCAAGCAACCCCCGCACCGACTCCTCGTGCTCGGCGACCCGCACCCCGCACTCCCCCAACCACGCATCGTCGTCATAGGTCAGCCTGTACCGGTCACCGCTGTCGCACAGCAACGTCACCAGGCTTCCCTCCTGCCCGGCGGCCTCCATCTCGCGCGCGATCTGCAGCGTCGCCACCAGGTTCGTCCCCGTCGATGGCCCAACACTGCGACCCAGGATCGGCTCCAGCGCCCGCTTCATCGCCACGGACGCACCGTCGGGCACCGCGATCATCCGGTCCACCACACCCGGCACGAAACTCGGCTCCACCCGGTTCCTACCGATCCCCTCGATCCTCGACGGCGCACTCGTCACCGCGGCGGGGTCGCCGTCGCGCCACCCGGGGAAGAACGCGGAGTTCTCCGGGTCCGCGACCGCCACCCGCGTGTCCTTGCACCGGTACCGCACGTACCGGCCGATGGTTGCCGCCGTGCCACCCGTGCCCGCCGACACCACCACCCACGCCGGCACCGGATGCCGCTCCATGGCCATCTGCGCGAAGATCGAATCCGCGATGTTGTTGTTGCCGCGCCAATCCGTCACCCGCTCGGCGTGCGTGAACTGATCCAGGTAATGCCCACCGGTCTCGACGGCGAGCCGCGCCGACTCCGCATACACAGCCCCCGGCTCATCCACGAAGTGACAGGTGCCGCCCTGCCGCTCGATGAGTTCGATCTTCTCCTGGCTTGTGCCCCGCGGGATCACCGCGATGAACCGCAACCCCAGCAGCCGCGCGAAGTACGCCTCGCTGACCGCCGTCGACCCCGACGACGACTCGATCACCGTCGTCCCCGGCCCTATCTGCCCGTTGACAAGCCCGTACAGGAACAGGGAACGGGCCAGGCGATGCTTGAGCGAGCCGGTGGGATGCGTCGACTCGTCCTTGAGGTAGAGGTCCACCCCCTTCAGCGAGGGCAGCTCGAGGCGAATGAGGTGCGTGTCGGCCGAGCGGTTGGCGTCGGCCTCCACCTTGCGGATCGCCTCGTGCACCCACTGCCGCGCTGCGGTGTCCGAGCGGTCGATGTCCCAGTTCTGCATGCCGCAACTCTACGGCCGACCCACCCACTGGTCCCTGAGCGGAGCTTGGTCCCTGAGCGCCACAGGCGCGAGCTTGCGAGTGGTCCCTGAGCGGGTCGCCTGCGAGCTTGCGAGCGGCGCGACCCGACGAAGGGCGCCCAGTGGCGACGAAGGGCCGAGGAACGAGCGCCCGGTGGCGACGAAGGGCCGAGCGGCGCGACCCGACGAAGGGCGCCCAGTGGCGACGAAGGCCGGGGAAACTTATCCAGACCCTTCACTCGCCGGGTCGGTCATAAGTTTATCTGGTTAGACTTATGATCAGCCCGTAACCTAGGGGCGGGCCATACGTCGTGTGCGCATTGTCGGGCCTCAATCCGGACATCGCCTGGACTGACTGGATCCGTTCCTTCGATTCCAACGACGTGCCTCACAATCTTCGCCTTCTCATGGCAACCCGTTTCCTCACAGACCAGTTCTGGCTGGACGAGTTGTCCTTGGCGCCATATCTGCAGTGCCCGCCGGATGAGGCACGAGATGCGATCGCGCAGCTAGCGGCGATCTCTCGGGGAGGCTCCCCCGTCGTCGAGCCGATCCCTGGGACGCCGCCCGGCAGCCTGACCGCGTTCACGCTGACTCAGCCGGCCCGCGCGGAGCTGGAGGCGGCTTACCAACAACGAGGCCAACAGCCACCCATTCCCCGCCGCGCACTTGTCGCCCGCGTCTACGCCGAACACCGGGGACGGATCAGCACAACTGAGCTGGCGTCGATCGTCGGCGCATCCCCATCAAACGTGGGCTCGCAGTTGAAGGAGTTGGAGGCCGAGGGCGTCCTCGTCCCCTCCTCCCCATCCCGGGCTGGGCGGGGGTTCCACTACCGGTGGGATGGAGAGGTAACCCAAAGCTGAGGACTTGATTATTCTCTGCGCATGGAGCCCAACCCGCTAGCATCCGGAGCCGACCTCAGCGACATCGTCCTCAACACCATCCGCACCCGCCGCGACCTACACCGGTGGCGCGACTCCAACCAGCACGGCGAGGACATGCACTCCGCCATCGACGTTCTTGAGGCTCACCGCACGGGCACGGATCCCAAGATGTTCTTCCAGATCACCCAGAAGGCGCTGATGAGTTCCCTGCGCGTCATCATGCGTGCTGATGATTCCAGCGGGATCATCGGTAGCGCTGTCGACCGCCTCTTGGAACTCCACCCTTCGGCCGCCCTAGCCGCGCAGACCCCGCCGTCGAAGCTGGTGGAGTGGATGATCAACTTCCAGTTCCACAGTGAGGCGGATTTCTTCACGCTGGACATCGTGGAGTATGCCCCGGCCCTTGGGGAGAAAGGCCTTGAGCTATACCGACGGCGGCTCGCCGACATCCGCGCGTCGCTGGGTCCGAAACCCAGCGAAGACGAGCGGTGGAGGAGCTCCCACACCCACGAATGGTTCACGCTGGAGCACAACGACCGGAGACTCGCCGTGCTGGACCGCAACATCGCGGAGATCATCCGGACCCACGCCAGGGACCAACGGGTGGCCGCGTGGCTAACCGACACGTCGAAGGCGTTCCTCGAGATCGGGGAAACGGAGCTGGCCATCGAGTGGGCCAAACGGGCCACCGATCATGACCGCGGCCATCAGTCCAGATCTGCCGCAGCCAACTGGCTGACGCTTCTCGCGGAGCATCAACCTGAGCAACTCCTGGAAGCCACTCACTACGTCTTCCTGCGTTGGCCCTCCAGCTTCTATGCGGTCCAACTGCGTGATCGGGCGGGGAGCCGCTGGCCAGAGTTCCGCGAAGAGGTGGAAACACACCTCAAGACTCAGCCGGACGAGGCCGTCCGCTTCGCCATTGCCGACGGCGATCCCTCACGCGCCCTGGAACTGGCCCACGAGTTGGGGCCGATCGACACCATGACGGTGCAAGAACTTGCCAAGGCGCTCGACAAGGATGATCCGGTCGCTGCACTGGACCTACACACGGAACTGGTGAACGGCATGCTTATTGAGGCCAACGCAAACAACTACCGGGCTGCAGCCGTGCGTCTGAAGCACATGACCAAGGTGGCGCAAGGAACGGGGCTGGAGCAGCACGTGGAGGAGCTCATCACATTCCTGCGGGAGGAACACCGACGTCGGCCCAGACTGCAGCAGGAGTTCGACAAAGCCGGCCTTCCCTAGAGGCCGGGCCAAAACATCGGCGCCCGTCCAGCAGGGCAATCCGGCAAATCCTCAATTTTCCTCTGGCGAATCCTCAAATCTTGCCCGGCAATCCAGCAAGGGATCCTGTTCGACTTCCTGAAAGACAACTGTCGAAGAGCCCGCGCTCTCAGCCGACCAACTGCGACACCCGCTGAGGGCTGACGTTCAACAGATGCCCGGCATCGCGCACCGTCAGCCCGCCCTCGGTCAACGCGACGGCGAGGTTGCGCGTCAGTTGTGCTGCTCGAGCGGCGGCCGCTTCCGCCTCCGCTCGGGCCAGCGCTGTCTCTTCCAGCAGTTCATCCCACTGGGTGTGGGGCGCCACCGTGATCTCAAGGTCCAGAGCCGGATCCTCGAGCATCAACCGCACTGCCTCAGTAACCATCTTGGGCACCTGATCCAGCCTCCGAGTCTGCGTGAAGACGCCAGGCACCTCGCGGACGGTGATCGCCCACCAGCCCTCGCTGCGCTGAACCTGAGCCGTGACCTTCACAACAAGACCCCAATCTGTTTCAGAACTGCCCGAGCAGTCACTTCGTTTATCTCGGCATGCCTCGGCACCACGGTGACACGATCACCCACGCGCACCTTCGTGTGGCTTGCACCTTCCGTGATCTCCATCAGGAGACCCTGCTGCTTTGCATGTCTGGATATGCGTTGCAGCAACTCCCTGCGTTTCATCATCACGATAGACCACCTAGCTTTACTTAACAAGTAAAGGCCCATAGGCAATTCACCCCAGCCTCATGCCTACGATCTTCAACTGAGGAGCAGACAGCCAGACGGAGTTATCCACAGCGAGAGCCTGGGTCTAGGCCCCTGACGCACCTCGGAGCGTGCAAGGAGGTCACTACTCTGGCCCCATGCGCAAGACCGTCCTGATCACCGGAGCGACCCGCGGCATCGGGCGCGCCGTCGCCAACCTGCTCGCCGACGACTGGCACATCCTCGTCGGCGGCACCACTCCCGACGGCGTGGCCAAGGTGGCAGCCGAGCTACCCAGCGCCGAGCCGTTCGTCGCTGATCTGACAAGCGAAGAGGCGACCCGAGACGCCGCGCAACGCATCACGCACCTCGACGCGATCGTCCACAGCGCCGGAATCGTCGGCCACGGCACCTCCGAAGCCCACACCCGGGAGCAGTGGCGGCGCATGTTCGAGATCAACGTGATCGCTGTGTCCCACCTCACCGCACTCCTGCTCCCCCACTTGCGGGAGGCGCAGGGGCAGATCGTGGTGATCAACTCGAAGGGCGGCTTCACCGCTGGCCCGGGCGGAGGGATGTACTCCGCGTCGAAGCACGCACTGCGTGCCTGGACCGACGTGCTCCGGCAGGAGGAACGCGGCAGGATACGCGTCACGTCCATTCACCCCGGCCGCACCGACACCGACATGCAGCGCGAACAACAATCCGCCGAAGGCAGGGAGGGTTACGACGGCGAGCGCGTCCTCGCGGTGAACTCCGTGGCAAGCGCCGTTAAATTCGCCCTCGACGCCACGCCTGACGCCAGCGTCGAGACCCTGACCGTCTACCCCGCCCGCTGGTAGGCGTAGACGCAGGGTTAGGAGCTTGCCCGGCCCATCCGGCGCAGGCTGTCCAAGGTAACGGCCAATACGATCACGATGCCCTTGGTGATCAGCTGATAGAAGAACGGAACGTTCATAAGCACCAGGCCATTGGTGAGAACACCAATGATCAGTGCACCAATCAGCGTGCCCATGACACGTCCCCGTCCACCAGCCAGCGACGTTCCTCCAAGAACGACTGCGGCGATGGCATCGAGCTCATACCCGGTGCCGGCGGTGGGCTGAGCCGACAAGACGCGTGCAGAGAAGATGATGCCTGCCAGACCAGCTGCTGCACCCGCGATCGTGTAGACCCACAGCAGTGTCCGCTTGACGTTGATGCCAGCCAGTCGTGCAGCTTCCGCATTGCCGCCCACCGCGTAGACGTGACGCCCGAACTTGGTGCGCTCAAGTAGGAACCAGAACACCACGTAAACCACGATCATCACAACAACGGGGATTGGTATCCCGGCGATGGCGCCGTTACCAATCGCGCGATATCCCAACTGATTCGCAATCAGGGGCTGACCGTCGAGGAGTGAGTACGCAGTTCCGCGCAGATACGTCATCGAGCCCAAGGTCACGATGAACGCCGGGAGCGCCAACCACGCAACTAGCGCGCCATTGATGAAACCGCTCAACGCTCCCGCGGCGATACCGCCCAATAGAGCGAGCGGCGTTGGGACGCCAGCCGTGAACAGAAGAACTCCGGTGACGCCGGAGACTGCCAGAATCGATCCCACCGACAGATCGATGCCCGCGGTGATGATGATCATGGTCATGCCAGCAGCCAGGATCGCGTTGATGGAGACGGCACGGGCCACGTTGAGCCCGTTGTCGATGCTGAGGAAGTTGTCCGCGAAGATCGCCATGACAATGATCAGCACCAGAAGGACGGCGATAATGCCGACCTTGTCCCACCAGCGACCCAGCGTCCTCAGCGTCGACTGCGTCTGTGGCTTCAAGTTGGGGGTTTGAACGTCAGCACTCATCGTGATTCCTGATCTTCCTCGTACACGCCAGTGGCGTGTTGCATAACGCTTTCCTCTGTTACGGTGTGACCGTCCAGCTCGGCCACGATCTTCCCTTCACG
>JAUNUF010000108.1 GCA_030538315.1 Propionibacteriaceae bacterium
GAAAGGGAATCTGCATCATGATGAAGCTCATTCTGACCAGCACCGTTGACAAGCTGGGCATCGCCGGCGACGTCGTTGAGGTCAAGGACGGCTACGGCCGTAACTTCCTCCTGCCCCAGGGCAAGGCCATCCGCTGGACCCGTGGCACCGAGAAGCAGATCGAGGGCATCAAGCGTGCCCGCGACGCCCGCGAGGTTCGCGGCGTCGAGCACGCCCAGGAGCTGCGCTCGCAGCTCGAGGGCCTCTCGATCTCCGTTTCGGCCCGCGCCTCGGAGACCGGTGCCCTGTTCGGCTCCGTCACCACCTCCGAGCTGGCTCAGGCCGTCAAGAAGGCCGGTGGCCCCACGGTGGACAAGCGTTCCGTCAGCTTCACCAAGCCGGTGAAGACCGTCGGCACCCACACCGCCGCCATCAAGCTGCACCAGGCTGTTACCGCGCACGTTCCCTTCGAGGTCGTCGCCAACTGATCGCCTGATCGCAACCTGCAAAGAGCCCCGGCTACGGCCGGGGCTCTTTCGCATTCAGGGGGCGGTGAGCCAGTCGTCGACCTCACTGACCCACCGTCGCTTGTCCTCGGCGGGGGCGAAGCTGGCCTCGATGGACGACTTCGCCAACCTGGCCAGCTCCGCGTCGTTCAGCCCGTGGACCTCGCGGGCCGTCTCGTACTGATCCGTCAGGCGCGAGAGGAACAGCAGGGGGTCGTCTGCGCCCAACGCGACGTTGGCCCCGGCATCCACCAGAGCGCGCAGCGGCACGTCGTGATGCTCCTTGTAGACGCCCAGCTGCACGTTCGAGGCTGGGCACACCTCGAAGGTGATGCCCTTGTCCACCATCCGGCTCAGCAGATCTGCGTCCTCGACGGCGCGCACCCCGTGGCCGATCCGCGCGGGCTCCAGATGCTCGACGACCTCCTCGAGGTGGTCTGCCCCCAAGAGTTCCCCGCCGTGGGGCACTCCCGGCAGCCCAGCCCGCCGGGCGATCCGGAAGGCGCCCTCCCACTCATGGGTGCGCCCCTCGCGCTCGTTGTTGTTGAGCCCGAACGCGCAGACCTCTCCTGCACCCTGCCCGGCGTGCCGGGCGGCGATCCGCGCCAGCGTGCGCGCGTCGAGAGGGTGACGCACTCGGGAGGCGGCCACGATGATGCCCACCTGAACCCCCGTCGTCGCGGAGGCCAACTTCGCCTCGTCGCAGACGATCTCCAAGGCCTCCTGTAGGCCGCCCACGGAGGAGGCGTAGGACGTGGGGTCCACCTGCAGCTCCAACCTCCGCGACCCCTCCGCCGCATCCTCGGCGGCGGCGTTGCGCACCACGACGCGCAGCGCCTCCTCGCCGCGAACGGCGGCTCGCGCGACGTCGTACAGGTGCTGGAAGCGGTTCCACCCGCGCTTGCTGTAGGGCACGTCGAGGGCGACGCCATCGATCAGCTTGGAGGGCAGTTCCATGTTGCGCGCCTCGGCCAGCCGAGCAAGCGCGGGCACGCTCAGCGACCCAGTGAAGTGCAGGTGCAGATGGGCCTTGGGCAGGGCGGCGAGACTGCGCCTCCCCGCCGTCTGTTTCTGCATGCCCCGATGGTAGTCACCTCCGCGAGGGCGCAGGTACGCTTGGCCTCCATGAGCGCCCGATTCCTCACCAGCTGGCCGTGTCAGGATGCCTGCGGCACCCTGAAGACGGACGAAGCGGTGGAGGGCGCTCCCGTGTATCGCTGCCCGGGGTGCGACACGACGTGGATCGAGTTGGACGAGCGCACCCTCCCTGACGGACCAGCGGAGGCTGCGGCTCAGGCAGACGTGGCCGAGGCTGCCCACTCGGAGTAGGGCGCCGTCGAATCCGCATCCCAGCAGCGGGCGGCCATCGCGGCCAACGGCAGCCGGATACCCGCGGCCACCTGTTCCTCCGTCTCGCGCCCAGGGTCGTCGCACCAGATGGCGAAGGAGGCGCCCAGCAGCGCCGGATGGTCGTCGGGGATGATCTGCGCGCCCACCTTGTTGAGCCCTGGAAACACCCCCGGGCGCCACTCGTCGTAGATGGCCTCCGCGGAGGGATGCTCGAAGTACGCTCGGCCCTCGGTGGTGAGCACGTAGTAGAAGTACGCATCGTTGTAGTTGATGAGCCTGTGACCCTGCTCGATGATGCGCTCCAAAGACGGCATCGACTCATGCCAGCGTGTCCAATAGGCCACATCCACGTCGGGATCCAGTGTGACGGCGGTGCCCGGCGTGTACAAGGCGTCGTTCCAGGCGCGCACCCTGGTCTTCCCGCGGAGCTTCAGGTGGGCAGCCACGGAGTTGAGGTAGTGCACGTAACCGTCCATCACCGTTGCCCCGGCCCCCACCTCGCTGAGCGCGTAGCCGTGCAGGTTCGGGAACCGCTCCTCGACGGCGCCCTCATCCAGCGCGAACACCTCGTCGCCGCCCATGTGCCATGCCGTGGAGGGAAACAGCGGCGCGTACTCGTCGATCAGCTCCTCGACGAACGCCCGCACCTCGGGCTTGGAGTAGTCCAGGATCTTCCGGCCCTCAACCGTGCCCGACGCGGCCCAATCCGGGTGGGCGCGCAGCGCCTGCGCCATGTGGCCGGGCACGTCCAAGGCGGGCACCACATCGATCCCCAGGCTGCCCGCCAACCCGACGAGCTCGGCCAGCTCCGCCTTCGAGAGGTACTCCTCCGAGACGATCTCCGGATGGCTCGCACACTCCAGCCGGAACCCCTCGTTCTCGGAGAAGTGGAGTTGCAGCTCGTTGAGTTTCAGCTGCGCCATCCGCTGGATGAGCGTGTGCAACCATTCGGGTGAGAAGTACTTGCGGGCCACATCGACGTGCACCGACCGCACCTCGACGGCGGCAGCGCGGGAATCCTGCATGCCCCCGATCCTAGGCGGAACGGAACACGTCGGGAATCAGCGATGAGAAAGCGTGTCTTGACGGCTACAGCTGGAGTTGCCCGGTGGATTCCTCCACCTGGCGCAGGTGCGTGAGGATCTCGTCTGGCGACCCAACCTCGACCGCTCGGCACCGCTCGGCCAGAGCCAGCAACCGCTCCGCATCAGCGATGCCACGGTCCACCACTTCCGCGGCGGTGGGCAGCAACGCCGTGATGGCATCATCCTGCCCGGCGGCCATCGCCTGCCAGGTGGCGAGCACCGTGGTGGGAATGCGCATGAGCGAGACGATCTGCTGCGCCTCGTCTGCGACGGCGTTGGCCAGCTGGGTGTGCTGGCTCAGCGCCGTGGAGGCCTCCGCGATGCCTTCATGGAGCGCGCGGGTGAGATCAAGGATGGCGGGGCGGGCCTCATCTGAGCCCGGGCCGCCGTCGATCAGCTCGCCCACGAACTGCTCCACCGTCTCTGAGTGCAGCGCCGCGAGCGCGATCCGGAACCGCGTGTCCGCGGTGCGAGAGCGCAGTTCCTCCAGCCGGCCCGCCAGCGGCGTGACGTGACTGGCCACCTCCGGGGTCATCTGGGCCCAGAGTGACAGCATCCCGGACAGGGGCGAGAACCCCTCGCTCCGCGCCAGCGCCTCGGAGATCTCCTGCACGGATTCCTCGCCGGCCACCGTGGCACGTTGGAGGTCTGCGCCGCCCTGCACCAGGTCGTCGGCCAGCTTCTGCAGCTCATCGAGTTGCGCCACCCAGGCGCCCAGCGAGTTGCGGAGCTGCTGGGTCTCGGCCAGCAGCTGCCCCAGGGGTCCGTCCGCGGAGCGTCGCTCGGTGGCGCCCGCGCGGGCCGCGACCTCGGCGGGCAGGGCCTGCTGGATGAACGCGTCGTAGCTGGGGATGCCCGCCTCGCCCAGAAGATGGGCGAGCCGCTCCAGCCCCGCCACCGCCGCGTCGTGGGCGCTTGCCCCGTTCGCGCGGGCCTCAAGTTCGAGTGGGCGGGTTGCCGCATACAGGCCACGCGCCGCGTCGAGCAGTGCGCCGACGGCGGGCCGGGCCCGCACTGAGAGGTAGTCGTCGCCCAGCGGTGTGACGGTGGCGAACACGGTGTATTGGGATCCGTCCGCGGCCAGATTGTCCACGTAGGCGCAAAATGGCTTGCCCTGCTGGAGTGTGAGCCACATCAGGAGGAAGGCGCCGCCGGGCATGGCTGGGTGACGGATGATGTTGTGTGGCGCACCCACCAACTGTTCGCGTGAGAACCGCGACAACCGAACGAAGACGCTGTTGGCCTGCTTGATGATGCCTTTGGCGTCTGTGGTTGAGAAGAACAGTTCGTGTGGTGCAACGTCATGACTGGCGCCGGTTGGCTCCACTGGCGTCATGTACCCCTCCCTGGCCCCCGCCGGTTGTCGATATTGGGAGAATACACTGTTGTAGGCGGTTCGGGGATGCACACTGAGGCATGGCCGTTGAGCTGAAGTTTGACCCCACTGATCCCGTTTTCCTCCGCGTGCGCGACATCGCCATGGCTTTTCCTGACGCGCAGCAGAAGACCTCTGTTGGGCATGCCACCTGGTTCACGAGGAAGGTTTTCCTCTGGTGGGGGATGGCGCACAAGGTTGATGGTGTGTGGACGCAGGAGCCGTACTCGATCGCCGTTCAACTACCGGAGGATGAGCGACTGGCGGTGCTGGAGGCCGGCGGCTACGTACCGGGCTACATCGGCCCGTTCGGCTGGGTGGGCATTCGGCTGGATGAGGGTACGGATTGGGAGGAGATCGCCGAGCTGATCGAAGAGTCCTTCCGCATGACGGCGGGGAAACGCTTGATCGCGGAGTTGGACGCCCGGTCCGCAAGCTGAGCGTGCGTGGATGTCCTCCACATCGACCCCCTCTGTTTTCGATGGGGGAGGGGCGACTGGGGGACAAGCATGCGCAGCGGTGCGATGCCCATCGCGGGCCGCGCGGTACTATGGAACGGAGAGGTGAGCGCATGAACACTGAGACTGAACCGCTGCCCGGAGTGGCGCAGGCTCCCGAGGCCCCCACGGAGGGCGGCACCGAGTGGCGCGGCCTGGTGATCGGGCTGGCAGGGCTGCTTGTGGGGCTGGTGCCCTTGGTGGTGCGCGCCGCGTCCCAGAGCCCGGGGCCCTCCTGGGATTCCCCGTTCAACATGTTCGCCTATGACGTGTGGCTGCAGAACGCGGTGATCACCATGCCTTGGGCATTCGCCGGTGTGGGCCTCCACCTGTGGCGGCGTCATCGGGGCCCGGTGCCTTCCCGCACAGCGGCACTCGGCGTTGGAATGGGGCTGTTGCTGGTGCTGATTGCCAGCCTCGTGGGGCTCTTCGGTGAGCTCGACGTGGCGGGAGGCGACCTCAAGGAGGAACAACAGTTCCGCCTCATGTTCGTGGCGTTCACGGTGGTGGGCAGCCTGCTGCTGGGCGCGGTGTCGTTCTGGCTCTTGGCCAAGCCCAACACCACCACGTTCGTGGTGGGCACCGGGGTCGCGTACCTGCCCGCCACGTCCTGGCTGCTGGCCCTCGTGACCGGGCTCGGCGCCGTCGGGGAAGCGATGCTGCCCTACGCTCCATATGCCCTGGCCGCGGTGGTGGGCCTGGTGCTCGGCCGCTGCGGATGGAAATCGGCGCGCAAGATGGCCGCATGGGCGTTCGTGCTGCTGATCATGACCGTCGGTTACGCCGGCCTGGCTTGGATCACGTACTGGGTGATGGGTGTGTCCGAGCACTTCGTGTTCTGGCAGGCGCTGGCCAGCTCGCTGCCCGTGGCCGGCATTGCGCTGGCGGTGGGCCTGGTGGTGGGGCTGATGCGGATGCGCCGCGAGGATCCCGAAGTGGACCTGGACCAGGAGGATCCGCGCTAGGCCGTGGAATGAACGCGACGGCGGGCCGGTGTTGTCACACCGGCCCGCCGTCGTTTCAGTTCAGCTCAGGCGTCTGCGAACCCGTTGGGGTTGTCGTGCTGCCAGCGGTAGGTATCTGCGCAGGCATCTGCCACGCTCTTCTGCGCGCGCCAACCGAGCTCTGAGTGGGCCTTGTCCACGTTGGCGTAGCTCTCCGCGACGTCCCCGGGGCGGCGGGCCACCACGTCGTAGGGGATCTCCATGCCAGCCGCTGCCTCGAACGCGTGGACGATCTCCAGCACGGACGACGGCTGGCCGGTGCCCAGGTTCCACACGAAGTAGCCCTGGTGATCCGTCAGGTAGTTGAGCGCGGCGAGGTGACCGGCGGCGAGATCCACGACGTGGATGTAGTCACGGCGGCCGGTGCCATCCGGCGTGGGGTAGTCGTCGCCGAAGACCATCAGCTTCTCGCGGCGGCCGGCGGCGACCTGCGCGACGAACGGCAGCAGGTTGTTGGGGATGCCCTTCGGATCCTCACCGATGCGGCCGGATTCGTGCGCGCCGATGGGGTTGAAGTAGCGCAGAATCGCGACGGAGAGCTCAGGGTTGGCGGCCGCCGCATCCTCAAGGATCTGCTCAAGCATGTGCTTGGTGCGGCCGTACGGGTTGGTGGCGCCGGTGGGGGCGTCCTCGGTGAAGGGGGGCTCGGATTCCTCGCCGTAGACGGTGGCGGAGCTGGAGAACACGATGCGGGTGCAGCCGTGCTTGGCCATGGTCTCGAGCAGGGTGATGGTGGAGCCGATGTTCTCGCGGTAATAGGTCACGGGAATCTCGGTGGACTCGCCCACGGCCTTGAGCCCTGCGAAGTGGATCACGGAATCCGGCTGGAACTCGGTGAACGCCTTGTCAAGCGCTGCTTCGTCGCGGACGTTGGCCTCCACGAACTGGGGGGCCCGGCCGGCGAGATCAGCGACGCGGCGCAGCGACTCTTCGGAGCTGTTGGACAGGTCGTCGACAACAAGGACGTCGTGACCGGCCTGAAGGAGAGCGAGGGTGGTGTGGGAGCCGATGTAGCCGGCGCCACCGGTGACGAGCACGCGCATGAGCGAATCCTTTACTTCGTGAGCCTCCAGCCTATCGCTGCTGGTGTGTGCGGGGGCAGGCGGGCGGGTCAGCATTCGATGAAGGCGACGGCGAGGCCACCCTCGGAGGTCTCCTTGTACTTGCTGAGCATGTCGCGCCCGGTGTCGCGCATGGTGCGGATGGCCTGGTCGAGAGTGACGCGGTGCCGGCCGTCGCCGCTGAGCGCCAGTTGCGCGGCGTTGATCGCCTTCACTGAGGCCATGGCGTTGCGCTCGATGCACGGCACCTGCACCAGGCCGCCGATGGGGTCGCAGGTCAGACCCAGGTTGTGTTCGAGGCCAACTTCGGCGGCGTTCTCCACCTGCGCGGGGGAGCCGCCCAGCACCTGCGCCATGGCAACCCACTTCGGCGCCGGAGATGGAGGCGTTGATCTTGAGCAGCACACCGATGGCGGTGGCAGCCAGCAGGAAGTCCACCACCTCGTCTTCACCCGCGCCCGGTTCGAAC
>JAUNUF010000109.1 GCA_030538315.1 Propionibacteriaceae bacterium
CGAGGGGTCTCAGCAGCGTGCGGGTCTAGAGTAGGCCTCACCACACGAACCAAGGAGAACTGTGAGCGATCTGGAGTCGATCTCGTCGGCCTACAAGACCCTGTTGGGCATGATCGAGGAGGTGGAGCCCCGCATCGCACAGGCGACGCGTCAGGAGCTCACCGATCAGCGTGCGTCGCTGAAGCTCATCGCGTCCGAGAACTACGCAAGCCTGCCGGTGCTGGCCACCATGGGCACCTGGATGAGCGACAAGTACGCCGAGGGCACCGTCGGTCACCGCTTCTACGCTGGCTGCCAGAATGTCGACACCGTCGAGGCCGTGGCGGCTGAGCACGCCCGCGAGCTGTTCGGCGCGGAGTATGCCTACGTGCAGCCCCACTCCGGCATCGACGCGAACCTCACCGCCTACTGGGCAATCCTGGCCCACAAGATCGAGTCTCCCGCCCTGCAGGAGTTCGGCGTGAAGGGCGTTGCGGAGCTCAGCGAGGCGGATTGGGAAACGCTGCGCCGTCGCTTCGGCGATCAGCGCCTCCTGGGCATGTCGCTGGATGCCGGCGGTCACCTCACCCACGGCTTCCGCCCCAACGTCTCCGGCAAGATGTTCCACCAGCGCTCCTACGGCACAGATCCCGAGACGGAGCTGCTGGATTACGAGGCCCTGCGCGCGCAGGCCAAGGAGTTCAAGCCGCTGGTGCTCGTGGCTGGCTACTCCGCCTACCCGCGCCGCATCAACTTCGCCAAGATGCGCGACATCGCCGACGAGGTGGGCGCCGTGCTCATGGTGGACATGGCCCACTTTGCTGGCCTGGTAGCCGGCAAGGTGTTCACCGGCGAGGAGGATCCTGTCCCCTACGCAGATGTCGTGACCACCACCACCCACAAGTCGCTCCGCGGCCCCCGCGGCGGCATGGTGCTGGCGACGGCGGAGTACGCCCCGTCGGTGGACCGTGGCTGCCCGCTGGTGTTGGGCGGCCCGCTGTCCCATGTGATGGCCGCCAAGGCCGTGGCGCTTGCGGAGGCCCGCACCGCCGAGTTCCAGACCTACGCGCAGGCCGTGGCAGACAACGCCAAGGCGCTGGCCGAGGGCCTGATGAAGCGCGGCGCCAAGCTGGTGACCAACGGCACGGACAACCACATCGTGTTGCTCGACACCACCTCGTTCGGCCTCACCGGCCGCCAGGGTGAGGCCGCGCTGCTCGACGCTGGCATCGTCACCAACCGCAACTCAGTGCCGAACGATCCCAACGGCGCTTGGTACACCTCCGGCGTGCGCCTCGGCACCCCGGCGCTGACCTCGCGTGGGTTCACCACGTCGGACATGGACGCCGTCGCAGACATGATCACCGGCGTGCTCAAGGCCACCCAGCCCACCACCACGTCCGCCGGTGCGCCCAGCAAGGCCAAGTACGAGTTGGACGAGGCCGCGCGCGACAACTCGCTGGCGGAGGCTGAGCGCCTGCTCAACCTGCACCCGCTCTACCCGGGCTTCGAGATCTGATCTGATCCCCATGCGGATGGGCCCGCGACGCTGCTGCGTCGCGGGCCCTTCCCATGTGAGTTTCAGACCAGCGAGAATACGACCTCGGAGATCTCGCGAGCCTGCTCCAACCCCTGGCCCTGCACGAGAACCAGCCCATAGGTGGGGCTGTCCTTCATGCACCACGACGCAGAGCCGTCGACCCCACAGAAGCCGCCTGCCACCTCTTCCATGTCAGTCATGGTGGCCTTCCAGTCCTCGATGTCGCCGTACTCGACCATGATTGCGACGATCTCGTCGTCACCATCCAGGATGTGGCCGCGCGAGTAGTAGATCAGTTCCTTGTCGAGCTCCCATTCACCGATGCTCTCCGGGAGGATCTCCGGGTCCACGCGCGTCGGCTTCTCCGCCGGGGGTTGGCCAGTCTCCGGGGACGGCGCCTCCGTCGTCTG
Organism: Propionibacteriaceae bacterium; assembly: GCA_030538315.1. Taxonomy (GTDB): domain Bacteria; phylum Actinomycetota; class Actinomycetes; order Propionibacteriales; family Propionibacteriaceae; genus Arachnia. The sequence goes on from JAUNUF010000109.1 coordinate 1,930, forward strand.
TGCCCCGGTGGGCTCGGTTGTCGGGGCGTCGGTGGCCGGGGTCTGCTCCGTGGGTGAAGCCGCCGTCGTCTGGGTGGGCGGTGCGGGTGGCGCCGCGGTGGGGCTGCACCCAGAGGCGAACAGCGCCGCCGCAACACATCCCAACAACAGACCGGTCGTCTTCATGCACATTCTCCTCGTGGACGTGCATCCAGCGTAGCCGCGGCCCGGTTCAGTGGATGAGGGCGACGGCGACGGCGGCGACACCCTCACCGCGACCCGACAGCCCCACACCATCCGTGGTGGTGGCCGTGACGGTGACCGGAGCCCCCAACGCTTCGCTCAGCGTCTCGCACGCCTCCTCACGGCGGGCAGCAAAGCGAGGCCGGTTACCGATCAGCTGCACAGAAACGTTTCCGATCTCAAAGCCTGCCTCGCGGATGCGCCGGGCAGTTTCTGCCAGGAAGGCGACCCCACTGGCCCCGGCCCACTCAGGCTCCGAGGTGCCGTAGTTGGAGCCCATGTCTCCCAGCCCAGCGGCGCCGAACAGGGCGTCGCAGGCGGCGTGGGCCACGACGTCGCCGTCCGAGTGGCCAGACAGCCCAGCGGGCTCATCGGGGAAGTGGAGGCCGGCCACCCACATGGGCACGCCCTCCTCCAAGCGGTGCACATCAGTGCCGATGCCGACGCGCATCAACTCTCCTTCCGGCTACGGAGGATGGCGGAGGCCAGCACGAGATCCGTGGGCTCCGTGACTTTGAGGGCGTCGCGGTGACCCGCGACGAGGGCGACGCGCATCCCGGCGAACTCGCAGACGGTGGCGTCATCCGTGACCTCCACGCCCTGCTGAGCGACGGCGGCATGAGCCGCGCGAAGGGCCCCAAGCCGCGCGCCTTGCGGGGTCTGCACGGCCCGCAGGCGCGCCCGGTTGACCACCACGGAGGTGTCGTCATCCACGCGGCGGATCGAATCGACGACCGGCACGACGGGCACGGCTGATTCGGCGCCACCGGCAACGGCATCCACCACTGCCCGCACCACCGCGGGGGGTACGAGGGCACGGGCCGCGTCGTGCACCAGCACGACGGCGTCATCTGACGCATCGAGCCCCGCCAGGCCAAGGGCAACGGATTCCTGCCTGCTGGCCCCGCCAGGCACGCAATGCACCGGGGCCGCGACCCCGGCGAGGGCTTCATCGAACGCCAACTCATACCCCGCGGGGATGGTGACGACCAACGCCTGCACCCCGCCGTCGATCAATGCCTCGACGGCGTGCCGAACCAGCGGGACGCCGTCGAGCTCGACGAGGGCCTTCGGCACGGGCGCACCCAGCCGGGAACCAATACCGGCCGCCACCACAACGGCGACGACCGGTATTTCAGTGTTGAACACGGTTGAATCAGATCAGGAGGCGAGCACTTCGTCCAGAAGAACTTCTGCCTTCTCCTCATCAACATCTTCTGCGAGCGCGAGCTCAGCCACGAGGATGGAGCGGGCCTTGGCCAGCATCCGCTTCTCGCCTGCCGAGAGGCCCTTGTCACGATCACGGCGCCAGAGATCGCGGACGACCTCCGAGACCTTGATCACGTTGCCGGAGTGGAGCTTTTCCATGTTCGCCTTGAAGCGACGCGACCAGTTGGCCGGCTCCTCAGTGTGCTCGGCACGAAGCACATCGAACACCTTCTCCAGACCTTCTTGGTCCACCACGTCGCGCACACCGACGAGGTCGAGGTTGTCGGACGGGACGCGAATCACAAGGTCATTTTGACCAAGAACGCGCAGGACGAGGAACAGTTTGTCCTCACCCTTGATCGTCCGGTTCTCGATGTCCTCGATGACAGCCGTTCCATGATTGGGGTAGACGACCGTCTCACCGATCGAAAAAGTCATACTTGAAGACCACCTTTCCACCCTCAATTCTAGCAGGCCCTTATACACCGCCGGAAGGTGCCCATTGCGCCGGGGTCCGCGAAGCCGGTGAGAACTTCGCATGAGGGGCCCAGAACTGGTTAGTATGTGCCCAACCATGCCCCTAACCGGAGGACACATGAGCAAGCCCATGCGCCGCGCCGCGGCCATCATTGCCGCAGCCGCACTCGCCCTTTCGCTGAGCGCCTGCACGCGCGGCGGATGGATTCCTGATTCCCCTCCGGCCGCTGGCACGCAGAGCGATGAGGGCGGCTACAAGCTGCGCAACATCGTGGTGGTGGCAGACGAATCCGGCAAGGCCGTACTGCTGGGCGGCATCCACTCCCGCGACGACGCGGCTGAGGTCACCGGCATCACCGTCGCCGCTGAAGACGGCTTCCAGAGCTGGGGCGAGCCCACGGATCTGGGCTACTCCGCCCCCATCCCCCGCGGCAAGTCCGTGTACCTCGACGGCTCCGAGACCGGTTTCACCAACCCAGATCTGCAGCTGGGTCGCCTGGCGCAGGTGAAGGTGTCCTTCGCAGACAGCACGGTCATGACCGTTGACACGACGGTGCTGAGCTCGGAGCACGAAGACTTCGCCGAGGCCTTCGCCAACGCCTGATCCCACGCGGGTCCCTGAGCGCCGCAAGTGCGAGCTTGCGAGCACCCAGTGGCGACGAAGGGCTTGTCTGATCACCCCTCGTACTTGTAACCCAAGCCCCGCACGGTGATCAGCCGCTGCGGGCTGGACGGATCCTTCTCGATCTTCGAACGCAGCCGCTTGATGTGCACGTCGAGCGTCTTGGTGTCGCCCACGTAGTCGCTGCCCCAGATGCGGTCGATCAGCTGGCCCCGCGTCATCACACGACCTGCGTTGCGCAGCAGCAGTTCCAACAGCTCGAACTCACGCAGCGCGAAGCGCACGTCCTCGCCGTCGACGGTGACCTGATGCCGCTCGACGTCGATGCGCACTCCGCCCACCTCGACCACCTCGGGCAGGAGCACCTGATCCTGGCCCCGACGCAGCACGGCGCGGATGCGGGCCACCAGCTCGCGGTGGCTGAACGGCTTGGTGACATAGTCATCGGCACCCAGCTCCAGGCCCACCACCTTGTCCACCTCGGAATCCCGCGCAGTGACCATCACGATGGCGACGTTGCCGCGGTTGCGCAACTGGCGGCACACCTCGACTCCGGGGATGCCCGGCATCATCAGGTCGAGCAGCACCAGATCTGCCCCGTTCTTGTCGAACTCGGCCAGCCCCTCCGCGCCATCGGCTGCGGTGACGACGTCGAAGCCCTCCTTGCGCAGCATGAAGCTGGTGGCGTCGCGGTACGAGTCTTCGTCTTCGATGATCAGGATGCGGGTCATCAGTTCTCCTCAACGAGGGCGGATTCTTGGGGATCCGGCCCGAGATAGGCCGGTAGGCGAAGGGTGAATGTGGAGCCCTGCCCGGGGCGGGACCACACGCGGATGGAGCCGCCGTGGGCCAGGGCGATGTGGCGGACGATGCTCAGCCCGAGGCCGGTGCCGCCCGCATCGCGGGAGCGGCCGTAGTCCACGCGGTAGAAGCGCTCAAAGATGCGCTCCTGCTCCTCTGGGCTGATACCGATGCCGTTGTCTGACACCTTGATCTCGACGAATCGGTCACCCTCGGCGGTGACCTGCAGGATGCTGAGGGTCACGCGGGCACGCTCGTCGGAGTAGTTGATGGCGTTCTGCACCAGGTTGCTGACCGCGTCTGCCAGCTGCCAGCGGTCTCCGATGACGTAGGCGTGGGAGGTGCGCGCCACGATCAGGCTCACCTGCCGGTTGTCTGCCCGCTCCTGGGAGCGGTCCACTGCCTCGGTGACGACTTCGTGCACGTCGACGATCTCGCGGCTGAGCAACGGGTCTTCCGATTGGAGGCGGGAGAGGTCGATGATCTGGTTGACCAGCTCGGCCAGCCTGGAGCTCTCGTGCTGCAACCGGCCGGCGAAGCGCTGCACGGCTTCGGGATCATCGCTGGCCGCCTCGACGGCTTCGGCCAGCACGCTGAGCGCGCCGATGGGGGTCTTCAGTTCATGCGAGATGTTGGCCACGAAATCTCGCCGCACGGCCTCGATCCTGCGCTGCGTCGACTCGTCATCCGCGATGACCAGTACCGCAGACTCGCCGAGGACGGCGATGCGCGTGGTGAGCTCGAGCGGGTCAGCGCCCGGATGCATCTCGCGCTTGATCGACCCGCGGTAGGTGACGCCGCTGGCGCGCACCTCACGGATCTTGTCCAGCAGGGTGGCGAATCCCACGCGGCTGCCACGGGCGAGGCTGAGGACAACGCCCGGTTCATTCACGTGGAGGATCTCATCGTGCGGCCCCACCAGCATTGCGCCGGAGTGCAGCAGGTCCATGACGGTGCGCACCTCTTCGCTTGCCACCGGGTTCCCGCGGGCCTCCAACTCGCGGCGCCGCACGAGGCCGCGTCGGACGATGTGGACGAACGCCACCACCACCAGGGCCAGGCACGCCCCAATGATGCCCGCGACCGCTGGATACATGGGTTCATCATATGTCTCACGGGACAAACCACCACTCGGGGCAGGCTTGCCGGAGCCCAGGTTACGAATCCTTCACGTGGAGTTCACGCTGTGTTCACCCGGCAGACACGCCCCCGTACCTGCGGCTCATAGCCTCATCTGCGAGCCATGCCCAGCTAGACTCGTCATAAGCCTTGACAAAAGGAGCATCAATGCGCACCAGCTACCACGAGGAACTCAATTCGGTCCTTGACCGCCTCGTCCACATGGCAGACCTTGTGGAAATTGCCATCCGTGAGAGCTCCGAATCCCTGCTCACCGCAGATCTCGGCCGTGCCGAGGCCGTCATCACCAACGACGCGCAGCTGGATCAGATGCATGAGGAGCTGGAGTACCAGTGCCTCAGCCTCCTGGCCCTGCAGGCGCCTGTTGCAGGAGAACTCCGCACCATCGTCTCCGCCATCCGCGTGGTGTTCGAGCTCGCCCGCATGGGTGACCTCGCGGCACACATCGCGAAGATCGCCCGCCTTCGCTACCCCGCCCACGCGGTGCCGGAGCGCTTCGAGGCCAACTTCCGCGAGATGGCACACATCGCTGAAGAGGTCATCGACGTGGCCCGCCTGTCGCTGGCAGATCGCGATGCCAAGGGCGCCCACACGCTGGCCGCCATCGATGCCCGCATGGATGATCTGCGCCGTGAGCACTTCACGGAGATCTTCCGCGAGGGGGCAGATATCTCGGTGGAGGGCGCCGTCGACGTGGCGTTGCTCGGCCGGTACTTCGAGCGCTTCGCTGACCACGCCGTCGCCGTTGGCCGCCGCGTGATCTACATCATCACCGG
>JAUNUF010000110.1 GCA_030538315.1 Propionibacteriaceae bacterium
CTGAGCGGATCGCCTGCGACGAAGGAGCAGCGCGATCCGACGAAGGGCCGCCAAGGGTGTCTTGGGCCTTCACCCTTGGGCTAGGCCACTCCTTGAAGCTTGGACCCTCAGCCCCGCTCAATCAGCGACGGCGAGGTTCTGCAGCAGCAACGTCTCGGCGAGCGCGGCCTTGGCGAAATCGCCAAGGTCGAGCGACTCGTCGATCCCGTGCATCCGCGACGTCGGGTCCACCACAGCGGTGACCAGCACCAGCGCACCGTCATTGCGCTTGCTGAACTCCCCGACGATCGGGATCGAGCCGCCGATGCCCATCTCCACGGGCTCCATCCCGAACGCATCACGGATGGCAGCGACGGCGGACTGGGCGCGCGCGTCGTCGAGGCTGGTGCGGCTCCCCGCTCCCCCGCGCTCAGACTTGATGTCGATCTGCGCGCCCCACGGGGTGTGCTTCTCGAGGTGCGCGCGCAGCGCCTTCTCGGCCGTGACCGGGTCGTCGCCGGGCGCGAGCCGCAAGCTCACCTTGGCGCGGGCCGACGGGATGAGGGTGTTGGAGGCGTCCTTCACCGGCGTGGCATCGATGGCGAGCACGCTGCACGCGGGCTTGGTCCACATGCGCGCGGAGGCCTTCCCCTCGCCGATCCAGTGGACGCCGTCCAGGATGCCCGCCTCGGCGCGGAGCTGGGCGTCGTCCTCATAGTCGATGCTGGGCTCCGGGTCCTGCGCCAGGCCTTCGATGGCGACGTTGCCCTGCTCGTCATGCAGCGTGGCCAGCACGCGGCACAGCGTGGTCAACGCGTCGGGCGCCAACCCGCCCCACTGGCCGGAGTGGACGCCGGATTCCAGGGTGGAGACGGTGACCACGGCGTCGATCAGGCCGCGCAACGTGGTGGTCAGCGCGGGCTGACCCACCGTCCAGTTCATGGAATCCGCGATCACGAACACGTCGGCGGCGAGCTCCGCCGGGTACTTGTCGAGGAGATCCTTCATCGACGGTGAGCCGATCTCCTCTTCGCCCTCGATGAAGATCTTCACGCCCACGGGCGGGTTGCCCTCAAAGGCGCGCAGCGCGGCGAGGTGCAGCGCGAAGCCGGCCTTGTCATCCGCCGAGCCGCGGGCGTACAGGCGACCATCGCGCTCCGACGCGGTGAAGGCGGGCGTGGTCCAGGCATCGGGGTCGCCGATGGGCTGCACGTCGTAGTGCGCGTACAGCAGCACCGTCGGCTGGCCTTCCGGCGCCGGGAAGTGCCCGTAGACGGCGGGCTTGCCGCCGGCATCGAGGAACTGCACGTCGGGGCAGCCAACCTCGCGCAGCAGTTGGGCGACCGTCTCTGCGGCGGCGAGCACGTCGTCGTCGTGCTCCGGCAGTGACGAGACCGACGGGATGGCGATGAGGCGCTTCAGGTCGCTCAGGACGGACGGCAGTACTTCAGTGACGCGATCATGCATGCCCCCAACCCTACTCACGCCCTTCGCCTTCCCCTCGGCGAGAGACCCAAATCTAGATTTGGGCCCGTCTGCCGTCCCAAATCTAGATTCAGCACCCCAGGTCCCACCCAGGAAAAGCTCCCAAATCTAGATTCGGGCCCGTCTGCGGTCCCGAATCTAGATTTGGGTCCTCTTCCCGGCCCAGCCAGGCGTACCCATATTTCGCATACATCGAAGATGTATTCTGGTTTCATGAAGAAGCGACCCCCCGCCATCGCCCCACTTCTCCGCACCGACCTCCAAGGCGACCTCCTCGCCGCCCTCTTCCTCCACCCAGATCGCGAGTACACCCTCACCGATCTCTCAGAACTTCTCGACGCCGGGCTCAGCACCGTCCACGGCGAGGTGGAGCGCCTTGCCGAGGCCCACCTGGTCAGCGAGCGACGCATCGGCCGCGCCCGGCTCGTCCGCGTGAATCCAGAGCATCCGCTCACCCCCTCCCTCACCGAACTGCTCACGCTCACCTATGGCCCGCCCGCCGTCCTCCCCCATCTGCTCGCCAAGACCAAGGGGCTCGAGGAGGCCTTCATCTATGGCTCCTGGGCCGCCCGTCGGCACGGCGAGACCGGCCCATACCCCGAAGACATCGACGTGCTGCTCATCGGCACCGTCTCCCGCCGCGCCGCCAGCCGCATTCAGGCCGAGGCGACCGAACTCCTCCACCGCGACGTCAACCTCACCGTCCTCCCCCGCGACGAGTGGGACGCCCCCTCAACAGGCTTCACCAAGACCGTCCAGGCCGGCCCCCTGGTTCCGCTGCCGCTCTAACCCCCGCAAACCTGTGTCGCGCCGTAGGGTGGAGTCATGTCCCGCAAGGCACTGGCTGATCTCATCAAGGAACGCCGGATCGAGAGCGTCGAACGCGACCCCCATCAGGTGGCGCTCCTCCGCGAGCAGGCGCAGGCGCACCTGGCCAGCTCCCGCATGATCGGGCACACGGACATCGCTGGCGCGTTCTCCCTGGCTTACGATTCCATCCGCAAGGAGCTCACCGCGCTCCTCCTCGAGCACGGCTTCCGCGCCAAGTCCGCCGGTTCCCACGCCGCGACAGGCCAAGCCGCCGCCAAGCTGGTGAAGGGCTTCGACACCGAGGGCTTCGAGTGGCTGCGGCTCGTGCGCAACGCCACCGAGTACGGCTCTGACAAGCGCCCGGGCGCGACCCTCGACGACCTCAAGGAGGCCTGGGAGTTCGCCGCCGAGCTCCGGGATCTGGTCAAGCCGCCGGAGAAGGCTGTCAGCCCATCGCCGCAGGAATAGGAGCCCGCCACGCGGCCTGAGCCTCCGCCGCCGGTACTGACAACAACCCAACGAACTCGAGATCCGGGCCCCCGGTCACCTCGCCCAACCGCTGCACCGGTACGCCATGCTCGCCGCACAGGGCCTCGAACTCCTCCAACGCGGCACCAGCAAGCGACACCACCGCCCTCGCCGCAGATTCAGCAAACATCCCGACGGTGGGGCATCCCTCCGGCAACGTCACCGCGAAGCTCTTCCCGCCCCTGAACGCGGATTCCGCCAACGCCACGGCCAGCCCGCCCTCACTCACGTCATGCGCCGACGACACCAGCCCCCGCCGCGCCGCCTCACCCATCACCCGGGCCAAGGCCATCTCCCCGCGCAAGCGCACCCGGGGCGGCAACCCGCCCAAGTGCCCGTCGTGCACGGCGGCCTCCCAGATGGATCCACTCAACTCCTCAGACGTCTCGCCGAGCAACAGGATGGCGTCGCCCGTGTGCCGGAATGCCGCCGGGATGCGGGTGGCCACGTCGTCGATCACGCCCAGCACACCGACGGTGGGCGTGGGCAGGATGGGCACGTCCGCCGTCTGGTTGTACAGGGACACGTTGCCTCCTGTGACAGGGACGCCGAGCTCGTGGCAGGCGTCGACCAGTCCCAGGACGGCCTCCGCAAACGACCACATGACCTCCGGATCCTCCGGGGAGCCGAAGTTGAGGCAATCTGTGATGGCCACGGGCTCTGCGCCCGTCACGGCCACATTGCGGTAGGCCTCCGCCAGCGAATGCTGCGCCCCGAGGTACGGGTTGAGGTAGGTGAAGCGGGAGTTGGCGTCCAGCGAGAGAGCGATGCCCAAGCCGGATTCCTCGTCGATCCGCAGCATCCCGGAGTTCTCGGGCTGGGCGAGGACGGTGTTGCCGCGCACGTACCGGTCGTACTGCTGCGTCACCCAACTCTTGTCCGCCACGTTGCCATGCGACAGGACGCGGAAGAGTGCGTACTTGAGGCCCTCTGGGGAATTGTCGCGCTCCAGATCCTCGGCAGCATCCGCCTGCACGTCGTCGAGCCACTGGGGGCGGTGATAGGGCCGCTGGTAGACGGGGCCCTCGTGGGCGACGGTCTTCGGATCAACATCGACGATGGTCTGGCCGTCCCACTGGATGATGAGGCGGTCTCCCTCGATGACCTCGCCGATCACCGTTGCCTGCACGTCCCACTTGGCGCAGATCTCCATGAAACGCTCGACGTTGCCGGGCTCCACCACGGCCATCATGCGCTCCTGTGATTCGCTCATGAGGATCTCCTCGGGAGCGAGGTTGGGATCGCGCAGGGGCACGAGGTTGAGGTTGACGAACATGCCGCCGTCGCCGGCCGAGGCAAGCTCCGAGGTGGCGCAGGAGATGCCGGCGGCGCCGAAATCCTGGATCCCGGTGATCACGCCCGCCTGGAAGAGTTCCAGGGTGCATTCGATGAGGAGCTTCTCCATGAAGGGGTCGCCCACCTGCACGCTGGGTCGCTTGGCTGGGCCGTCCTCGTCGAAGGTTTCCGAGGCGAGGATCGATGCGCCACCGATGCCGTCGCCGCCGGTGGCCGCGCCGAACAGGATCACCTGATTGCCCACGCCAGAGGCGTGCGCCAGGTGGAGGTCTTCGTGGCGCAAGACGCCCACACACAGGGCGTTGACGAGAGGGTTGCCCAGGTAGGTGGGGTCGAACTGCACTTCGCCGCCGATGTTGGGCAGGCCCAGGCAGTTGCCGTAGCCGCCCACACCCGAAACCACACCTGGCAGCACGCGACGGGTGTCCGGGGCGTCGAGCGGGCCGAAGCGCAGCGAATCCATCACCCCGATGGGGCGGGCGCCCATGGCCAGGATGTCGCGCACGATGCCCCCGACGCCGGTCGCCGCACCCTGATAGGGCTCCACGAACGACGGATGGTTGTGGGATTCGGCCTTGAAGGTGACGGCGTAGCCCTGGCCGATGTCGACGACGCCGGCGTTCTCGCCGATGCCGGCCAGCAGCGGCCCGCGCGGCGTTTCCTGCAAGAGTGAGCCAAACTTCTTCAGGTGCACCTTGGATGACTTGTAGGAGCAGTGCTCAGACCACATCACCGAGTACATCGCGAGTTCAGCCGATGTGGGTCGCCGGCCGAGGGTGCTGCGGATCATCTGATACTCGTCATCCTTGACCCCCAGCGCCGGGTAGGGCTGCTCAAGATCTGGGGTATCGGCTGCATGCTCGACGGTGTCCACCACTCGCCCAAATCTACCGGTTCCTGAGGGTCCCGCGACGAAGCCGCCGGATGCTCACGACGGACCGTATGCCACGAAGGACGTGCGCACAATTGTCCCCCACCTGACCCGACCCCCCTGTTTTCGATGGGGGTCAGGCCACCTGGAGGACATTTACGCGCGCAATACCGTCGCGGCGACCTCGTCCTCGAAGATCTCCTCACGCACCACCCGCACCAGAGTGCCGGGGGCATCCGGGTGCGCGGCCAGCCACTCGTGGCCCGCCGCGGCGCCGCCGTCGGGGAAGCCGCCCCGCACCAGCCGCAAGGCGATCTCGATGGGGTGCTCCCGCCACACGTTCTCCAGCTCCTCGAAGTAGCGCTCGGCGTATGGCGCCCGCAGCTCCCCCTGGCCAGCGGCGTTGAACCCCGCCAGCAGCGCATCCACGGCGTCGTTCGTCTCCAATCCGACGGCGTGCGCCCGGCGCCAGCTCTCTTCCTTGACCACGGATTCCGGCCGCGAGGCCCACGCCCGCAGGCGGGCGGTACGGCCCGCGGCGGTGTCGTCGGCGGCCAGGGCGGCGTCCAGTTCCTCGTCGGAGGCTGCGCCCTGCGCAGCGAGGCTGTGCCACACGGCCCAGGTGACATCCGCCGAGAGCTCCAAGCCGCCGAGGCCGCCGTCGAGGATCCAGCGCACGTCCTCATGCGCCAGAGCAGCGGCGCGGAGGTAGGCGCGGGCCCACAGGCCCTGCGTGGCTGTGCCTGGCTCGGCCGCCTGGGCCATCGCCCGGGCGCCGTCGCGCCATGCTGCGGCCAATTCAGCATCCCGGCTGTAGCGCGACACGGCGGTCAAGGCCCGCTCCACCAGGGAGGACAGCACGCCGGTCTGCTGTTCATCCGCGGCGAGCACGGCGTCGACGAACCCGCCGGGCGCGAGGATGCCGGCCCGCACCTCGTTCCAGAGGGCGGTCCACGCCACGGCACGGGCGAGGGGCTCCAGCGTGCCGACGTGACGAAGGAGCACGTTGCGGGAGGCGTCGTCGAGCGCGATGCGGGCGAAGGTCTGGTCAAGGTCGTTGAGCAGCACCACATCCGGCAGCGGCCGGCCGATGGCGAAGGGCACGGTGGTTTCGCCCTCGTGGAGCACCACGTCGTAGCGGACATCCAGTTCCAACTGGTGCCCGTTGAGCCGGTAGAGGCCGACGGTGGTGGCGTGCGGGCGGTTGGCTTCAGGATCGCCTGCACCGAAGAAGTCCCGGTGGATGACCAGCTCACGGATGGTGCCATCCTCCGGGTGGCTGAGGACGGTGGCGCTGAGGGTGTCGTGACCCGCGGCCTTGAGCCAGGCGTCGATCCAAGTGGTGAGGTCGCGATCCGTCTCCTGATCCAGCGCCGCGATGAAATCCGTCAGCGTGGCGGAGGAGAACGGGTGGGCGGCGAAGTAGCGGCGCGAGCCCGCGAGGAAGGCCGGCAGCCCCACGTAGTGCACCAGCTGGGTGAGGGCGGAGGCGCCCTTGGAGTAGGTGATCCGGTCGAAGTTCGTCTTGGCGGCCTCGAGATCCGGGATGTCGGCGACGATGGGATGCGTCGTGGGCATCGAATCCGCGAGGTAGGCGCCCACCTTGCGGTTGGTGGCGAAGTTCACCCAGCCCTCGTCGAAGCCGGCGGCCTCCACGGAGACGTGGCTGCCCATGAACTCGGCGAAGGATTCCTTGAGCCAGAGATCGCCCCACCAGCGTGGCACCACGAGGTCGCCGAACCACATGTGGCTCATCTCGTGCAGCACCGTGTTGGCCCGTCCCTGCAGCTGCGCCGGCGTGGGCGTGGAGCGGAAGAGGTACTGCTCCGTGAAGGTGACAAGTCCCGGGTTCTCCATGGCGCCGAGGTTGTATTCGGGTACGAAGATCTGGTCGTACTTCGTGCCCCAGGGGTAGTCGCCGAAGTTCTCCGTGAACCAGCCGAAGCCCGCCTTCGTGACGCGGAACAGTTCCTCCGCATCGAGGTGCGGCACCAGCGACTTGCGGCACAACAGCCCAAGTTCCAAACCGCTCCCTGAGCGGACCTCCTCACTGGTCCCTGAGC
>JAUNUF010000111.1 GCA_030538315.1 Propionibacteriaceae bacterium
GCCCAGCGGCCCTGATCGTCGGTGAGGACGACGATCAGGTTGGGTCTCGTCATCAAACGCGTGCGAGCACCATGACGCATCGCCCTATCCCTTCACTGCACCAGACACCAAGCCCTGACCCATCCGATTCTGAACAAACGCGAAAAGGATCATCACGGGGACTGCGATGAGGGTTGAACCAGCCATCACGCCACCCCAGTCAGCGCCACGCAGGCCTTGCTGGAAGGACTGCAACCAAATTGGCAGGGTGACCGCACTGTCTCGAGACAGGATAATGAGGGCGAGTGTGTACTCGTTCCAAGCATGCAAGAAGGAGAACACGCCGGTCGAGATAAGTCCTGGCAAGAGCAGCGGAAGAGTGATCCGCATGAATGCCCCCACTCGGGAACAGCCATCCACCATTGCGGCCTGCTCCAGATCTTCCGGGATGCCATCGATGAAGCCGCGCATCATCCAGATCACAAAGGGGAGAACGCCACCAATGTAAAGGAGTGAGAGGCCCGTGACCGAGTTCAGGAGGCTCCACCCATCAAGCATCCGATACTGAGAGATGAAGAGCGCCTCAGCGGGGATCATCTGGATGATGAGGATAGAAACGATCAGCCAACGTCGCCCGCGGAAGCCGAACCGCGACAGTGCGAGGGCAGCCATGAGAGACATGACGGTTGTGAAGGTGATTGTGATGAGCGCTGTGAACAGTGACATCCGCAGCGCCGACCAGAAACTCGCGTCATTCAAGACACCCGTGTAGTTGTCGAGGGAGGGGTTTGGGGGCACGAGATTCGGCGGGGTGGCGATGAGGTCAGCCCCGGTCATGAACGAAGAGTTGACCATCCAGTAGATAGGTAGCGCCCAGATCAGGGCGAGAGCCAAGAGAGCAAGGCCTGCCAGGCGGCGGCCCGTCGCCTTTCGGTTCCTACGCTTGACGGTAGCCATTAGGCGTCACCCTTCTTGAACAGCATGCGGAGATACTGGGCTGTGATGAGCACAGTCACCAGAAGAATGATGGTGGCGATGGCCGAAGCTGAACCGTAGTTTCCCTGAGAGACACCGACCTGATAGACGTAGGTACCTAGCAGGTTTGTCTCCGTGGTGATTCCGCCCGACTGCTGAAGCACGTGAATGTGTGTGAAGACCTTGAGATCCCAGATGATTTGCAGGATGCCGATGAGCGCAATGACGTTTGCGATTGTGGGGAAGATGACATGCCGCAGACGCTGGAAGTAGCTGGCGCCATCAATTTCGGCAGCCTCGATGACTGCATCATCCACTTGAGTGAGCGCCGAGTAAATCGTGATCGAGGCCAGCGGTACCGATGCCCAGATAATGATGAGTGATGCGATGAGGTAGAAAGACCAGAAGCTGGAAGCGAGCCATGAGAACCCCTGGAATTGGGTGAGGCCCAAGGCGCTGAGGAAGAAGTTCAGCAGTCCGAAATTCGGATCAACGAGCCACTGCCACACTGTCAAGCTGGCTAACAAGGGCATCGCCCACACAACGATGAGCACCACGTTCATGATGGTTCGCATCATCGGCGACGCGGCACGCATCAGGAGCGCCACGACGATGGCCAGGATCATGGTCAGGGCGGCGGTCCAACCCGCGAAACCAATCGACTTGACGAGCACAGTCCAGAAGTAGGGGTCCTTCAGGATCGCAATGTAGTTGTTCAGGCCGACCCACTCAGGTGCCTTACCAAACTGCTGGGCTAAGCCAAACTCCTGAAAGGACATGATGAACTGGCGCAGCATTGGGTAGCCGAGCGCGATCATGATGAACAGGAAGGCTGGAAGCATCAGCAGCCATGGAGCCAAGCGGTGACTGAGTGGCGTTCGCTTCCGGGTCTCCACCGAGGTGGTCATTCTTGCCTCTCTATCGGCGAGCCGCAGCCGACAGGGATCGGCTGCGGCTCACACAGGTCAGGAGTTCAGGGCCTTCTCAATGAGGGCGTTGTACTCCTCCGACGCTTCCTTGACGTCTCGCCCTTGGGCAATGGCCGTGAAGTAGTCCTTGGGAAGGTTCTGGCCGTCGGCCACCGACCACTGGGGAGTGTTCGGCGTCAGCTTGGACTTCTCCACGACCTCCGCCGAAATCTTGCCAAACTCACCAGGAATCTTGTCACCGAACGTCGTGTTGCCGGGAACCCAACCGTCTTCGGCGATCAGTTGCTGGAATCCATCAGAGAAGATGACGCCGAGGGCAGCCTTGGCCAACTCAGGATTCGGGGAGTTCTGAGACATGGAGATGTTGGAGCCACCAGCGAATGTGGCACCAACCTCGCCGGGGGTATTGCTCGGCAGCGGCATGACGCCGACCTTGTCCTCGTCCCAGAGTCGCTGGTCAAGGCGGGGACCAACGTTGCCCGCTCCCACCAGGATTCCGACCTTCTCTTCGTTGAAGTACTTGTAGAACTCCTTCTGCGAAGCTTGGGAATCAAGCGCATAGGCCGTGCCGTTCTTGAAGAGATCGGAAACCCGCTGCATCGCGGCGATCGACTCGGGGGCAGTGAGCTTCCCGACCCACTTGTCACCCTCTTGAACGGCCCACTCACCACCACCGGCAAACCAAACCGACTCAGCTCCGTGCATGTCAACTGCTGCAAGGTACATGCCACTGAAGCCCGGAGTGCCGTCGGGATTCGCCTCGCCCAGCTTCGTGACGACATCATAGAACTCGTCCATCGTGGTCGGGAGGTCCAACCCAGCCTTCTCCAGAAGGTCCTTGCGGTAGTAGATGCCCCGTGCGCCAGCGTAGAGGGGGAGCGAGTAGTGTTTCCCTTCCCACATGCCTGCATCTACGAAGCTGGGAATGAGATTCGAGCCACCGAGCGACTCATACAGATCACTCACGTCAGCGAAGGCACCAACACTGGAGAACGCGGCAGACTGCGTGTTGCCCGTCTCCACCAGATCAGGACTCTCCGACTTCGAAGCCAGAGAGGTCTGAATCTTGTTCATGATCCCGTCCCAAGGCTGAAGCTCAACAGCCAAGGTGTTGCCGGGGTACTGCTCCTCGAAAGTCGACTTGAGGTAAGCCTGTGCCGCCTCGCTGACCGAACCTTCCATGAACCACACGCGAACAGTTTTGCCCGTAATGGTGGTGGGGTCTGCCGCAGTCGTTGCGGCGGTGGGGGCGCCTGGGGTGGAGCCACCTCCACAGGCTGCGAGTCCAAAGATTGCTGCTCCTGCCACGCCTGCGGTCAAAAAGCCTCGCCGATTAAGTGATGACATCGTCGTCCAACTCGATTCTGGGCACTGCCCGTCTGCCTAGAGATCGCCAATAATGTCCAATCTCGTGACACCACGATAGGCGCACGCGAGCATGATGTCAACCTTCCTTACACAAATGAATTGATCCTCGCCAGGGCGCCCTCCACATATGACGTCTCCCTACGGAGGAGCTCAAAGCTGGCTCGAGTAATCGCTGCTTGATCCGCGGTCGCAGACCCCAGCACGACGTTGAGGGAACGCGTCACAAGCGGCAACGCACGCTCCAGAATTGTGGCCCTTACGGGTTCAGCGTAGAGCTCACCTGCGGCTACAACAGAACCTCCGAGGACGATGAGGTCAGGGTCGAGCAGATTGCAGACCGACGCTAGCGCCTCCCCCACCAGCCTCCCTGTCTGCCGAAAGATCAATGTGGCCGCATGGTGCCCCGCCTTGGCTGCGTCGACCGCCTCCCCCAAGGTCGCACTGGGGCCGAGCACCGCCCGCACCTCCTCCATGACGGTCTCCATCCCGACATAACGCCCAAGGCAGCCGCGGTTGCCGCATTCGCAGGGCCGGCCATCATGGTCAATGCTCAGATGCCCCAACTCACCAGCGCCTCCGTGACTCCCCCCGGCGATCTCCCCATTGATGACTTGCCCCATGGCAACGCCGCCGGTCAAATGGGCATATATCAGGTTACGAGCCTCGGGGTGGGCGAGATACTCAACAAAACCAAGCAAGCGAGCCGAGTTCTCGAGCCTGACAGGAGCACCAAGTTCCTGCTCGACCACTGTCTTGGGGTTGGTCCCAGTCCACATCCACGACGCTTTGCCGCCATGGATCTCACCCGAAGTGCTGTCCACTTGCGAATTTACCGCCACTTGCCCCCTATGGATGGGGACTCCCGAGAGCCCCAGTTCACCCCGAAGCTCACTGAGCATGGCAAGGCCCTGCTCCATCCGCGAGGCACCGGGTTCCGCCACCCCCTTGGGCACAAAACGGTATCCCAGCATCGTGGCATCAAGAGAAGCCAAACCCACCGTGATCCCTGTGCGGCGAAACACCAGCGATGCCAAGAGGCCTACTTTGGGGGCAATGACGAGACGCTGCTTCTTGGGCGCGTGCTGCCCGACCCCCGCAGGTATCGACCCAGGCTCCGCCTCGAGCACACCAGCCACCACCAGCGGAGCAACCGCGTTACCAATTGTTGTCCTGGAGACACCCATCACCCGGGCCAGATCTGCCCGATGCATGGCACCATCCCTCAGCAGATGCGTCAACACGACATCTCTCGTCGATGTGGGGATCATGGCGACTCCTTCACAGACACAATGCTAGGCTGGCCATAATGTCACGATTATGGACACTATTGTTCCAAAGGAGGAACGTATGACTGAGCCTATACCCCCCACCCCTTCGATCCCTTCATGCACGATGGAAGAGCCGAGGTACGCCTGGCGTGGGTTCCACTTGGACTCTGCTCGCACCTTCTGGCCTGTTGAAGTAGTCCTCGAAGTCCTTGAACTCATGTCTCGATACAAGCTCAACCGCCTGAGCTGGCATCTCACAGACGATCAGGGTTGGAGATTTGCGGTCCCGGGATATGAGCGTCTCGTTGAGGTCAGTGCTCACCTTTCACGACCAACCTTCGACCACTACAACAACGTGCTGCAGGAGAAGCGCGAGGCGATCTACGAGCAACTCAAGGACCAGCCTTGGGGCGGATGGTACTCCGATGACGATATTGCCCAGGTTCTTGCTCGCGCCGATGAACTCGGTATTGAGGTGATGCCAGAGCTGGACCTCCCTGGCCACATGGCCGCAGTCATTCGTGCATATCCACATCTTGGGAATCCTGCCCTCGCGGAGCTACCTATCGATGAGTGGACCCGCAACGACCTACTGTGGCCAAATGATGAGGCTTTCGACTTTCTACGGGCCGCACTGAACCGTCTAGCGGACCTGTTTCCATCCAGGGTGATCCACATCGGCGGTGACGAATGCCGCTACTTCCTCTGGGAAGGCGACGATGAGCTCATGGCGGCCGCCCAGCGAGAGGGCATCCAGACCGCACGCGAATTGCAGGGCAAGTTCACGCGCTTCGCGAAAACTGTGCTGGAAGAGCGCGGCCGGCAGATCGCCGGCTGGGACGAACTGTGCCTGACCCCGCTGACGGGCGATGAACTGATCCTCGCTTGGCAGGAAGGTAAGGGCGTCGATCACGCGCTGCAATCCCAGAACCCTTGGATCTACTGCGACGCCGACTACCTGTACCTGAACCGCTTGCAGGGCCCAGCAGAGCAAGAACCCTGCGGCATGTGGGAGATCTTGACGCCTCAGATGGTTCTCGAGGCACCCATTCCCGACAACGAGAGAATGATCGGGGTACAGGCGTCCATGTGGTGTGAGTTCGTCACTGACAGAGAGCTACTGATGTACCACGTCTTCCCGCGGCTCCTAGCCTTCGCCGAGAGGGCATGGTGCGGAGAGAATGCCCTCCCCTGGCCAGAGTTGAAGCCACGCATTCAAGCGGAACTGGAGTACCTGTCTTCGATCGCCGTGGTAGGTCGCCCTCTCGACTGACTAGCCGTGTCAAATCAGGGCGGCGCTGATCCCTCCCAATGGGGCCAGCGCCGTACCCTTTGGCTCAGGAAATCCGGAGGATCGCGGGAGCCCTTCTAGGCCCTGCTAGCGGAACGATCGCAGGACGGCCCCGTTTCCCGTGCCGGGCTCTGAGGAGCGTCTCTGAGGGCTCTAGAAGGGTCTCCGAGGAAGGTTCTTCGGAGGAGCAACCGCGACAAAGTCGCCGACACCCACCAAGGACGAAAAGCCCCGCAACACAAGCTGCCGGGCCCTTCTCAGATCAGCTGATGCGGGCATGTTACTTGAGGAGTTGCTGTAGTTACGGTGCGGCCGCTATGGCTGCATCGACACGGTCGTGGGCTTCCGCGCGTTCGCCCGCCGCGCCGTCTCTGAAGGCATCCCGGTGCCCGACGGGCCAGATGCCATGGATGAGACGGCCGCGCTCATCGCGGAGCGGGCGCGTGCCGGCGACATGTGGGCCGTGGACAGCATCGACGAGCTCCGCGTCGCCCTGACCCGCGTGCTGAGCCTGTTCATCACCATCGAGGTGCCAGACGCGCTCACACTGGGCGGCTACGTGCTGGCGCCGGGAGATGACTTCCTGGGCAAGCTCTCGGAATCCGTGGCCTACCAGCTGCGTTCGCCGTCGCCCATCATCCGCACCACCATCGAAGACCACGCCGCCGGCCTGGGCGCCGCCATGGTGGGCTTGAACCAGATCATGACGCTTCGCTGACGAGAAAGGGCCCCGCAGCACAAGCTGCGGGGCCCCTCTCAGATCAGCAGATCAGTCAGATCACTTGAGGATCTTGGTGACGTTACCTGCGCCGACGGTGCGGCCGCCCTCACGGATGGCGAACTTGAGGTTCTCCTCCATGGCGATGGGCTTGTTCAGGTGAACGGTCATCTCGGTGTTGTCGCCAGGCATGACCATTTCGGTGCCGGCCGGGAGCTGAACAACGCCGGTCACGTCCGTGGTACGGAAGTAGAACTGAGGCGAGTAGTTCGAGAAGAACGGCTTGTGACGGCCACCCTCGTCCTTGTTCAGCACGTAGACGTTGGCCTCGAAATCGGTGTGAGGCGTGGTCGAGCCGGGCTTGATGACAACCATGCCGCGCTCGACGTCTTCCTTCTTGGTACCGCGGAGCAGCAGGCCAACGTTCTCACCAGCGCGACCCTCGTCGAGGTGCTTGCCACCTACGATCCTGAGTCCAAGGGCGGCAACTCCCCAG
>JAUNUF010000112.1 GCA_030538315.1 Propionibacteriaceae bacterium
CGCCGGTGCCGCCGTCTTCGCCCTGCACGCCGTCTGGATGCTGGTCATCCTCGTGGCGCTCGCAGTGGGGCTGCTCCTCAACGCGCTCACGCCGCTGGGCCCCTTCCCCGCCATCACGCTGGGTTTCCTGGTGAGCGTGCTCTTCTCCCTGCTGGTGGCCGCCATCCTGTTCACGCTGGGCCGCGGCAAGTTCAAGGACGTGAAGAAGCCGGAGGCCACCATCGCGGAGGCCAAGCTCACCTTGGACGCCGTGGTGGACGCCGCCGCCTCCCGCACACCCAAGACCGATGTGGTGCTCCGGGCAGACGACCTGCCCCAGTTCCGCGACGCAGATCTGGAGAAGACCTTCGGCCGTCCGTAGTACGTTTGCCCCATGATCAAGTGGGAATACTTCGTCGCGCCCATCCTCTCGCACGTGGCGCAGCAGCTGCTGAACAACTTCGGCTCTGAAGGCTGGGAGCTGGTTCAGCTCGCGCCCGGGCCCAACCCGGATACCCTCGTCGGCTACTTCAAGCGCCCCATCCAGGACGCCTGATGAGCGTCTCCGCACGTCTCGCGGAGCTGGGCATCGTCCTTCCGCCCGTGGCCGCACCAGTCGCCGCCTACGTACCCGCCGTCCGCGCCGGGGATCAGATCTGGACCTCGGGCCAGCTCCCCTTCGCCGACGGCGCACTCACCCTCACCGGCAAGGTTGGCGCTGGTGTGACCCCCGAGGAGGCCGCTGAGGCCGCCAGGATCGCGGCTCTCAACGCCATCGCGGCGGCTGCGGACAAGGCAGGCGGCGTCGATGCCATCCGGCGCGTGCTGAAGGTGGTGGTCTTCGTGGCCAGCGCCCCGGAATTCACGGGTCAGCCCGCCGTCGCCAACGGTGCATCGAACCTGCTGGGTGAGATCTTCGGTGAGGCTGGCGTGCACGCCCGCAGCGCCGTCGGTGTCTCCGTGCTGCCGCTCGACGCGCCGGTTGAGGTTGAGCTCATCGTCGAGGCCTGACGTGGATCAGCCCGCGGAGATCAACCGCACTCTGGCAGAAACGTACCCTGACGCCAGGTGCGAGCTCGACTTCCGCAACCCGTTCGAGCTACTGGTGGCCACGGTGCTCTCCGCGCAATCCACAGATCGTCGCGTCAACGCGGTCTGCGTGGAGCTCTTCGCGCGCTACCCCACGCCCCAGGCGCTGGCTGAGGCGGACAGGGAACAGGTGGAGGCCATCATCGGCCCGGTGGGGTTCTTCCGGAACAAGACCACGGCCATCATGGGGCTGAGCCAGCGCATCGTCGACGAGTTCGACGGCGAGGTGCCCGGCACGCTCGAGGAACTCGTGACCCTGCCCGGTGTGGGCCGCAAGACGGCCAACGTGGTGCTCGGCAACGCTTTTGGCGTGCCCGGCATCACGCCGGACACGCACCTCATCCGGCTGGCAAACCGCCTCGGGTGGACCGATTCCACCAAGCCGGACGTGGTGGAGCAGGCCGTGGGCGCCCTCTTCCCACCGGAGGAGTGGGTGATGCTGTGCCACCGCGTGATCTGGCATGGTCGCCGTTGTTGCCACGCAAGGCGCCCCGCGTGCGGCGCGTGCTCAGTCGCTGAGCTGTGCCCCAGCCGCGACATCGGCGAGCAGTATCCAGCCCAGGCCGCGAAACTCATCCGCGAGCCCCGCAACTGAGCAGCACTGGTCCCTGAGCGTCGCAGGCCCGAGGAACGAGGGCCCAACAGCACTGGTCCCTGAGCGCCGCAGGCCCGAGGAACGAGGGCCCAGTGGCGACGAAGGGCCGCCAAACTCTCCCGCCCAGCTGCGCTGGTACCCTCGGCTTCGATGATCAGGCCAACCATCGCCGCGCTCACCGCGGCCGTTCTGCTGGCGGCGTGCACGCCGTCGAGCCAACCAACCCCCGCGGCGCCTTCCACCCCGCCGCCGGATCTGGCTGCCCTTCGGGTGGAATACGGCCTGCCCGAGTGCCCAGACACGGATCCGGAGGCGCAACAGGTCGACGGCGGGCTCCCCCAGACGGATCTGGCCTGCCTCGGCACGGATCAGCGCGTGAACTTGGCCGGTCTGGAGCGCACCCCCACCATCGTCAACGTGTGGGCGCAGTGGTGTGGCCCGTGCCGCGAGGAGGCACCCTTCCTGCGCGAGGGCTTCAACGAGCTTGAGGGCGTCAACTTCCTGGGCATCGACTACCAGGATCCGTTGCCGGATTGGGCCATTGAGTTCGCCGGGCTGGTGGGCTGGCTCTACCCCCACGTGATCGACCAGGACAGGGACATGCAGGTGCCCATGAAGGTGCCCGGCATCCCATCCACCTACTTCGTGGATGCCGAAGGCAAGATCGCCTTCGTGCACGCCGGGCCGTTCACCTCCACCCAGCAGTTGGAGGATTTGGCCGCCGAGCACCTGGGGGTGTCGTGAGCCGCTTCGCGAAGCTGCAGCAGGCGCTGACGGATCCGCAGCCGGTGCGCGAGATCGGCATCGACCGCACTCCCCGCGGCGAACGCTCCGCGGCGGTGCTGGCGCTGTTCACCGACGAGGATGATCCGCTGCTGACATTCATCACCCGTTCGGCCACCCTCCGCAGCCACGCCGGGCAGATCGCCCTGCCCGGCGGCGCCGTCGATGACACGGATCGTGACCGGGCACACACCGCGCTGCGGGAGGCCAACGAGGAGATTGGCCTGGATCCCGATCAGGTGACCGTTCTGGGCCAACTGCCGGCGCTGTGGGTGCCGGCGTCACGCTATGACGTCACCACCATCGTGGGTTCCTGGCCAGGCGACGGCGAACTCAGCGTGATGGACCCGCGCGAGGTGGATGCGGTGCATCAGTACCGCGTCTCCGAGCTGACCTCGGCCGAGACCCGGCTGATGGGTCGCCATCCCAGCGGGTTCCGCGGCCCGTCGTTCGTGCTGGGAGACCAGTTCATCTGGGGCCTCACCGGCCACCTGGTGGATTGGGTGCTGGACCTCGCCGGCTGGAGCCAGGAGTGGGATCGCGCCCGGATCGCCGACATCCCCGAGCGTTTCATGCGTGACTGACCCGCCGTCAATCCGGGTCAAGGGCGCGGGGACGAATCCCACGCGCCGCGGTGTGCCGCAGTGACTAGCCCTCCACCGGAACCACGGTGAAGCCAGGGTTGCTGCTGTAGTTGACCAGAACGTCATACCAGGAATCGATATCCGGACGGCTGCGGAGCAAAGCACGGCGTTCGCGCTCAGTCATGCCACCCCAGACACCCCATTCAATTCGGTTGTCCAGCGCCTCTGCGAGGCATTCGGAACGGACAGGGCAACCCACGCACACGGAGCGAGCGCGTTTTTGGTCCTTACCCTCGGGAAACAGTGCGTCCGCCATGTCCCGGCACTTGGCCTGAAGCGTCCATTCACTAACCTCAGCGAGTGACATCGGCTGCCCTCCCTTGCGCAGTTTGTCTTGTGTCCTTGACCGTAGCGCATGAACCCCAGTTTGCAACAGGGGGGTCCTGACTAGAGGGCCAAGTCAGCACCACAGCAACTGGCGACAAGGGGAATTCCAGCACGTCACGTACACTGCCTCTATGAAGTCTGCCTCCCTCGGCCAGAAGGGCTATGCCCTTTTGATGTTCTTGGCGGTGAGCATCTTGTCCGGCCTCCTGCTCGCAGGGCTCGCCGTTCCGATGACTGCCGTCGCCAGCAACAGCGTCAAACTGGCCGCAGAATCCTTCGAACAGTTGCCCGCAGAGTTTGAGACTCCGCCGCAATCAGAGCGTTCCCGCGTGCTCATGGCCAACGGTGAGGTGCTTTCCACGCACTTCAACGAGAACCGCATCTACACGCCGCTTGAAGACATCTCGATGTACATGCAGGAAGCGCAGATCGCCATCGAGGATCACCGCTTCTATGATCACGGCGCCATCGACTTCCAGGGCTTCGGCCGCGCCGCGCTGAAGACGCTCATGGGCGACACTCAGGGCGCCTCCACCCTCACGCAGCAGTACGTGAAACTTGTGCGCGTCGAGACGGCCAACATGGCCGGCGACAAGGAGGGCGTCCGCAAGGCGACGGAGGTCTCGCTCGAGCGCAAGATCATTGAGGCCCGCTACGCCATGGCCATCGAGGAGAAGCTCACCAAGGACGAGATCCTGGAGCGCTACCTCAACATCGCCTACTACGGCGACGGCAACTACGGCGTCGAATCGGCGGCCCAGTACTACTTCGGTGTCTCCGCCAAGGACCTGAGCCTGGGGCAGTCCGCAATGCTCGCTGGCCTGGTGCAGAACCCCGTCCAGATGAGCCCCACGAAGCACACCACCCGCGCGATCAACCGCCGCGACACCGTGCTCAACCGCATGGCAGAGCTCAAGGTCGTCACCAAGGAGGAGGCTGCGGCCGCCAAGGAGGAGACCTTCGACCCGGCCCAGGTGCACCGCACCCCCAACGGTTGCATCGCCTCGAAGTACCCGTTCCTCTGCGACTACGTGCAGCGCACCCTGCTCTCGCTGCCCAGCATGGGCGACACCCGCGAGGAGCGCGAGAACAAGCTCAACCGTGGTGGCCTCACCATCCACACGCTGATCGACCCCGCGGCACAGGACGCAGCAGAGGCCGCCGTCGCGGATCTGATCTCCCCCCTCGATCCGGTCTACGGCTCATCGGTGCTCATCCAGCCCAGCACCGGCCTCATCGTGGCAATGGCCCAGTCGCGCCCCGTGATGGGCACAGATACCAGCAAGGGCGAAACCTTCAAGAACATCAACGTCGAGCAGAAGATGGGCGGCATCGAAGGCTTCCAGGCCGGCTCAACCTTCAAGACGTTCACCATGGCAGCCGCTCTCCAGATCGGGATGACGCCAGACAAGGCCTACGATTCCCCGCGCACGTGGGATCTGAAGGGCAAGACCTTCACCTTCTGCCAGGGGCCGCAGGTGGTTCAGGACGGCCCGGTCAGCAACTATGACCGCGGCTACGGCATGATCGACATGCGCAAGGCCGCAGAGTCGTCGGTCAACACCTACTTCATGCAGCTCATCCAGACCGTGGGCATCTGCAACACCGTGAAGATGGCCGAATCCGCCGGTGTGAAGCTCGCCAACGGCGCTCCGCTGGAAACCCAGGGCTTCCCCAACTTCACCCTCGGCACCGCCTACATCACCCCGCTCTCCATGGCCGAGGCGTATGCCACGTTCGCCAACCGCGGCGTGCACTGCAACCCCATCATCCTGCGCTCCATCACGACGAAGGAGGGCGCCCAGCTTGAGGTGCCTTCCGCCAACTGCCAGCAGGTGATCCGCCCCGAGGTGGCCGACGGCATCAGCTACATCCTGCAGGGCGTCGCCCGCAACGGCACCGGCCGGCCGGCAGCCCTGCGCGACGGCCGCGACGAGGCTGGCAAGACCGGTACCTCCAGCCACAACAAGGCCGTGTGGTACGCCGGCTACACCCCCGAGATGGCGGGCGTGGCCATGATCGGCGTCGACACCGTGGACCCGTACTGGGACACCCATCGTCAGACGGTCAAGGGCCGCATGCCCGCCAGCGGCACGTGGCTCGCAGGCTCCGGCGGCGGCGACGCCGGCAAGATCTGGCGCGCCTCCATGCGTTCGGCCCTGGCAGACAAGCCCAAGACGAAGTTCACCAGCCCCGCCAAGGAAATCCTCGAAGGCGTGAAGGTGCCCATCCCCAACGTTCGGGGCAAGGGCCTCAACCAGACCAAGGAGATCCTCGAGGCAGCAGGATTCACCACTCGCGTGCAGCGCGTGGAGAACGACCGCAAGAAGGGCACCTTCCTCGGGATCTCGCCCACTGGTGAGGCCGTGAAGTTCTCCACCATCACGTTGAGGGTTTCGGATGGCCCGGCTCCGCCCCCGCCGGATCCCACGGCCTCGCCAGATCCCGCGGCACCTGCTCAAACCCCGGCCCCTCCGGCTGGGGATCAGGGCACAGGCGGCTGATGAGCCGGGTGCTGAAAGCCGCCGCTGCGGTTGCGGCGGCTGGCGCGGCCTGTTTCGGCTGGGGGTTGATCGAACGCAGCCTGTTCACGGTGCGCAGGGTGGAGCTCGACGTGCTTCCGTCTGGCTCCCCAGATCTGAAGGTGCTGCACGTTTCGGATTTCCACTTGCTGGCAAGGCATCGGCTGAAGCAGGAGTTCATCTCCTCCTTGGCCGGGTTGGGCCCAGATCTGGTGGTCAACACCGGCGACAACATCTCCCAGGCGGCCGCCGTCGAACCACTCATGGCAGCCCTGGAGCCGCTGCGAGGCGTGCCCGGTGTGTTCGTGTTCGGCAGCAACGACTACTACGCGCCCCACTTCCGCAACCCCCTGCGCTACCTCACGCACGGCCCGTCGTCATCCGACGGCGAGCGCACGCGTCGCGAACTCCCCTTCGAGGAGCTTGCCCAGCGGTTCGAGGGCCTCGGCTGGACGAACATCACCCAGGGCCGGGCGGTGCTGGACGTGGCGGGCCACAGGGTCGCCTTCCGGGGCACCGATGACGCGCACCTTGACCGCGACGACTACCTCGCCGTCGGCGGCCCGCCCGATGAGCAGGCGTTCCTGAACATCGGTGTGACGCACGCCCCCTATCTGCGTCTCCTCGATGCGATGACGGCAGATGGGATGGACCTCATCTTCGCTGGCCACACGCACGGCGGGCAGGTGTGCGTGCCGGGCTACGGCGCGCTGATCACCAACTGCGATCTCGAGCCAGAACGCGTGAAGGGCTTGTCGACCCACACCTCCGGAGGGAAGACGGCGCACCTGCACGTGTCCGCCGGGCTGGGCACCTCACCGTACGCTCCGTACCGGTTCGCGTGCCGCCCTGAGGTCACCCTGTTGACGCTCCGCAGCGCCTGACCCAGTTTCGCGCTGGAGCCGAAGGTGGGCTAATCTATCCCTTGGCTCAAAAAGCCATCGGGGTGTGGCGCAGCTTGGTAGCGCGCGTCGTTCGGGACGACGAGGCCGCAGGT
>JAUNUF010000009.1 GCA_030538315.1 Propionibacteriaceae bacterium
GCAACTCGTTCACCAACCAGGTGTTGGCGCAGATCGAGCTGTTCACGAAGCCGGACGAGTACGAGATTGGCGTCTACGTGCTGCCGAAGCACCTGGATGAGGAGGTGGCCCGCCTGCACCTCGCGTCGCTGGGTGTGCAGCTGACCACCCTCACGCAGGAGCAGGCCCAGTACCTGGGTGTGCCCGTCGAGGGCCCCTACAAGTCTGAGCACTACCGCTACTGACCCACTGCGTGGCTATCGTTCTGGCATGGGTAAGAGTTTCACAGAGAAGTTGACCGTCGCGGGCGCGAACCTGGCAGACACGGTCAAGCAGATCCTGTCTGATCCCACCGTCGAGCGGGTGACCATCCAGTCAAAGGAAGGCAAGGAACTCCTCGCCATCCCGGTGACGTGGGGGATCATCGGGTTTGGCGCCGGCGTGATCCTGGCACCCATCCTCACCGCAGTTGCGGGAATCGGTGGCGCCATGGCGGAGCTCACCCTCGAGGTGGAGCGCCGCGAAGACTCTGAGGGTTAGTTACTGATCGTCCTTCAGCGACGCCCAGATTTCCTTGCATTCCGGGCACACCGGGAACTTGTCTGGGTTCTTGGTGGGCACCCACACCTTGCCGCACAAGGCCACCACGGGCGTGCCCGTCACCATGGCCTTCATCAGCTTGTCCTTGGGCACGTAGTGCGAGAAGCGGTCCTGGTCACCGTCTTCGAACAGCTCAGTGCGCTCGTCAACAACTGTCTGGGATCCGGGGGCCAGTTCACTCATGCCCGAGATTGTACGGCCCCCCGCTGACGAACTGGAGCACATCCTTACGATGGTGGTCATGGCACGCATCTTCATCACTGGTTCCAGCGACGGGCTCGGACGAGCCGCGGCAGAGCAGCTCATGGCGGACGGGCACCAGCTGGTGCTGCACGCCCGCAACAGCGAGCGGGCGGAGGCCGTGGCCGATCTGGTGGCTCGGGGCGCCGTCGTCCTCACAGGAGATCTCGGCGATCTTGGCGAGATCCGACGGCTGGCCGAGGCCGCGAACGAGCTGGGTCGGTTCGATTCCGTGATCCACAACGCAGGGCTCGGCGACGGTTCGAGCGGCCCCGTGCTCACGGTCAACGTCGTGGCCCCGTATCTGCTCACGGCGCTCATGGAGCGGCCCGGCCGGCTCATCTACCTTTCCTCTGGCATGCACCGCGATGGCGACGAGGCGATCGTCGGCGCTGATTGGGGCGCCGCCGGTGGCGATTACTCCAGCAGCAAGCTCGCCGTCGCGGCGCTGGCGATGGCCGTGGCGCGGCTGTGGCATGAGGCGGCAAGCAACGCCGTCGACCCCGGCTGGGTGCCCACCAAGATGGGCGGAGCGGGCGCGCCGGAGAGCTTCGACAACGGCATCTCGACGCAGGTCTGGCTCGCCGGGGCAGATGAGGCGGCGGCGGAGAGCGGCGGCTATTGGAAGAAGCTGGAACGCCAGGCCCCGCACCCGGCCGTCGTGGACGAGGTTTTCCAGGAGACGCTTCTGGCAGCCTTGGCCGAGCACACCGGGGTCGCCCTCCCGAGGTGACCACGGCTGCTTCCTCAGGCACAATGGGCAGGCGCTGGAGGAGGCCGCATGACTGAACGACGCTGGGTGCTGATCGTCGGCATCATGCTGAGCGTCTTCGCTGTGGCGTTCCAGGCCATCGGTATCGCGACGGCGTTGCCCACGGTGATGGAGCATTTCGGCGCTTCCCATCTCTACCCCTGGGCGTTCACCACGTTCATCTCCGGCATGCTGCTGGCCGTCATCGTGGCGGGACGGGTGGCAGATGTGCACGGACCCTCGCTGCCCATCTACGTTGGCTTCGCCCTCTTCACGGTGGGTGTGCTCGTGGCTTGGCTTGCGCCGTCGGTGTGGGTTCTCCTGGGCGCCCGGCTCATCCAGGGGTTGGGTGCCGGAGCACTGAACCTGACGCTGACTGTGATCGTTGCGCATGGTTTCCCCGCGGAGCATCGCCCCAAGATCATGGCGCTGGTCTCCTTCTGCTGGTTGCTGCCCGCCTTCGTCGGCCCGCCCATTGCCGCGTGGCTCACCCTGTTCGACTGGCGGCTCGTGTTCGCGGTGATGGTGCCGCTCAGCCTGATTGCCTTCGTCATCACCGTGCCCGGAGTGCGCGGCGTGCAGGCCCAGTTCGACGGCGGGGACGGCGACGTGCCGCCCATTCCGGTGGCAGCCACGGCCGCCGTCGTGCTCGCGCCCTCCTTCATCCTGCTGGCTGGCCAGCCCATCGGCATGTGGCGGTGGATCTCGGCCGCTGCGGGGTCGCGGCGCTCGCCTGGGGCCTGCGTCGGATCATCGCGCCCAAGGCGCGGGGCTTCGGGCCGGGCATCCCCAGCATCGTGCTGGCCCGCGCGGTGCAGGCGGGGGCGTTCTTCGCTGCGGAGACCATCCTGTTGGTGACGCTGCAGCACCTGCGCGGCTATACCCCGTTCGAGGTGGGCCTGGCGCTGACCATCGGAAGCCTTGGCTGGACGGCCGGCTCCTGGCTGCAGGCGCAGCGGTGGATGCGGATGCGCCGGGAGAACCTCATCACCTTGGGGTCCTCGCTGACGGCGCTGGGCATCGGGATGCTGGTGGCATTCGCGTGGTTCCCGCAGCTGCCGCTGCTCTTCGCCCTGGCCGGCTGGGTGATCGGTGGCCTCGGCATGGGGTGCATGATGCCCAGCTCCGCCGTCGCCGTGATGGGGCTATCCTCGAAGTTCGAGCAGGGCCGGCACCAGTCGTCGCTTCAGCTTGCCGAATCCGTGGGCAACTCGGTGATCACCGCCGTTGCCGGAGGCCTGTACACCGCGCTGCTGGTGGCAGAGCCCGCAAGGCTCAGCTACACCGTCGCGCTGGGTGCGACGCTGCTGCTCTCCGTCGCCGCGATCGTGATCAGCCGCCGGATCGGCGCGCTGCCGGCTGCCCACGAGTGAGTCAGCCCCGCGTCGCCGGGCCCCGTGCGTCGAACTCTGCCTGAGCACGCTCGCGCAACACCGGATCTGCCAGCCAGTCAGCGGCGGCGCTGGCCAGCGCGACGGCGGCCTCCTCCACCGCCTGATGCGCGGCTGGCAGGGTGGTGTAGCGGGCGAACTCCGGATTGTGTGGAGAGATTCCGGCAGGAGTGCCGATGCCGATCGTCGGCTGGATCGCCGGGATCAACTCGCTCACATTTCCCATGTCCGTTGATGCCGCGGTGTAGACGTGCCCGTGGGCGGCAACAACGGTGCCTCGTGGTGCAGCAGTGCGCGTGCGTACTGCAGGCTCAGGGTGACATTCTCGCGCAGCGGCAGATAGGGCGGCACCGGGTCGAGGGTCACCTCGGCCGCAGTTCCGCTCGGCGCCCCTGGCACAGGTGCTCATCCGCAGCATCGACGAGGTGGTGGAGCGCCCCTTCGTCACCGTGGTCCGCGCCAGGGGCGCTGGCGAATGGTGGCTGCTGCCGGGCGCGGGGGCCGAGAAGTGGAATCGCACGGTGGTCGCGTCGATG
Organism: Propionibacteriaceae bacterium; assembly: GCA_030538315.1. GTDB lineage: Bacteria > Actinomycetota > Actinomycetes > Propionibacteriales > Propionibacteriaceae > Arachnia. The sequence continues at coordinate 3,498 of JAUNUF010000009.1, forward strand.
ACCTCGCCGTGATCGTAGTTGTTGATGGCTTCCGAGACGGGCAGCGCGCGGTCGGGGTCGCCCACGCCGTAGAGGTCGAAATTCTTCACGACGTTCTCGGCCGTCAGCGGCGTCCCGTCGGAGTAGGTGACGTCGTCGCGGATGGTGAATGTGTACTGCGTCGCGTCCTCGTTGACCTCCGGTAGCGCCGTGGCGATCCACGGCTCGAGCTCGAGGGTCTCAGGGTTCTGGTACAGCAGCCGGTCGGTGATGTTGTTGACCACCACTCCGTTCGGGTAGAAACCCGCAGACGGGGGATAGAGGGTGTTCCACGTCTGCGGTTCGAGATGCGTCAGGGTGCCCCCTGCCTGCACCTCCCCGGAAGTGGGTGCGGTGTCGGCCCCTGGGCTGCTGACGCCTGTGCTGCCGCAGGCCGCGAGCATCATCATCGTCAATGATCCAGCGAGAGCTGTGGTCAGGCGCTGCCGCCATCCGTGTCGTGCCATGTCGGCCTCCTCTTGGGGTCTTCGTCCGCGCCGCTGGCGAACTGAAGGCAAGTGTTGGAGGCGCTGCGTTCGGGGCCCAAGATTGGTGACATCTGCCGCAATAGAGCGACACAGTTGTCATACGGGAATACCCCTGTCACATGGGAAATCGCCGGTTGTTCAGCGGGTGAGCACGTAGATCGTCAGCCACGCCGTCAATGCGAGCAGCAGCACGGCTGACCCGGTGACCCAGACGTAGAACCAGGGTGAGTGCGTGTCTGTGGCCTTCTTCACCGCGCTGCCAGCCGCGTACCCGTTCGTGGGCTGCAATGCGCGGCGCGCGGGCAGACGCCGGCCCGATGCCGGCAGGCTGGGGAGCTGACCGACGGCCGGGGTGGTGGTGATCGACGTGATGGGCCTGGGCTGGTAGGACTCCCCGCCGGGGAGGACGTCGGCCAGCCGGTCCAGCGCATCTGCGAACTGTGCGGCGGTCTGCGGGCGACGGTTGGGATCTGGCGACAGGGCGGCCGACATGAGCTGGTCGAGGGCATCCGGTGCACCGAGGTGATCTGCGATGGGGGCGGGGCCGATCGTGTGGTCGCGGCTCAGCAACTCTGCGAGCGTCTTGACGGGGAACGGCGGCTTGCCCGTAAGTAGGGCGTAGGTCACACAGGCGAGGGCATAGATGTCGGAGCGTTGATCAACCTGCGACGAGTTCGCCTGCTCCAACGCCATGTAAGCGGGGGTGCCGGCCGTCATGGTGTCGCGGTATTCGTCGAGGAGGGATTTCGCCACGCCCAGATCCGCCAGCATCACGCGCACCCCGTTGGGCGTGTTGGTCAGCAGAATGTTGCCGGGGGTGATGTCTCGGTGCACCAGATGGTTGCGGTGCAGCACCTCAAGCGCGCGGGCCGCCTCCGCGCACAGCCGCAGCGCCAAACCCGGTGCCACCATGCGCTTGCGGAGTTGCTCCAACGAACCGCCGTTGGCCAGATCCATCACGAAATAGGGCTGCCCACGTTCCGTGGTGCCGATGTCATAGACGCGCACGATGCGTTCGTCGGACAGGCGGCGCAGGAGACGGGCTTCGGCCAGGAAGCGGGCGCGGACGTCCTCGTTGGTTGCCCAGTTGTCTGCCAACACCTTGACGGCGACGGGCACGTCCAGCGATTCGTCCTGCCCTCGATAGACCGTGGCGAAGGAACCAGACCCGATCCGTCCGGTGATTCGATAGCGCCCGATCATTTCCATAGCCTGCATATTCTCCCCCAAAAGTGTGCAAACGAGGAACTGACCCGTTGTCTGGCATCCTTGGAACCATGACGAACTCGGCGCAGCAGCCCCCCGCAGGATGGTATCCAGACCCCGCCGGATCTGGAGGAGAACGGTTCTGGGACGGTGTTGCCTGGTCCCAGTCCACTCGCGATCAGGAGGTGCCGCCGGCGGCACCTGAACCGCAGTCCTACGCAACGCCGTCGGGGCAGCAGTACAACCAGTCCTACCAGCAGCAGCCCTATCAGCAGCAGTACGGCCAGCCGTACCAACAGGGCTATGGCACGCCCTACGGATCCGTCGGTCCGCGCCCGGCCGGGTTCTGGTGGCGGTTCCTCGGCTACGTCATCGACGGCATCATCCTCGGCATCCTCACCCAGATCGTCACCACGATGCTGGGCATTCAAGCGGCGCTGAACAGGGCGTCCGAAGCGTGGGCCCGGGACATGGTGATCTGGATCGAGAACTCGAGCCCTGATGCGCCCTTCCCCATGCCCGGCCCGGATTTCACCGCGGCCACCTTCCAGATCTCCATCGTCGCCGGAATCTTGATGATCCTCTACCGCATCGGCATGTACGCCTGGAAGAGTGCCACGCTCGGTCAGATGGCGCTGGGCATGAAGCTGGTCAAGGCGGATGCCCCCGACGAGAAGCTCAGCATGGGCACCATCGTGCTGCGCGCCGTCGTCAGCTCCGTGCTGTACTCCATCACCCTGGTCAACATCGCCAACGGCCTCGCCGCGGCCTTCACCTCCAAGAAACAAACCATCGGCGACATGATTGCGCGCACTCAGGTTTTGAAGATCCGTTAAGGTCTCCCACGTGAGTGATGTGTACCCCGGTCTGGGTCTCCTGGCCGAGAAGTTCGGTATTGCCCGGGAATTCTGGGATTGGAAGGGCCGGCACCAGGTCATCAGCGCTGAAACCATGGTTGAGGTACTGAAGGCGTTCGACATCGACGCCTCGTCGCCCGAGGCTGCCGACAACGCCCTGACCAGGCTCGAAGACGACAGGTGGCGGCGCACGCTGCCCGCCTGCACCGTCGCCGAACAGGGGCAGGGGATCCACATCAACGTGCACGTGCCGGCCGGCACCCACGTCGAGGTCTACGTCCGGCTCGAATCTGGCGACACCCGCCCCGCCTGGCAGTCCGAGAACAACACGCCAGATCGGTGGGTCGACGGTGGCCACATCGGTGAGGCGACCTTCTGGCTGGGCGCGGATCTGCCCACGGGCTACCACCGTGTGGTGGCCCACACCGCCACCGGCACCCACGATGGGGCGCTGATCATCACGCCGTCGTTCGTTGGTTTCCCGGAGCGCATGCGGGACAACCGCATCTGGGGCTACGGCACGCAGCTGTACTCGGTCACGTCCAAGCGGTCTTGGGGCATCGGGGATCTGGGCGATCTCGCGGATCTCATCACCTGGTCCGGCACCCGCCAGTTCGCGGGCTACGTGCTGATCAACCCGCTGCACGCCGCGGAGCCGGCTCCGCCGATCGAGCCGTCGCCCTACCTGCCGGCCAGCCGCCGGTTCATCAACCCCATCTACATCCACCCGGAATCCATCCCCGAGTACGCCACGCTGGACAAGGATTCCCGCAAGCGCATCAAGGCGCTCCTCAAGGAGGCCCAGGCTGCGGCCGAGGATTCGGGCATCGTGGACCGCAACGCCGTGTGGCCGTTGAAGCTGGAGGCGCTGCGCATCATCCATGCCGCTGGCATGCGTCCGGCCCGCCACATCGCGTATCAGGATTTCCGAAGCCGCGAAGGCATCGGGCTGCGCTACTTCGCGCTCTGGAGCGCGCTCAGCGTCGAACACGGGCAGTTCTGGACGGACTGGCCCGAGGAATACCAGACGCCCACCTCACGCGCGGTGTCCGCGTTCGCGGAGGAGCATGCGGCTGAGGTCGATTTCTTCGAGTGGGCCCAGTGGATCGCCCAGACCCAGGTCTCTGGAGCCCAGACTGTCGCCGAAGAGGTGGGCATGCCCGTCGGCATCGTGACCGACCTCGCCGTCGGCGTGCACCGTTACGGGGCAGAAACCTGGATGATGCCTGACGTGTTTGCCCAGGGCATGAGCGTGGGCGCCCCTCCGGATCAGTACAACCAGTCTGGCCAAGACTGGGGCCAGCCCCCGTGGCGCCCAGACAAGCTGGAGGAGTTGGCCTACGAGCCGTTCCGCGCGATGGTCGCCGCGGCGCTGCGCCGTGTCGGTGGCCTGCGGGTGGATCACATCATCGGCATGTTCCGCCTGTGGTGGGTGCCTCAGGGTGCTGGCCCGACGGGCGGCTGCTACGTGCGCAACAACCACGAGGCCATGATCGGCATCCTGGCGTTGGAGGCTCAGCGCGCCCAGGCCCTCGTCATCGGCGAGGACCTCGGCACCGTCGAGCCGTGGGTGCGTGACTACCTGTCCCGCCGCGGCCTGCTCGGCACCTCCGTGCTCTGGTTCGAATCGAACCACGAGGGTCAACCCCTCGATGCCCAATGGTGGCGCGAGTACTGCATGGCCTCGGTCACGACGCACGACCTGCCGCCCACCTTGGGCTATCTTGCGGGCGACCATGTGCGCCTCCGCAACGACCTCGGGCTGCTCACCGAACCGCTCGAGGACGAACTGGCCGCCGCTCAGCGGGAGCAGGCAGATTGGCTCAACAAGCTGGTCTGGGAAGGCCTGCTGGAGGACCACCACCGGGATCACCCCGAGGAGGTCATGCTGGCGCTCCACAAGTTCCTGCTGCGCACGCCGTCGAAGGTGCTGCTGGCGGGCCTGACGGATGCGGTGGGGGAGCGCCGGGCGCAGAACCAGCCCGGCACCATCAACGAGTACCCCAACTGGCGCGTGCCGTTGGGCGACGAGAACGGCAAGCGCCTCGACCTGGAGGACATCTTCCAGGCCGAGCTGCCCAACCGTCTGGCGGCCGTGATGAACGGCTTCGTGCGCCAGCCGGAGTCGCGCTGGGGCTGAGATGGATGCAGCCAAGCCGCGCCGTCGGGCGACGATCATCGATGTCGCCAAGGCAGCACGAGTATCGAAGTCGACGGTGTCGCTTGCACTGAAGGGCAGCCCGCTCATCCTGCCTGCGACCATCGACAAGGTTCGGGCCGCTGCCCGGGAGGTTGGCTACGTCCGCAACGAGTCGGCGAGCAAGCTCGCATCCAAGGGGCAGCGCACGTTGGGGCTGTTCGTCCGCGACGTGAACGAGCCCGTCTACGGAATCATGCACCGGGCCGTGCAGGCAGCCTGCGACGAGCGAGGGATCGAGTTGCTGTCGGCCACAATCGTCGGCAAGACCAACCCTGAGCGAGAGATGAAGGCGCTGCGGAAGCTGGTGGGCTCCGGAATCTCGGCCCTGGTGGTGGGCTCAGGCACCAACAACCCCGAAGACCTCACCCTGCTCAGTGACCTGCTTCCTGTAGTGGTGGCAGGCCGGCCTCAGCTCATCGATGGCGTGGTCAGCATCGGCAACGACGAGGAGGGCAACGGGCGGTCAGCGGTGGACATCCTCGCCAGCCAAGGCCACAGCCGCATTGCGGTGCTGCGGATTGAACGCGAGGATTCCTTCTCCATGGGCCTGCGCATGGCAGCAGCTTGCGCCCGGATCCAGGAACTGGGGCTGGAGCTGATCGATCTACCGCAGCCGAGCGGCTCTTCGGCAGATATCGACAGAGCTCTGTCTCAGGCGTTGGGCGGTCCAGACCGGCCCACTGCCATCCTCTGCAGGCATGACCCCATGGCCATGGACGTGTTGCGCTGGCTCCACACCCACTCTTTCACGACGCCCGGCGACGTTTCGTTGTTCGGCTTTGGTGGCTGGACAGCCGGCCTCGACCTCATCGGTTTGTCCACCATCCAGCTGGCAGTTGAAGTGGTGGCGCGGGAGGCCGTCGAATGGGGAGAGCGACTCATGGGTGAGCCGCTGGATGAGCCGAGCCTGCTGCGTCTCGTGCCGGGGCGCTTCCTCGACAATGGCTCGGTTGGGCCGCCGACAACAGTCCGCTAGTCGTTCTTTCTTCGTTTACCTGCCATTCAAGAAGTGGTCATCTAGTCTCGTTATGGTTCCGTCGTTGGAACGTTCCCATGCGGTTGGAGCGCTCCACTGAACCGAAGGAGACATCATGTCCACGACGACCCGCGCCCTGGTGGCGCTGACCGCGGCAGGCGCCCTGATGCTGGGGGCTTGCGGCTCGGAGAATGCCCCCGGGGAAGCTGCAGCCGGAGGCCCCGCCAACCTCAGCGTGATGATCTGGGACGCTGCCCAGCAAGGCGGCGTCCAGAACGCCATCGATGGCTTCATGGCCGCCAACCCTGATTACAAGGTGACCCTCGAGCTGGTGCCATCAGATCAGTACTACACCAAGCTCGACGCGTCGCTGGGTGCACAATCCGGCCCCGACGTGATGTGGCAAAGCTCCAAGGCCATCGACTACGTCGAGGGTGGCGCGCTCGAGCCGCTGGATGACTACATCGCAGCCGCAAACCTTGACATGGGGCAGTATGACGAGACCATCACCGGCCTCTACAACTTCGACGGCAAGCAGTACGGCGTGCCGAAGGACATGGACACCTGGCTGTTCCTCTACAACGCCGGGATGTTTGCCGAGTTGGGCGTGGAAGAGCCCGCGGCTGACTGGACGTGGGAGGACATGGTTGCCAAGGCCGAGGAGCTCAAGGAGAAGTCCGGTAAGGCCGAGGCTGCCGTCTACTACAACAACTCCATGTGGAATGGCGTCTCCACGCTCGTCGAGCAGCTCGGGGGCCACGTCGTCTCCGAAGACGGCAAGACCGCCACGCTCGATTCGCCTGAGGGTATCCAGGCCTTCACCATGCTCATGGAGCTGGTGGACAAGGGGCTGGCGCCTGACACGTCCAAGCGTGCCGATTTCGATCCCTTGACCTCGCTCATGTCCGGCAACCTCGCGATGTCGGCCATTCCCTCATGGTTCGTCAGCGCCGTGGCCCAAGCCGATGGTGAGTTCAAGGCCGTGCGCTTCCCGTCTGTCAACGGCTCGTACGTCACCGACTCCAACGGCCTCAGCTACGTGATGAACACCTACTCGAAGAACAAGGATGCAGCCTGGAAGCTCATCGAGTACCTCACGTCTGAGGAGGGTGCCAAGCTGCACGCCGAGGGTGGCGCCGCGCTGCCCGCCATCAAGGGAGCGCAGGCTGGGTGGATCGAGGCCAACAAGGCCATCGGCAACATCGAGGTTGTGGAGGATGCTGCCGCCAACATCTTCCTGCGCCCCTCCACCGCTCACCCTGCCGCCCGCCCCGGCGTTGACAAGGCCAACAAGACCGTCATTCCGCAGATCTGGTCCAAGCAGATCAGCATTGAAGACGGTGTCAAGCAGATCAACGACCTGATTCAGGCCGAACTGAAGTGACCGCCAAGCCAACCAGCGCGGCCGACGCCCTCGCGGGTGTCGGCCGCGTCCGGAAGCCCGGCTACTCCAGGCGCCGGAACATCTTGCCCGGCATCCTCTTTCTTCTGCCGCTGGTCAGCGGCGTGCTGGTGTTCAAGGCCTACGGCTTTGGGCTGAACCTGTGGATGTCGTTCACCGAAGCGGGCGCATTTGGGCCCGCCACGTTTATTGGCTTGGACAATTTCCGTCGGTTGATTGGCGATTCGAACTTCCATCAGGCAGTCATCAATACGTCGAAGTTCGTGGTGCTCGGCGTGCCTGCGATCGTGATCGTGGCGCTGATCGCCGCGCTCATGCTGAACGTCAAGATCAAGACCATTGGTTTGTTTCGCACCATCCTGTTCCTTCCCGCGGTGACACTTCCCGTTGCCCTCTACATGGGATTCAGCTGGATTTTCAACACCGATTACGGCATCGTGAACGGATTTGTCCAGATGCTCGGCGGCCAGCCCGTCAACTGGTTCGGCACCAATGTGGGCGTGACCACGGTCTTCATCGTCGTGATGACCTACGCCAGTTTCTCGGTGCCCATGCTGGTGCTGCTGGCCGGCCTCACCCAGATCCCGGAGAGTTATTACGAGGCTGCTTCGATCGACGGTGCCACCCCCTGGAAGATCTTCTGGCACATCAAGCTGCCGCTGCTGACGCCGTCGATCTTCTACGTGGCCACCACCAACATCATCACGATGTTCCAGATGTTCAGCCTCGTCTACATCATGTTGCCGGAGAGCTCCGCAGGAATGCAGTTCGGCCAGACCATCGTCCATTACTACTACCAAAACGCCTTTGTGTACTCCGGCAGCCGTGGATACGCAGCCGCCCTGTCAATCGCGTTGTTCCTGATGATTCTGATCATCACCGGGATCACGTTCAGATTGCAGAAGTACTGGGTTACGTACGACAAGTGAGTAGCGCCATGAATGCAAGAACTGGCCCCTGGACCAAGGTGGCGTTGACGGTCATGGCGGTGCTGACGCTGGCCCCCTTCGTGTGGATGGTCATCAGCTCCCTGAAGACGTTTGCCGAAACCATGACCATGCCGCCCACGCTGCTTCCAGACAATCCCACGCTGGACAACTTCGTCACTGTGACGGAGCGGATCCCCTTCTTCACGCTCCTGTGGAACACGATCGTCGTCTCCGCCGCCGAGGTGGTGCTCACCGTGATCATTGCATCACTGGCCGCCTACGCTCTGAGCATCCTGGACCTCCCGGGCAAGGGGATCATCCTTGTCGCCCTGCTCGCCGTCATGATGGTGCCCGGCGAGATCTTCATGATTCCGCAGTATCAGATCATCGCGGCCCTTGGCCTTACCGATACCCTCACCGCGCTCATCCTTCCGTCGGTGTTCTCCGTGTTTGGGGCGTTCCTGATGGTGCAGACCTTCACTTCGATCCCGAAGGAGATGGTTGAAGCAGCCCGGCTCGATGGCGCGGGGCACTTCACCACCTTCTTCCGCATCGTGCTGCCCAACGCCAAGGGCGGCATGACCGCCCTGGCAGTCATCACCCTGCTGGGCAGCTGGACCAGCCTGCTGTGGCCCATCGTCGTGAACAGGTCGATGGACAAGTTCACCTTGGGGCCGGGCCTTGCCATGCTGCGAGGGTCGTTCTTCACGGAAAGCAACATCATGATGGCAGCCGGTGTGATGGCAGCCATTCCGATGATCCTGTTCTTCCTACTGATCCAGAAGCAGTTCATCCAGGGCATCACCCAGAGCGGAATGAAGTAGTGGCGCGCACCGTGGGGCTGGCCAGATACGCGGAGACCAACCGCATGCTGGCCAGCCTCCTGGAGCGCCGCGGGCCACTGGTGGTGGTGCACCGCGGCTCGGCCAAGGGCAGCGTGGCTGAGAACACCGTCAAGGCGGTGCGAGCGGCCCTCGCGCAGGGCGGCGACATCATGGAGCTTGATGTGGTGGCCTCGACCGACGGCGAGTTCTTCCTCTTCCACGACGGCTATGAGCCGCTTCACTTCGGCGTTGGACAGCGCCTGACGGAGCTTGCGGCGGCGGAGATCGAGGCTCTGAACTATCGCTGGTGCGATGCCCGGCCAGGTGCCTACCCAGTGGAGCGACTGGCTGCGGTTCTGGACGGGTTCCCGGACGAGGTCTTCGCTCTCGACCGGTCGTGGCGCTGGTGGCCAAGCCTCCTTGACGTCCTTGCTGCCCGGCAGACGCCTGGCCGGTTCCTGCTGAAGAGCTTCATGGATGAGACTTCGCTGCGGCACTTGGCGGAGTACCCGGTGAAGTTTCCCTTTCTCCCCATCGTCTCCACGCCAGAGCACGTTGAGCGGGTGCTGGGAGATCCTGAGCTGAACACGGTGGTGCTGGAGCTCATCGCGGATTCGCCAGAACACACCTTCTGTGACGACGGCTACCTGCGCGAGCTGCGATCCCGCAACGTGCTTCTGTTGGGCAACGCCCTGACCTTGGCGAGCGGGCCGCCGCTCTATGCCGGCCACGACGACGATATCTCCATCACGGTGGGGCCCGAGGCAGGGTGGGGTGTGCTGATGGACAAGGGTTTCGATCTCATCCAAACGGATTGGCCTGCGTTGGTGAGCGCACACCTTCGTGACCGAGGCCTTCGCCAGAACTGGACAGGAGCACCATGACAGATCACGTACGAGGCGAAGTCCTGGACCAGCTGGAGGCGCTGGCCGCGCAGGCTGCGGTGGCGTGCGGGCGCTTCATCGTCGACGACAGGCCGCCCTCGGTGGAGGTGGCTGGCACCAAATCGAGCCCCACAGACGTGGTGACCGAGATGGACCGTGCCGGCGAGACGCTCATCCACTCGCTGATTCGCGCCGCTCGGCCCCACGACGGCATCCTCGGCGAAGAGGGCAGCGATGTGGTTGGCGACTCGGGCATCACGTGGGTCGTCGACCCCATCGACGGCACAGTCAACTACCTCTACGACATCCCTGCCTACGCTGTGTCAGTGGCCGCCGTCGTCGGCTCGCCAACGACGCCAGGGTCGTGGAGGCCTCTCGCTGGGGCGGTGTACAACCCGGTGCTCGATGAGCTCTACCTCGCCTCCCGCGGGCGAGGCGCCACCCTCGAGAGTGGTGGGGCCCGCCGTCGCCTTGAGATCCAGGATGTGCCAGCCAGCCAAGCCCTCATTGCGACGGGCTTCAACTACGACGCGTCCACTCGGCAGTGGCAGGGTGGCCTGCTTGCCGAGATCCTTCCACACGTCCGGGATGTTCGACGGCTCGGCTCCGCCGCGCTGGACCTGTGCCACGTGGCGTCGGGGCGTGTCAACGCCTCCTATGAGTCGCGCTTGAACTCGTGGGACATCGCTGCCGGGTGGCTGGTGGTCGAGGAGGCGGGCGGCGTCGTCCGTGGCCTCGACGGCGCGGCGCCCAGCCCCGATCTCGTCATGGCCGGCCCCGAAAGGCTGGTCGATGACCTCGCGCGCATCGTCATGCCTGCCACGCGCCAGGCTCCCACCCCCTGAAAGGACAAACTCCATGCTCCCTCTGCACAACGACTTCCTGCTCACCGCGCACCGCGGTGCCGTCGACCGGGCACCGGAGAACACCCTGCTCGCGTTCCAGGAGGCGCAGCGGCTGGGGATTGCTGAGTCCGAGTTGGACGTGCGGCTCTCCGCCGACGGCGTGCTCGTCATCGGACATGACTACACCGTCGAGAACCTCGCCATCGGAGGTGACCTGGTCACGCCCATGTCCGAGCTTTCACTCGAAGAACTGAAGCGGCTGGATCTGGGGTTGGGACAAACGGTGCCCACCTTTGAGGAGGTGCTGAACGGCACCGACATTCTTCTGCAGGTGGAGATCAAGGACCGACGGGCGGCGCGACCTCTGGCTGAGTTCCTGGAAACCCGCCCAGTGGAGGACCAAAACCGATGCATGGTGACGAGCTTCGATCCGTTTGCGCTGGCAGAGTTCCAGGCACATGCCCCTCAGCTGGCACGAGGGACGGGCTTCTTGATCTGGTCGCTCGACTCCGATTGGCGCCATGCGGCTGAGAGCCTGCGTGTCCGCAACCTGTTGCTGCACTGGCCTGGCCTCACCCGCCAACGGGTGCGCAGCCTGCAGGACGAGGGGTACCGCGTGTGCTCCTCCATGTACAACTCGGCCGCAGACCTCCGCCGCATCCTGGAGACGGGCGTGCAGGGCAGTAGCACTGACCGCCCGATCTATGCCAAGGCGCTGATCGAGTCGCTCGGTTAGATGTTCGTGACGCGCGGGGCGGCGTGGTACGGGTTCGTGGTTACGTCGCCTTCCTCGTCGAGGATGATCGTCTCCAACGCCGGCTCACCATTGGAGATCCGCAGCGCCGCGTAGGGCAGCTCTGCCAAGGATTCCTTGTGCCGACGGCGGGCGTCATCCAGCGAGGCCTGGTAGACCAGCTCGCCCTTCTCGTAGATGGGCACCAGCAGCTCGCGGTCGTTGCCGTCGTTGACCGGGGGAGTGCCCAGGCCGATGATCTCCGCCTCCGCGCGCCCGTCGTCGCCCAGCCTGCGCATGGCGAACTTGCGCCCACCCAGGGTGTTCTTGCCCTTGGACTTCTTGCCCACCGGCACCCACGGCGCGTCGGGCTCATCGGATTCGGCGCGGGCCACGAGCTTGTACACGAAGCCACAGGTGGGGTGGCCGGAGCCGGTCACCAGCGAGGTGCCCACGCCGTAGCCGTCGACGGGGGAGCCCTGCAGCAGGGCGATCTGCCACTCGTCGAGATCCGAGGTCACCATGATCTTGGTGTCGGTGGCGCCCAGGTCGTCCAGCAGGTCACGAGCCTGGCGGGCCATGATGGCGAGGTCGCCGGAATCCAGGCGGATCGAACCGAGGCGACCCTCCGTCAGTTCGACGCCCAGCCGGATGGCCTCCTCCACGTCGTAGGTGTCCACCAGGAGGGTGGTGTTCTCGCCCAAGGCGTTGAGCTGTGCGCGGAACGCCTCCTCTTCGGTGTCGAAGAGCAGTGTGAAGGAGTGCGCGGCGGTGCCGATCGTCGGGATCCCGTAGGTGCGGCCGGCCTCCAGATTGGAGGTGGATGCGAACCCGGCGACGTAGGCGGCACGCGCGGCGGCGACGGCGGAGCGCTCCTGCGTGCGCCTCGAGCCCATCTCGGCGCAGGCGCGGCCTCCTGCCATGGCGGTCATGCGGGAGGCCGCCGCCGCGATGGCTGAATCGTGGTTGTAGATGCTGAGCAGCACCGTTTCCAGAACCACGGCCTCGGCGAACGTCCCCTCGACGGACAGCACGGGGGAGCCGGGGAAGTAGACCTCGCCCTCGGGGTAGCCCCAGATGTCGCCGGTGAACTTGTAGGTGGCCAGCCACTGCGCCAGATCGTCCTGGATGATCTTGTTGGCCAGCAGGAAGCTGATCTCCTCGTCCTCGAAGCGGAAGTTCTCGATGGCCTCGATGGCGCGCCCCAACCCGGCCAGCACGCCATAGCGGCGACCCGCGGGAAGGCGGCGTGTGAACAGATCAAAGAGGCTGCGACGGTTGGCGGTCCCGGCCTGCATGGTGGCCTGTACCATCGTCAGTTCGTAATGATCGGTCAGCAATGCAGTGGTCATGCGTTTCAGCGTAGTGGCAGAGTAGGGGTCATGAGCCAAGCACCAGCAGGAGGGGTTGAGGTTGTCGAGCAGCCTGCCCAGACGCCGGAGACGGTTTCGCCCTGGGTCACCATCGTGTGGGACGACCCGGTCAACCTGATGAGCTACGTCACCTACGTGTTCCAGGAGTACTTCAAGTACCCCCTCGAAAAGGCCGAAGAGCTCATGTGGAAGGTGCACAACGACGGCAAGGCGGTGGTCTCCTCAGGCAACCGCGAAACGATGGAGCGCGACGTGCTGGCCATGCAGGGCTACAACCTCTGGGCCACGATGGAGCAGCAGTGAAGCTCGAACCGCAGGACATCGTCTGGGAATTCGACGGCGCGGATGGCCGAGATCAAGGCCTTGCCTCCATGATCGCCTTCTACATCCAGCACCTCGAAGGCCTGCTGCCTGAGCCCACCGACGATCCGTTCGAACAGATCATGGCCGACATGGCCGACGACCCCACCAACCGGATGCTGTCCAACCCCCGGCTCGCCCGGCTCTATCCGGCCGCGCTGCAGGACGCCAAGCAGGCCGACGAATTCTGGCGCGATTCCATCCATGCCCAAACCAGGGCGCGCATCTCGTCGGCGCAGGTGGCGCACGACAACATTCGGGCGTTTCGCGACTACATCCCGGTGACTCTGGGTGACGTCGACGACTGGGCCAAGACGCTGGGCGCGCTGCGGCTCTTCTGGTATTCCGAGTTGGCGGGGACAGAGCGCCTCGCGGAGCCCAGCTCGGGCATCACGGCCGCCAACCCCGGGCTGGTGGAGCTCGTGGACTGGCTCGGTTACGTCCTCGAAGACCTCATGGATTCCCGGGAGCGTTGCGTGCGCACGGGCTCGGTCTATGATCCGGCTGACTACGAGCCGCTGGCGTAGACTCCAGCCTCGTGACCAAGCAGCTCGACCAGCCCATCGGCGTCTTCGACTCCGGATTCGGTGGACTGACCGTTCTGAGTTCGCTCGTCGAGCAGCTGCCCAACGAAGACTTCATCTACCTGGGCGACACCGCCCGCGCACCGTACGGGCCCCGCTCCATCGCTGAAGTCCGCCGGTTCGCGCTGCAGGGCCTTGACCACCTCGTCGAACGGGGCGTCAAAGCCCTTGTCATCGCCTGCAACTCCGCCTCATCAGCGGTGCTGCGCGACGCCCGCGAGCGCTACAGCGTGCCCATCACCGAGGTGGTGCTGCCCGCCGCGAGCCGCGCCGTCGCGGCCACCCGCAACGGGCGGGTGGGCGTCATCGCCACTGAGTCGACGGTGAACTCGCGCTCCTACGAGGACGCTTTCGCCATCGCGCCCCACATCACGCTCACCCCGCAGGCGTGCCCGCGGTTTGTGGAGTTCGTGGAGAAGGGCATCACCGGCGGCGACGAACTGCTGGGCGTGGCAGAGGAGTACCTTGCCTCCATCAAGCGTGCCCAGGTGGACACGCTCATCCTGGGCTGCACGCACTACCCCTTGCTGCAGGGCGTCATCGGCTACGTGCTGGGCACGGGCGTCACGTTGGTGTCCTCCGCCGAGACCTGCGCCCAGTCCACCTACTCGCAGCTGACCCAAGCTGGCCTGCTGCGCCACATGCCTCGCGAGGCGACCCACACGTTCCTGACCACCGGCGACGCCCATGATTTTCAGGGCATCGGGAGGCGCCTGCTGGGCGGCTTGGTCACGGATGCCACCACCGTCGTGATTGACGCAGAAGAAAGCTAGGTTTGAGCACATGACCCGCATCGATGGCCGCACCCCAGATCAACTGCGCGAGGTGCGCATCACCCGCAACTGGCTCGATCATGCTGAGGGCTCCGTCCTCGTGGAGTTCGGCCGCACCCGCGTGCTGGTGGCCGCCTCCGTGACGGTGGGCGTGCCACGTTGGCGCACCGGCTCCGGCCTCGGCTGGGTGACGGCCGAATACGCCATGCTGCCGCGCGCCACCCACTCCCGCTCGGATCGCGAATCCATCCGCGGCAAGATCGGTGGCCGCACCCACGAGATCTCCCGCCTCATCGGCCGCTCGCTGCGCGCGGTGGTCGACTACAAGGCTCTCGGTGAGAACACCATCGTGCTCGACTGCGACGTGCTCCAAGCCGACGGCGGCACCCGCACCGCCGCCATCACCGGCGCCTACGTCGCCTTGGCAGATGCGGTGGAGCACCTGCGCGGGTTGAAGGCGCTGAAGGGCGAGCCGCTCACGGATTCGGTGGCCGCCGTCTCCGTCGGCTTCAACTCTGAGGGCACCGCGCTGCTGGACCTGCAATACGAGGAGGACGTGGCCGCCGAGACGGACATGAACATCGTGATGACCGGCAGCGGAAAGTTCATCGAGGTGCAGGGCACCGCAGAAGGCGTCCCCTTCAGCCGGGAAGAGCTCAACACGTTGGTGGATCTGGGCGCCGTCGGCTGCGCAGAGCTCACCCGCATCCAGCGGCAGGCGCTGGCGTGACGCGCCCAGGGGAGGTGGTGCTCGCCACCAACAACCCCAAGAAACTCAAGGAACTGCGCCGCATCCTCACCGCCGCCGGCCTGGACATCACGGTGCTGGGCCTGCGCGATGTCGCCCCCTACCCGGAGCCGGAAGAGACGGAGCGCACGTTCGAGGGCAACGCCTTCCTCAAGGCGGAGGCGGCCATGCGTGCCACCGGCAAGCTCGCCGTCGCGGATGATTCCGGGCTTGAGGTGGACGAACTCAACGGCATGCCCGGCGTCCGCTCGGCCCGCTGGGCCGGCCCCGCTTGCGATGACGACGACAACAACGCGCTCCTGCTGGCCCAGCTCGACGGCGTGCCAGCCGAGCGCCGCACCGGCAGGTTCGTCTGTGCTTTGGCGATGGTGGCGCCGGACGGGGAGCGCCGAGTGTGGCACGGCCGCATGCCTGGCCGGATCACAGACCTCCCTGCCGGGGAGAATGGCTTTGGCTACGACCCGCTGTTCATTCCGGCGGGCATGAGCGTCACGTCCGCCGAGCTGACGGCCGAGGAGAAGGATTCCATCTCGCACCGGGGCATCGCCGTGCGCGCCTTCGTCGACTACCTGAAGGGGCTCTGACATGCAGCAATACCATGACCTCCTGCGCCACATCATGGACAACGGCGTCGACAAGTCAGACCGCACAGGCACCGGCACGCGCTCGGTCTTCGGATACCAGATGCGCTTCGACCTGCGCGAGGGCTTCCCCCTGCTCACCACCAAGCGCGTCCACACGCGCTCCGTCTTCGGTGAGCTGCTGTGGTTCCTGCGCGGCGACACCAACATCCAGTGGCTGCACGACAACAAGATCACCATCTGGGACGAGTGGGCGGATGAGAACGGCGACCTCGGGCCCGTCTACGGTTACCAGTGGCGCTCCTGGCCCACCCCGGCGGGCGAGAACGTTGATCAGATCACCAAGGTGATCGAGTCCATCCGCACCAACCCGGATTCGCGCCGCCACATCATCTCGGCCTGGAACGTGGCGGATGTCGACGACATGGCGCTGCCGCCGTGCCACACCATGTTCCAGTTCTACGTGTCGCCCGCGGCCGACGGCGGCCCGGCGGAGCTGAGCTGCCAGCTGTATCAGCGCTCCGCGGACGTGTTCCTGGGCGTGCCGTTCAACATCGCCTCCTACGCGCTGCTCACGCACCTGGTGGCCCAGGTCGCCGGGCTGCGGGTGGGCGAGTTCGTGCACACCTTTGGAGACGCCCACCTGTACTCGAACCACTTCGATCAGGTGGCGGAGCAGCTCTCCCGAGAGTTCCGCCCCCTGCCGCGGTTGGTGCTGAACCCTGAGGTGCGCGAGATCGACGCCTTCGAGCTGGCCGACATCGCCGTCGAGGGTTATGACCCGCATCCCGCCATCAAGGCGCCTATCGCGGTGTGAGGAGCGGCTGGGCTACGCTGCTGGCATGAGTGAACTGCGCGCCTCCTTCCCCGAGCGCGACGCCTACCTCGACCGGCTGGCCCAGCACTACGCCGATGGGCTGCTCGACGACGCCGGGTTCGAGCTGCGTCGAGACCTGCTGCTGCAGGCCACCTCACACGGTGAGATGCTGCGCGCCTTCGATGGGCTACCCAAGCCCCGCTACCGCGACGGCACCAAGGTACGGATCACCGAGGGGCGCATGGGGCGCCGCGGGCTGGTGTTTGGTGGAGCGGCCGCCTTCGTCGGAGTGGTGGCAGCGATCGCCGCAGGCGGTGCCTTGGCGCGGCCGTACCAGTACGTGCCGCCAGCGGAGACCTGGGCGCCGGATCCGATGCCCACGGAGGCCACGGCCACACCTGCTGCTGGCGTGATGCCGTTTGATTACGGCGCGATTGATGAGGTCTTCATGACGCTCCAGGAGCGTGGTTTGACGCTGATCACCGCTCTCACGGTCGACGGCTCCGGAGTGGCAGGCGTGGCGATGTCGCCGCGGGCGCAGGGCGAACTGCGTACCTTCTCCAAGCAAGGGCAGCGTCCAGTCATCGTCTCGGAGGCCGTGGACGGGGAGCTGCCACCGTCGGTGGATCTGGAATCGCTGCAGATGCTGATGTACCAGGTCCCTGATCAGGCGATGGCCGATCTCGGTTTCCCTGAGGGCTTCCCAGACAAGGTGACTCTTGTCTTCACCGAGCGGGGAACCCCCACCGTCTTGGTCCAGGTGCTGGATCCCGTCGGCACGGGGTTGGGGAGCGCCCAGTACGACATGGACGGCAATCTGATGGCTTTGGAGGCAAACCAGTGAGGATCGTGGCGATCGCGGCGGTGGCTGACAACGGAGTGATCGGCTCCGGCGACGACATGCTGTGGCACATCCCGCCGGATTTCCGTCGCTTCAAGCAGGTCACCACCGGCAACACGCTGATCTTTGGGCGCAAGACGCATGAGCAGATCGGCCGGACGCTGCCAGATCGGCGCATCATCGTCGTGACCCGTGACCCCGAGTGGTCCGACGAGGGGGTCGAGGTGGCGTACAGCATCACCGAGGCGCTGGATCTGGCCGCGGAGACGCCGGAGAAGATCTGTTACGTCGGCGGGGGTTCGCAGATCTACGAGGCCGCGTGGCCATACCTCACCGAGCTGGACATCACCCACGTGCATCAGGAGCCGGAGGGCGAGGCGAAGTTCCCGCTGATCTCCGCCCGTGAGTGGACCGAGATCAGCCGCGAGGTGCACGAGGGCTACGACTTCACCCAGTACCGCCCCACGCCAGACGCTGGTTGAGCCGATCGCTGGTCCCTGAGCGGGGCGTGTGCGAGGTCCGAGCACCACGTCACGACGAAGGGCCGCCCAGGCACTAACCTCAGGGCCATGCGGCGCATCCTCCACCTCGACCTCGACGCGTTCTACGCCGCCGTCGAACAACGCGACAAGCCCTCCCTGCGGGGCAAGGCCGTCGTCGTGGGCGGATCCGGGCCGCGGGGAGTGGTGGCAACAGCCTCCTACGAGGCGCGGAAGTTCGGTGTGCGCTCCGCGATGTCCGGCACTGAGGCCCGACGGCGCGCCCGGCACGCTGCCTTCCTGGGCGGCCGGTTCGCGGCCTACCACGCCTCGTCGCGGGTGGTGATGGGGCTGCTGCGTGAGGTATCGCCGCTGGTGGAGCCGCTCAGCCTGGACGAGGCCTTCGTCGATCTCGCGCCCAGCGGTTGGGCAGACGATGAGGTGGAGGAGCGGGTGGCGCGGTTGCGCGCCGAGCTGGAGCGTCGCACGGAGGGGCTGACGGCGTCGGTGGGTGTTGGTTCGGCGAAGTTCCTGGCCAAGCTCGCCAGCGAGGCGGCCAAGCCCAACGGAGCTCGTGTGCTGCGCCCGGAGGAGGAGTTGGATTTCATCGCGCCGATGGCGGTGCGTGCCATTCCCGGGGTGGGCCCCGCCACGGAGCAGCGGTTGGTCGGCATTGGGCTCTACACGGTGGAGGACCTGCGCGGCGCAGACCGCAACGAGTTGATCCGTGAGTTGGGGCAGGCTGCTGGGAACAGCCTGGCCGAGCTGGCCTGGGGTCGCGACGACAGGCGGGTCGAGCCCCAGCGTGACCCCAAATCCATCTCCACCGAGGACACGTTCGCCGTCGATCTGACGGACAGGGCGCAGTTGGAACAGATTCTGAGGCGCGACTCGGCCGACGTTGCCCGCCGTCTGACCAGGGCTGGGTTCTTCGCGCGGACGGTGACGTTGAAGGTGCGCTACGCGGACTTCACCACGCGCACGATTGCACGGTCGCTGGGTGGCGCAACGGACGATGCCGACCAGATTGCCGGCGCTGGGATCGCGCTGTTGGCTGACGTGGATGTGCGCCCGGGTGTGCGGCTGCTCGGGATCGGGGTGTCCAACTTCGTGACCTCTGCGCAGGAACGCCTCTTCGGTGACGAGCCGGAATCCGGCGGCTCAACCGCCCAGGTGGTGGGAAGGGGCGATGACGACGAGGGGGCAGATGTTCCCCTCAGCGGAGTGCGGGGGAGGGGCGGCTTCTATCCCGGTGCTGACGTGCTCCATGACGAGCATGGCCGTGGCTGGGTGTGGGGCTCTGGGCTGGGCAGGGTGACGGTGCGCTTCGAGTCGCGCCACAGCGGGCCGGGCCGGATCGCCACGTTCGCCGTCGACGACCCCGCCCTGCGCCCCACCGACCCCGAGCCGTTGGCGTTCAAGTTGCCTGATTCAGACGAGTGAGCAGGCGAAGTTCCTTCAGCCGGACGGCCACATCTGCGCCCCGAGCGTCGCAGGCCAGCATCAGCCTGTCCACGTGGGGCAGATACCCAGAACCGTTGCGGAATGCTGATCACGAACGCTCGTGTGCCTGCCCATCGTGCACCTCCCTATTTCCGGTTGACGTTACCGCAGGTGCTTGTGGGCGCGGGGGACTAGCGTAGGCGGCATGTCGAAGAGGATGTTTGCGGCGGTGTTCCCGCCGGAGGAAGTTGTGGAGGAGTTGGACGCGCTGCTCAGGCCGCGGCGCGATGCTGATCAGGAGTTGCGCTGGACCCGCCCGGAAGGGTGGCACCTCACCGCGGCGTTCATGGGGCAGGTGGCTGTGGGGCGCGATGAGTACCTCGAAGACAATCTGGCCGAGGTGGCGGCCAAGGCCAAGCCTTTCGACGTCCGGGTGGCCGGCGGCATCGTCTTCCCCAACCCAGACAAGGCGCGCGTGCTGGGGCTGGGCGTTGCGGCGGGGCACGACGAGTTGGCCGCCCTGTCAGCCAGTTGCCGCGCCGCTGCCTCCCGAGCCGGTGTTGAGGCTGATGGCACCAAGTTCGTCGGGCACCTCACCCTCGCGCGCAGCCAGGGCGTGCGGGCGCTCCGCTGGCTCAACGTGCTGGATTCGTTCCCGGGGTGGTCCTGGACGGTGGGGGAGTTGTTGCTGATCGAGTCTCGCCGTTCGGGGTACGGCTTCGGTTATGAGGTGGCCGCAAGGTTCCCACTTGGCCGGCCTGTCGTCGATCCGTACGCATAGGGCTAGAATCGACTCCGCCCGCGCGAGTGGTGAAATTGGCAGACACGCAGGATTTAGGTTCCTGTGCCTTCGGGCGTGAGGGTTCAAGTCCCTTCTCGCGTACGAAAAACTCCAAACACGGAGAGTTGCGAAAGTTCGCAGGTGTTATTCCTGCAGATATCGGCAATACAGCGACACCTGCACGAATAACACTGTTCTGTGATTCAGCCCACCCAGCGTTGACCCACCGGCACGGCGACCAGGGAGCCTGCCGACATCGTGGCCAGCGCCGCGTTCAACTCATCCTCGGCTCCTGCCGAGACGGCGACCTTGATGTGCGCCTTGTCTGACCAGTCCACGCCGTCGACGACGACCGCCTCGCCCGACGGCAAGATGAGGCCGCGCAATTGATCCTCCATCGCTCCGGCCGAGGCGAAGTCCACGTCCACCTGCAGCAGGCTGCATAGCTGGACCCTGCGGATGCCCGCCGCTTCGACGCCCTGGGCGACGGCGTCGGAATAGGCCCTCACTAGGCCGCCAGCGCCCAGCTTGATGCCGCCGAAGTAGCGGGTGACCACGGCCACCACGTCGGTCAGCGAGTTCTTCTGCAGCACCTGCAGCATGGGGATTCCAGCGGTGCCGGCGGGTTCGCCGTCGTCCGAGCTGCGCGCGGTGCGGGCATCAGGCCCCAGCACAAATGCGGAGCAGTGGTGCCGGGCATCGAAGTGGGCGGAGCGGCGCTCCTCGATCACGGCGCGCGCCGCCTCCTCCGTGGTTACTCGGCGGATCCGGGTGAGGAAGCGGGAGCGCTTGATCTCCAGCTCAACGTCGACGCCGCGCCCCGGCGCCGCGTCGATGGTGAGGAAGTGGTCAGACACCCAACTCGCGGCGCAGCTTGGCCACGTGCCCCGTCGCCTTGACGTTGTACTGGGCCACGCGCACGAGGCCGTTGCCCTGGTCATCCACGTCGATCACGAAGGTGGAGCGCAGCACGCCTTCGATTTCCTTGCCGTAGAGCTTGCGCAGGCCGTAGGCGCCGTAGAGGTTGTGGACCTTCTTCTCCGGGTCTGCCAGCAGCGTGAAGCCAATCTCCGAGCGCTCCTTGAACTTGGCCAGGCGTTCCACGTCATCCGGCGAGCAGCCGAGCACCGTGTAGCCGGCCTCGGCGAGCGCGTCGATGGAGGCGGAGAAATCCACGGCCTGCGTGGTGCATCCGGGGGTCATGGCGGCCGGGTAGAAGTACAGGATGACCGATTGGCCCGCGAAATCGCTCAGCGATACGTCGTTGCCGGACGAATCAGGCAGGGTGAAGGCGGGTGCGGGCGTGCCGGTGGTCAAACGTGCGGTCATGCGGGCCAGTCTAGTAGGGGTTAGCCCGCGAAGCCTTTCGCCAATCCCGCTAGGCTGGACGCCGGAGAACCGATTGAGGAGAACCGCATGAGCACCCGTACCGTCGATGAGATCCGCGTTGATCTCGCCGCGAACCGAGCAAAGCTTGCCAATGCCACGTCTGAGGCCGTGGAGGCGATGAAGCCGCAGAACATTGCCCGGGAATCCGCTGAGCAGGTCAAGCAGTTCGCCAAGACCGAGTTCGAGGCCGCCACCTCGCAGTTCAAGGACGAGCACGGCGGTTGGCGGACAGACCGGCTGCTGATGATCGGCGGCGCCGTCTTGGGCGCTGTGGTCTTCTTCATGGCGGTCTCGTCCGTGGCGAATCGCCGCACGTTGGCCACGCAGACCCGCCGGGCGCTCGAGAGGTGAGCGAGTCCAATCTGGCCATCCGGATGCTGCATGACAGGGTCCTCGTCGACGTCGACGCCGCGGTGGGCGAGCGTCGCAGCGGGGGCGGCATCCTCATCCCCGCAACCGTGAAGATGGGCCGCAGGCTGTCCTGGGCGAAGGTCGTGGCCGCTGGACCGAACGTGCGGTCTGTTGAGGTCGACGATGCGGTGCTGTTCGATCCCGAAGATCGTGCCGAGGTGGAACTGCAGGCCAAGAGTTACGTGCTGCTGAGGGAGCGCGACATCCATGCGGTCGCCTCCACCGCGGCAGCCGACGGCGGCACGGGGCTCTACCTGTGAGCCAGGCCGCGAGTGGGCGCGCCTCTGCGCGGGGCGCCGCCCGTCGTTCGCCGGATCTGGTGAGTGCAGCAACCAGCCTCAATTCGGCCAATCTGGCGGATGTCCTGGATCGCGCCCTCAAGTTCGCGTCGCTGGACAGCGTCCTCGACAAGTGGCTGATGCCCGAACTGGAGCGGCTGGGGCAGGCGTGGGCCGACGACGAGGTCACCGTCGCTCAGGAGCACTTCGCCAGCGCCGGGGTGTCGCGGGCGTTGGGTCGCGCATTCGATGCCGTGCCAGATTCCCTGGCCCCAGACGTGTTGGTGGGGCTGCCAGAAGGCTCGCGCCACGAGCTGGGGCTGCAGGCGTTCTCCGTGTGCCTGCGCCGGCAGCGCGGCGGCGTCGTGTATTTGGGTAGCGACGTACCAGTCTCGGATTGGGAGTCGACGGCTCGTGCCATCAAGCCGAAGGGCGTGGTGATCGGCGTGCCGCAGTGCTCTGAGGTCGCCAAGGCCCAGGAGATCGTCAACCGATTGACGGCCGAGCATCCCGATCTACGGGTCTGGGTGGGCGGATCACTCGCCTCCGAGGTTCGCGGCGCAACGCAGCTGCCGAACCGGTTGGCCGAGGCGGCCGAAGAGGTCGCAACGGCGCTTCGCTGAGACGCCCGCACGATGTGCCTCGGCGCCACCCTCGTGGCATGATGTGCTGCCCGGTAGACGAGGAGAAGAAGTGAACGCGGACCTGTGGAAGCGCCAAGCGGCGCTGTTTCTTACCTCGCAAGGGTCATCCCTGCTGGGTTCCATGGTCGTGCAGTACGCGCTCATGTGGCACCTGACGATCACGACGCAGTCCGGTGAAGTCATGACGCTCGCGATCATCGTGGGCTTCGTTCCCATGCTGCTGATCTCGCCCTTCGCAGGGGCGTGGGCGGACAGGCTCCCGAAACGGTTCTTGATCGCAGCGTCTGATGCTCTGGCTGCGCTGAGCACCGTCGCGCTCTTCGTCGCGCTCCTGTTCGGCCATGACCACCTCTGGGTGATCCTGGCCGCCATGGGCCTACGCGCCGTCGGCCAGGCTGTTCAGAGCCCAGCGGTCTCCGCGATCCTTCCTGAGATCGTGCCCGAGGACCAGCTGATGCGGATCAACGGTTACAACGGCTCCCTGCAATCAGGGATCGGCCTGGTCTCGCCGCTCTTGGCGGGCGCGCTCCTGTCGATCATGCCCATGCAGTGGGTGCTGTTGATCGACATCGTGACCGCCGCGTTCGCGATCTTCGTCATGCTTTTCCTGGTCAAGGTGGCGCACGTCCCGAGCGACGCGGCACCGGTTGGGGCGCTACGCGAGATCCGCGACGGCTTCGTCTACGTGTGGCGGCACAGGTTCGTGCGGCGGCTGTTCTGGTACTTCGCCGTCACCTTCTTCCTGGCCGCGCCGGTGTCCTTCCTGACCCCGCTGCAGGTCACCCGCTCCTACTCCAACGACGTGTGGCGGCTGACGGCCATCGAGATGGCCTTCTTCATCGGCATGACTGCAGGCGGCATCCTGATTGGTCAGTGGGGCGGGTTCAAGCGCAAGGCCGCCACGATCGCATTCGCCATCGCCGGAATGGGTGTGTTCACCGTCGCGTTGGGTATCCCGCAGCCGTTCGTGCTGTTCAACCTATGGATGCTGCTGATCGGTGTGTTGATGCCGGCCATGAACGCGCCGACGATGACCCTCCTCCAAACGAAGGTCGAGCCTCGCTTCCTTGGCCGCGTGATGTCGGTCATGATGATGATCTCAACGTCGACGATGCCGCTCGGCATGCTCTTCTTCGGCCCGATGGCGGACCGGGTTCAGATTGAATTCACCCTGATCGTGACGGGCGCCTTGATGGTGATTGGTGGGGCTCTGGTCTTGGTGGACCGCACCATTCGCGACGGCGAGGAAGCCCCCGTCGCTGCGACTGAATGAAAGAAGCCCCGGCAGTTGCCGGGGCTTCTTCAGTGGTACACCACCAGGGACTCGAACCCTGAACCCATTGAATTAGAAACAGGCCGACTCCGACTCGTACGAGAAGACCGGAGCGCAGCATGAACCCCATCGCATGGCAACTCACCTGCCAGAACGCCCAATGCCCCGCCCGGCACTGGACCGGCCCCGTCTCACTCAAGGTCGAAGGCGACAAGAAACAGGCGATCAAGGCAGCCAGGGCCGCGGGCTGGAAACCCTGCCACGAAGTCATCGGCGGGCCCCGCAGCTACGCCACGTGGTACTGCCCGCGCTGCTCCCAAGCTCTCATCAAGGTTGCCCCGTGAATGCGGCACCGGCCCCCATCCGCCGCTACACAAGCCCCATGACAGATCCCCGCAGCAAACCCGTACCAGAAGGCTGGGCCAGCGACCTCGACCGCTGGTGCTCAAGCCTGCGCGCCCAAGGACTCACCGAAGCCACCGTCTACCTCCGCCGCGCCCACCTCTCCCAACTCGCCCGCGGCCTCGGCTCGACCCCCCACCTCGTCACCGCTGACGACCTCCTCGGCTGGCTCGGCCGCCGCACCTGGACCCGCGAAACCCGCCGCACCCACAGATCCAGCTACGGCAGCTTCCTGCGCTTCATCGGGCGCGACGACATCGCTGAGGCCCTGCCGAAGGTCAAGACCTCACCGCCGAGCCCCCAGCCGATCCCCGAAGACAAACTGCAGCTGTTCCCCGGCGAGCACGGTTGGGTTGGCTGCTGCCTAACCCACCCAGCTGGAGCTAGGCGGGGGTGGGCTGGAAAAACTCGCCGAAGATTTCTCTCCTCCGGAATTGTCTAGCGCTGTACATGTATGTATAATAGTAGACAACAGCAAGGGCACGGTCCCACAACCAAGGAGAACACCATGAACGCCAAGCTCACCGCACTCATCCCCACCCAGTCGTCCAGCCTCTACGACTCGTTCGGCCTCGACATCATGACCGCCGTCGACCTCGACAACGACGAGACGGCCACAGATCACGTCGAGTGGATCGACGGCGGCGAGTTCACCGAGGCACTGGAAAACGACCTGCAGGCATGGCGCAGCGCAGCCAACGATCTGGCCGAGGCCCACGGCTACCGCATCGACTGGAACGGCCAGTCCGAGGACACCGGCGAGTACATCGCCTACCCCGTCGAGCGCCTGACCTACTGGACGTTCGAAGTGGACGCAGACGCTGGCTGGCAGGTCGTCGACTTCGGTCGCGACTTCCCTCGGGATCTGTACGGCGCTGAGGATGCCGCGTTTGAGTGGGGCGGCTCCGATCTGGGCACCGGCACCTACCGTGCCGCACTCTGGGCTGACGAGAATCACACCGAACTGCTCAGCGAGGACACCTACGCCCACGTCCGCGAGTCCGAGACGCTCTCGGCACTGCGGGACTACACGGGCGATTTCTGGCAGGCGCTCGCCAACCGCCTTGGTACCAGCGGCCTCGACACTCTGGCCGATGTGGCCGATGAGTTGCATGAGCGCTATGCCGACCCTGAGGGCGGCGAGGACGCCAGCCACTACCTCGACGGCGCGCTCATGTTGGCCTATGGCGACGACACGCTGGAGGCGTTGGCGGAGGCTCGCTGGGCAGCGCACGCGGCGTATGAGCAGGCGCACCAGCAGATGCTCGGGGCGATGGTGTACGCGGCCCGCATGGACGGCGTGACGGAGGCGCAGATCACCCGCGATACCCGCGTGGCGCGCATGACGGTGCGCAAGGCACTCGGCCTCTGAGGACGCAAAGAAACCCCCAGCCTCATCACGAGGCTGGGGGTTTCGCTTGTCGCATGCGCCGCAGCT
This sequence comes from Propionibacteriaceae bacterium, assembly GCA_030538315.1. GTDB lineage: Bacteria > Actinomycetota > Actinomycetes > Propionibacteriales > Propionibacteriaceae > Arachnia. The sequence continues at coordinate 29,475 of JAUNUF010000009.1, forward strand.
GCCGGGTGGGCAGCGGCGGCTGGGTTGCCAGTCGGGCCAGTCACGCGGTGGTGGCGGGCCGGTGGGCGGGGCGGGGCAGGTCAGGCGGTCTCCCACACTGCGTGGGTGGCGGCGGACGGCGCCCACCCCGAGTGCGAGGTGTGAGCGCGTTTGCAGCGCCAGGTCGTGCCGTCGTGGGTCACGAGGTCACCCACCTGATAGGCGATGGCCTCGCCCCACGGTGCCGGGCCGTCTTCGTCGGGGGCGGGCGCTTGGCGGGTCCATGCGTGGCCGCCGTCGGTGCCCGGCTCCCACGTGTTGTAGGACGCCTTGCTTGTCCATGTCTCGCCGTCGTGGGTGACGACAGCACCGCCGGGGTAGCCGAGGTGGCCGCGGTCGGTCCATGGGTCGCCGTCCTGCCTGCGGGTCGCGTTGTCGTAGCGGGTGGCGAGGTCTTCGGCCTGTTGGGGTGCGGTGTCGAGTACGCGTCGACGCTCCTGTTCGATGAGGACGGCGACGCGCAGCTCATCGAGGTAGGGGTCGGGCCATGTGTCGCGGTCGGTGAGGTCAGGGATCATGGTTGGCCTTTCTTATGCGGGGTCGCCAAGGAGGGTTGTGGGGGCTTTGAGGCTGCGCGGCACCACAGCAATCTCGGAGCGGTAGTGCGAGTTGGCCGTGAAGGGGAACTGCATAGTGCCCGAATTGTTGCCCACATGCGGCATCAGGTCTGCGCGGAGAGGTGGCATGCCTGTCATTTGGGCGGCGGGGAGGGTTAGCCCACTACTGGACGGCATCCATTCCCACGAGATTCCTCGCAACTGACCCTGCTGCCCCGGAGAGGTGGCGAGGTAGTCGTAGATGCGGAAGTGCAGCAGCTGTGCGCTGCGCGCAACAAACAGCGCGAGACCCTCCCACGGAGTTCCGTCCGCAAGCACCCACGAGTTCTTGAGGCTGCGCCAGCCTGTCCACATCTCCGTAGGCATCCAGCCATCGGGCCGTTTACGCCACACCCATGCACCCACACCGGCACCATCAGTGGAGCGGTACTCCATGCCCACAGGCTCCTTGCCGGTGATGAGCCCACCCGTGGTCGCGGGGGTATCTGGCCTGCCGGGGCCTGTGATGGTGCCGGGTGTGGTGGCCCACAGTCGTGGGCCGCTCATCGTGCACCTGCTAGGGCCAGGGCAGGCCGGGCTCCACGGTCGGTGGGGCCTGTGATGTGGCCCACCGTCCTTGCCCCACCCAAGGTTGCGCTCCAGCCCCAGAGACGTAGAGCTGCCGGTGGAATGGCCGGATGAAGATCGAGCCGGACGCGCTTTGATTGCGGTGACGCGTTGTGCCGATCGCGATCCCCTCGTAGGCATATTCCAGCGGCAGAGTGACTGGCCAGTACCCCGGCGGGATGTTGACGGAGGGCCACACCGCGTTTGCCGCCGATGACCAGTGGAGCAGCACCTCTGCGCCCTGTCGTGCGATGAGGACGCGGTTGTGGGGGCTGGCGTCGCGCAGATCGTCGGGGGTGATGTCCCGCCACTTGAGTGGCGAGAAACCGGTCTCGGCCCAGAGCCGGGGGCTCACCTAGGCCACCTGCCCATCGAGCGGGGGGGGGGTGTCGTGATTGCGAGCATCATGTCCTCCAGACGAGCGAGCCACCAACGGCGGCCAAAGTTGTGGGTGGGGTGCCCGTGACTCGCACCTCCGTGCCGACGACCAGCACGGGCAGCCAGTCATCCACGGTGCCGATCCATCCCGGGGTGGGTGTGGCGGCGGCATCCTCTGGGGGCAGGGTGCACAGCAGGCCCGTGGTTGCCACGGACAGGCCGGACACGGTGAGTACACGGGTGCGACCGATGCGCACCAGAGCGAGGGTTCCGGCGGTGGTGATGATCGGGCCACGCGTCGGGGGCGGGGCGGGGATCTCCGTCAGGTCACCCGGAGCGCCCTGCACACCCTGCGGCACCCCCAGCGCCATCCGGATATCGGGCCACGTGCCACTGACCGTGGCCGACGCAGCCGCACCGGCCGCGAGCGTGGTCACCGTCACCGGGATCACATCCGGCACCGGCGGGGGTGGACCCTGCAGATCGACAGGCGGCTGCTCATCGACCACCAGCGCGGTGCCCTCCCATGTGACCACGGGGGTATGCCCGTCGTCCCCGCGGATCGGTGCCCCGGTCGGGGTGCCGTCGACCAGCAGCCGGGTGCCGTCCGTCGACAGCGCCGGGATCGGGAGCGGGTCGGCCACGGGCAGGGCCACATCGGTGGTGGTGCCGTCGGTGAGGGTCACCGTCATGATGTCACCCTCGCCGACGATGCCCTTGATGCCAACGCCGGGCCGCGCGACGATCACCAAGGACGCCGTCTCGCCGATGATCGGCAGCCCATCGGCCAGGTCAACCGTCGCCCCCGTGGGGATCTGCAGTAGCCGCGCCGGGTTGTCACTACCCGGGATCTCGGCACGCCACCACCACTCGACACCTTCCATCGTGTCGGTGGCCACGACCTGATCATTCAGCCGACCATCGGCATCGGTCTGTAGGTGGATCGGGTCAGCCGTCATCAGGGCGGGTCGGGGGGTGACGACGTCGGGGTAGAGCGGGGTCAGGAGCACGAAGTGGCGGGCCAGTGGCTGGCCAGCCCCGTCGACGAGGAGACCCACCAGGGTGCCGGTGGTTTCAGTCGAGCTCATCGTGCACCTGGGCGTCGGGCGCGTCGGGGACGTGACGGCGGGCCAGCAGGAGCGCGGCGGCGTTGAGGATGGTCACGGCCAGCGTCAGCCAGTGGGTGGCCTGATCCTGCGACATCAGACCGTAGGCCACGATCAGGGTCGAGATGGCGGCAAGGATCGCGTACAGCGCGGATCGGATCTCGGGGGTCATTGGGGTCTCCTTCGAATTAGGGGCGGATGCCGTACTTGTTGAGCGCGCGGAGGGTGGCCGGGCCGACGATCCCGTCGACGGCCAGGTTCGACCGGGCTTGGAACTCGCGCACCCAGCGCTCCGTATGCGCCCCATACACGCCGTCTGTGGACAGGAGGCGCCCCTTGGGCTGCACCTGATGCCGGTAGGCCGGGAAACGCTTGTTGAGGCCCTGCTGGAGGCGCTTCACGCGCTCCCCACGGGACCCTGGGCGCAGCGTGGCCACGCTCGCCGGGGTTGGCAGGGTGGAGACGCCGGTGCTGGGTGGCCCCGGCTTCACCGGCGGCGTGGTCGCTGCGCCGATGATGGCGTTGTTCAGGGCGCGGGGCCAGTCGGCACCCGCCTTGAAGTACACGTGGATGTGGTCGACGTGGTTCGCGGCGATCGAACCCCGATCAGCGAGGTTCTTCCACGAGCCACGCGCCGCGCTCCACGACTGGGTGCGCGGCTTGCCGTCGGTCGAGAACAAGATCCACTGGATCTTCAACGCCTTCGCGTTGGCGATCAGGAAACGGACCAGCTGCATAGCGGCGGCGCGCTCGGCCGCGGTGGGGCGACGGTTCGTGTTCTCGGTGATGATGATGTCGATCGCGCGGCCGCTGCCGTGCTCGGCGCTGCCGGTGCGCCAACCCGACCCGAACCACAGATAGGGCTTCAGGGCGGGGGAGCGCTGCACGAGGGCATACAGGCCGCGCACGATACGTGCAGGGCCGGCCTCCATGCGGGTGATGGCAGTGGCCCAAAACGGGTCACCCTTAGCTCGGGTGCGGGTCATGATGGGGTCCCTTCTCTCGGGAGGTGTGCGGGGTATCCGGGGGGCCACGGCGGGGGATTGTCGAGGGTGTCGCGCAGCTCGAGGACGTGCGCGTGCACCAGGCCGGTTTCGGCGCGGGCCTGCTCGGCTTCACTGCGGCTCTTCTCAACCTCGGCGCGTAGGTCGTCGACCTCGTCGCGCAGATCGTGCACGAGGTCCCACAGCGCATCGACGCGCTGCACTTGCCGGGCGTGGTCGGCGTCACGTTGGGCCTGCCCAGCGGCGGCCGACACCTTCTCGGCGGTGATGGGCGGGGCGGGGCGGCGGGTCTTCAGGAAGCCCCACAGGCCGGTGGAGGTCAGGGCTGCGACGGCGATCGCCGTGAGGGTCTCAAGCCAATCGCTCATGGCACCCCTCACCGTGCTCGGCGATCAGGCGCCGCCCCTCTCGCTCGATGTGGACCAGGGCACGCATCCGCAGTACGGCGGTGACGGCGGCCGCGAGGGTGAGGGGCCAGGCGATTGTGGCGTCAGGCACGAGGTAGGCCAGCAGGGCGGTGAGGGTGCCCCAGGCGCCCAGCTGCAGCACCCAGCCCAGCGACTCGATACGCCACCCTCGGGCCAGATCAGTCCAGCTGTGCAGCAGCCCGGTGAGGGCCAGCGTGCCGCCGAGGATCAGGAACGCCCCCACCCACGTCTTGAGCCAGTCGGGCAGCGCCTCGACGGCGTCGTTGCCGCTGGCAATCCCCACGGTGTCGACGATCAATCCGGCCCCGACGATGAGCCCAGCGGCAGAGATGGCGGTGGTCCCGGGGTGGGCATAGGCCCGATCCCGGAACCGGGGCGGCTGATGCCAGGCGTAGAACCTGCGTTCGGGCATGAGGGCTCCTTGCATGAGATTGGGACCGGCGGCGTGCTGCAAAACCACTTGTTGACGTCGCCGGTCCCGGCCTAGTTCCAGATCTTCCCCACCACGGTGATCGCGCCTGAGGAGTGGCCCGGGGTGAACGTCCAGCGCACCTCCACGCGGTCGCCCACGTTGAGGGTGGCCGGGTCGACCAGGCTGATCGGGGTGATCGTCAGGTGCGTGACCTCGGTCTCCAGCCGGATCCACAGGGGGGATCGCAGGACGACCACGGCGGTGCGGTACACGTAGCGGGGCTCCGGTGGCGGCGGGGGCGGTTGAAGCGCGTCGTCGAAGTCGATCACGACACCACCACCCTCACTGTTGACTCGACGAGCTCGGTTCCGTCGGCGTCGATGCGTTGCTTCTCGACGACGGCAAGCTCGTTGATCCCTTCGAGGTTGACCCGCACGACGGCCCCAAGGGTCACGCCGGGTGTCCACAGATGCTTCAGCGGGATGGTGCGCACCGCCTGTGACGCCTCGTTGATGCGCCGATTGGCGATCGCCTGCAACGCGGCCTGGCTGGCGGCCTCGTGCTGCTCCGTGGCCGCCTTCACTCGGCCTCCGCGGGACGGGATGCTCGTGGGTGAGGCTGGGTCGGTGTTGTCAGCGACAGCCACAAGGGCCTCTTGCGCGCCCCCGGAGGTCATGCAGATCATGCGGTTTGGCACATCGAAGAGGTCTTGCTCCACTTGCCAACCGGCGTCGTGGATCGCGGCCTCGCCTGCCTCGAAGGTGTGCACGACGGGGCGTCTCGACGGTGGCACCCACGGCTGGGCCGAGATCCAGCCGGTCGACGGGTCCGCCTCGGCCGCCATCCACCCAGCGGTGGCCAGCAGGTCGTTGACGAGCGCCAGATGCGCAGTCCCGGGCGGCCACATCTTGTTCTCGCGCAGCGTCAGCGCCATCCGATCCGGTGCGTCGAGCCCGATCGTCGACATGACCCCGGCCTCAGTGGCATAGAGCCACGCGGCGGGCAGGATCGGCACGCCCTTGGCGAGGCTCACGATGTTGGGGGTGGCGTAGTCCTGGAGGCGCAGCAGGGGGCTGTAGAGCTCCAGATTGACGGGCTGCCCGGGGCGGGCCGCCACGTCCGTGGACGGGATATAGAGGCCGTGGTCGTGCGAGGCCCACGTGCCGTCCTCCTCGGTGATGACGACGCGGATCCGGATCATGTAGCGACCCCAGCCACCGGGCGGCTCACTGTTGAGCACGCTCAGCTTCCCGGACCAGCGAAGCGCCGCGCTGCGCGACCCGTCGAAAGAGCCGGACAGGACCCTCAGCCGGCCAAGCTGGTCCCCGTCGATCGGGATCCATCGGCCGTTCGCGTCGGTCAGGGTGGCCGAGATATGGCGGCGGCCGCTCACAGCGCCACCAGCTTGAACGTGGCCGTCTTGAGGCCGGGGCGTTCGATCCTCAGCGGCCCGTCGAAGTGCCCGCGGATCATCATCTCGGGGTCACGCCACATGATGGTGCCACCCTCTCGCCGGGCGTCACGCAGCTCCTCCCACGTCGACGAGATCCCGGGCTCGATGAGCACCTTCACGTCGAGGGTTTCGCGGATCGCCTCCCCTTCGACGAGATACGGGCCGCGGCGCCCCTCGAACATGTGGAGCTTCTGGTCCCGGTCGACGGTCAGAGGTGCGGACGGGTTCCCGCGGAACCGCAGCACCTTGCCCGATCGGGTGGTCAGGTACAGCCACGTGGTGGCGATGGTCAGGGCCACGGGCGCGGCGGTGGCCACGGATGGCAGCGCGGAGATGGCGCTCACCCGATAGAGGCTTGCGCCCTGCATGGCGGCCAGATCCTTGATGGTGCTGTTCGGTGGCCCCTCCGCGACGGGCGTCCACGTGCTGCCGTCGCGTGACACCTCGACCCGGTTGCGGATAGCTGGGACGGTGCCCGGCACCCCGGTGGGGTTGACGATCGTCAACGCGGCCGAGCCGTCGACCTCGTCGAAGGCGATCGTGACCGTCGGGGTAGCGGGCGGCAGGAACGAGACCGTGAACGTCGACGACGTGATGGGGGCAGCCAGGCCGTACACGTCGGTGCCTGCAACGCGGAGCTCATAGGTTGCTCCGTCGACAAGAGCGGTGCTGAGTGGGGCGGTGTTGGCCGAGGTGACGGTGACCGTTTCCAACGTGGCCCCGGCGTGCCGCAGGGTGGCGGTGGCCGAGCCCTGAGGGTGGGTGCCGATCCAGTCCCACATGGCGGTGGTGGAGGAGGCGTTGATCGTGCCTGAGGGCCGCAGGTTGGTGATCTGGGGCGGGGTGGAGAACGTGAGGCGGGCCGGGGTCGACCATTCGCCCCAGGTGGCGTTCTGGCCCCGGGTCTGCGCCTGCCACTCCACTTCGGTGCCGCCGGTCAGGCCGGTGGCTGGGATGGCGGGCAGGGCGCTGCGCTCGATTCCGTCGGGGTAGCTGGTCGACATCGAGGCGGCCGCTTCTGCGGTGGCCCAGTCGACGGTGCCGACCTTGCGCCAGCGGCGGCGAACAGTGACGGCGGAGGGGTCGCCTCGCCGGTCAACGGCGATCGCCAGCTGCGCAGCGCTACCGGTGGGCACATGGGTGCCTGAGGTAGGCCAGGGGCTAGTGGGGGTGCCGTGCTCACCGTCGCGGGCAGGCAGGGAGATAGTCGTGGTGGCTGGCAGGCCGTCGATCAGGGTGTAGGTCGCCGTATTCACGTAGCGAACGAAGGAGCGCATCTCCCACGTCGTCGGCGTCCAGTCCAACCGGGCGCGAATGAGGAGTTCGGGGCCGGGGATCTGGTTGGCGGTGGCCCAGGATGCTCCGGAGGCGGTTCCGGCGAAGGCTGTGGCCGCTCCCCAGCCGGTGGTTCCGGCACCGGATCGGGTTGTGACGTTGAGGTCGTAGGCGCGGGAGTAGCGCAGCCAGATCCAGGGCCGGAGCCGCACCATGGTGGTGTCGGCTCCGACCTCCGCGGGGAGAATCTCGAGGATCTCAATACCGGTGCGCATCTCGTAGTAGACGCCCGACTGGTTGGGCTCGACATGTACGTCTGACCAGATCACGCTCACGGCGCACCTCCTGCTACATGCGCCTCATCCGCCGGGCGTCACGCACGGCTTCGATCAGGCGCGGGATCTCTTCGATGGCTTGGAGGTCGACGAGCAGCTGCTCGATGACCACGGAACCGATGTCGTCGCTGGTGCCAACGTTCAGGCCCGGGGCTGCGCCAGCCAGCGCAAGGCTCGGGGTGATGTTGGCCGAGGACATCAGGGCATAGGCGGCGTCCTCCACGGTCGATTGGCCGTCGAGGAGGGATCCGGCGAAGTCGTCGACCAGGGCCTTACCGGAGTGGGTGACGTAGCCGCGGCCGGAGAAGGGGCCCCACTTGGCGGGGGAGAACGGCCACAGGCCACGCAGGTTGTCCATGCCTTGACGCACCCAGCTGGTCAGCCGGCCCCAGGCCTGCTTGATGCCGTCGAGGAAGCCGTTGACGAGGCTCCTGCCTGCGTTGACGAGGGTGGAGCCGACGTTGCCGAGGCCAGCGGCTGCCTTGCCGGGGAGTTCCTTGGCGAGGTTCACAGCTGCGGTGATGCCCTCGTTGAACTTCGCCTTCAGGCCCTCCCACGCTTCCGTGGCTTTCTGCCCAATCTGGTTCTTGAGGTCGAGGATGGCGGTGGCGGACTTCAGCGGGAGCTCCTTGGCGAAGTTCACGGCGGCGGTGATGCCCTCGTTGAACTTCGTCTTGAGCCATTCCCATGCCTCGGTGGCCTTCTGCCCGATCGCGTTCTTCAGGTCGGCGATCGCGGTGGAAGCCTTCCCGGGAAGCTCGCGGGCGAAGTTGACCGCCGCGGTGACCCCTTCGGTGAACTTCGTCTTGACCCAGTTCCAGGCGGCGGTTGCCTTGTCGCCGATGTAGCTCTGCAGGGATGCAAGGGCGGCGGAGGCCTTGGCGGGGAGCCCTGCGGCGAACTCGACGGCGGCGGCAACCCCGGAGGCGAAGAAGCCCTTCACGGCCTCCCAAGCAGCCGAGGCCTTCTCTGCGATCGCGGCCCCGGCCGAGGTGAAGATCTCAACGAGCCAGTTCCAGCCCGCTACGACGCCATCGACGACGGCCTGCCACACCCCCGACAGCCATGCTGCGACCGCGTCCCAGTTGGCGATGAGGGCCACGAGCCCGGCGATCAGTCCGGCGATGGCGAGCACGACCCACGTGATCGGGTTGGCGAGCAAGGCCGCGTTGGCGGCCCATATGCTGGCGGCCCACGCGCCGAACGCGACCACGAGTCCGACGCCGATCGCGGTGGCCAGCACGCCCCAGATCCATTCGTTGCCTGACGCCCAGGTGGTGAACGCTTCGACGGCAGGTAGGGCCATGGTGGCCACGGAGGTGAAGATCTGGCCGAAGCTGCGGCTGAGCCGCTCCAGTGATTCGCCGGGGGTCTCCAGCGAGGCCCGGACCCCGTCCATCGTGCCCCCGAAGTCACCGATGGATGCTTCGAGGGGGTCGATCTGGGCGAGGAAGGTGGGGATCTTGTCGGTGCCGAGATCCTCCAGCGGGGTGCCGAACAGGGCCAGCGCAGCGGCTGCCTGCTGGCCCGGGTCATCAATGCTGCGTAGCGCCGTGACGATCTGGCCCATCGCCTCGTTCGCGGCAGGCCCGCCAGCCAGTAGCTTGGCCTGCATCTCGTCGGAGCTGAGCCCCAGCATGTCGAACGCCTCAACCGTGGCCGTGGAGCCGTCGGTTGCGCGGATTGTGAACTCCTTGAGCGCGTCGCCCATCTTGTCCATGCCGATCGCGCCGTCAGCCGAGGCCGCCACGATCATGTTCATCGCCGACGGGCCGTCGATGCCGAGGGCGGCGAAGTGCTTCGCGTACTCGTCCATCACCGGCAGGACTTCGCCCTGGATGGCGGTGGGGATCTGCTGCATCGAACCGGCGATGAGATCCATCGCCTCATCAGCGTCAGCCGCGAGCCCGTTGCGGATCAGGATCCCGACCGTGTTGCTGGCTTCAGCGATGTCGACCTCGAAGGCGGTGGCCAGATCCATGGCCTTCCCGGCGACCCGGGCGAGGCTCTCCTCGGAGGCGTCGCGCATCCCGTCCATGGAGCCGATGACGGCGCCCACGGCGTTGGTGACATCACCCAAGCTCTCGCCGTAGGCGTCGGCGAACAGCCTGCCGGATACGTCACCGACTCGGGCCGACTCCTCGGCCGTGAGACCCATGGAGGCGGCCACGCGGCCCTTCGCGTCGGAGCCTTCGACGGCGGTAGCGAAACCGCTGGCGAACATGGCCCCGAGGCCGAGGGCCCCGGCAACCCCGAGGAGCTTCCCGAACCCGGCCTTGAAGGAGCCGCCGGACTTCTCACCGGCAGCCTCTCCCGCGGACTCGGCCTCGGGCATGAGCTCCTTCAGGATCGTGCCCTGGGAGTCCTTCATGCTGGGCACGATCTGGATGTAGGCAACGGCGAGCTCAACGGCATCAGCCATCGCTCTGCCCTCCTTCCTCCCACCAGTCGTCGAACCGGGATGCTGGGATCGGGTCGGCGCCGAAGCGGCGGTTGTTCTCGTCCTGCTGCCCAGGTCGGGGCAGGAGTGGCGGCTTCGGAGCGCTCTTCTTGCCCTGCCGCTGCCAGTTGGCAACCGCCAACGCATCGAAGATCAGGGCCAGGAGATAGTCCGTGGCAGACCAGTCACGGCCAAGCTCCCGGCGCAGCGCCGAGGTGGGCGGGAGGGAGGCCACGATCGCCTTGAGGTCGGACCAGAGAAAGTTCGGCGTGCCGATGTCTCTGGCCCGAAGCCCCAAGGTGATCAGGTCGAATTCGATCGCCTCTGCGTGATGGGTCAGGATCCAGCAGAGGCCCGCGATTCCCCCGCGGTGATCCCGGAGTGTTCCTGCCAGGCGGCAAGGATCATCGCCAGCTGCGTCTCATCAACCAGCTGGGTCAGGCCCGGGGCGGCGAACTCGAACAGCTTCAGCAGCACAACGCCGTAGGCCTCGTTCTGCCGTTTCGTTGCCTGACGGCCAGCCTTCTGCGCCGCAGCGATCGGCTTGGCCGTCTCGGCCAGCTGATTCTTCAGCCCCAACGGCATGGCGTTGAGGTGGGTCAGCTTGCGCGGCTCAGCCTCGCCCGGCAACTGGAACTCGAACGGCTCCAGTGAGGTGGCAGGTACCTGGAAAACCATCAGAGATTCCCCTCTCAGGCGCCGGAGCCGGTGTAAACGCCGTCGTCGAGGTAGATGTACAGGCTGTTGCCGTGGTTGTCCGGGTAGCAGGACACCGTGTTCTCCAGCCGGATCGCGTCGGTCTTCACAAACGAAATGTCGCCGATCTCGGTGACCTGCGAATTGGGCGCGAGGATGACAACGCGCGCGTTGCCGTCCTTCATCCGGAACCAGCGGGCCCGGCGCGGCAGCTCGTCGGCGTTGAGCTTGATCTTCGACTGCTTACCGGCCGATGTGGTGGCGGCCTTCAGCTGCGAAATGTTGGCCGTGCCGAACGTCTCACCGAGCGCGAACTCAGAGAACTCGAGGTGCTGGTAGGTCAGCGTGCCCGAGAACTCTTCAATGATCTTGCGCACGATGTCGCCGTTCCAGTCCTTGATGTCGGCAGTGGAGCGGTTCAGGGCCAGCGTGATGCCGTCCTCGCCGACATAGCCGCCATCCTTGAAGTTCTGCGGCAGGGTCGCCACGAACGGATCGGTCGGGTCGGTGAAGGGCAGCATCGGGGGACCGGACCAGATCGCGCCGGTGGTCAGTTGATCGGGCGCGCCAGTGAGCACGCGCTTGGCGTCGGTTGCCATGTCAGGGTTCCTTTCGGTGGGTTGCGCGCAGGTGGAGGCGCACGCTGAACGAGGCCCGGGCCCGGGAAGAGATCGGGTCGGGATCGGGGTAGGGGTTGGACAGCACCTCAACAGCGGTGCAGGGGTACTCGCCGAGGAAGCCGATCGTGGCGGCGTCGCGGAGAACCGCGAGGGCTCGGGCTGCTGCCCGCTCAGGCTCCAGATCGTCGTCGGGGGACTTGCCCCAGGCGGTGATCGTCAACTGGTGCACGTTGTAGGCGCCAGCATCATCGCGAGGGTTGCCGCCGGTAGCGATGACCTGCAGGTGTCGGCCGGTGCGGGCCTTGCCTGTCACAGGCCAGACTTGCCGGGCAGTGAGCCATTGGATCGCGGCGGTGGCCGCGTCTGCAGGGACCAGCATCAGCGGCCCCCCAGCGCCCGTGTCAGCGCCTTATCCTCGGCTTCGGCCACCATCGCTTCCCGGGTGGTGGCGATCACCACGGACCGGGCACGGTTGTTGCCCATCGATGAGCGAGCCTCGAACCCATCCCCGGCGCGGCCCGCGATCTTGCGGGCCATGCTGGCGGTCAGGCCAAGGGCGCCGCTACTGCGGAGCACGGCGCGGAACCCGGCCGAGTTGAACTCGACGCGCTTGATCGTCATGACGGTGATCCTTCCCAACGTGCCAGGGCCAGCACGGTGTGGTCGAGGCGGCGGCTGGCGGAGCGGTGCCGAAGCGGCTTGCCCTCCAGCCGGTAGCGCACCCCGTCGATCTCGATCGCGTCACGGCGATCAATGTCGGGATGCCCATAGATCCGCACGGTCAACTCAATGCTGGTCAAGTCCCGATCCCCGAACTCGTCAGCACTCGCGCCCGGTTCAACGAAGCGGCGGCCCGGGATGGTGTACCGGGTCGCCTCGTCGTAGTCGTATTCGGTGTCGTTGCGAGCGTTGACGATCTTGGCCGGCCGGACCCGCACGAGGGTTTCGCCAGTGTCGATCATGACCAGCCCCGGATGCGGTAGCGGGCCACGGTGTCGACCCAGCGTTGCGTGGATCCTCCAGCTGCGGCGGGGCTGATGGAGGCAGACACTGAGCCGGTGGATTCCTGCTGATACACGCCGAGGTTCTCGGCGATGTGCGCGGCGCGCTCCAGAACAACGTCGCGGACGTCGCCGGGGATCTGGTTGATCAGATATCCCGAGTCGATGTCGACCTTGATCGGCACCCGTGGCCACCCGTCGGCGCGGGTGAGGATCCCAAGGGTGCCGTCGAGGAGGATCGCGCCGTCCAGCTGGTCAGCCGTCACGTCGATGGGCGGCTGCCCCTTGATCGTGACGGTGGCGGTGTGGACGTGCCGGGCCGGGAGGTGGAGGTCGGGGCCCCCGTCGCCACGCAGGACCCGGGTGCGGGTCTCACGCAGCAACGGGTAGCCGATCTCCCCGGTGAAGGCGTCGCTAGCTCTTTCGAGTGCGAGCTCGAGTAGCGGGCTGTCGTGGCTGATCCCCAGCAGGGTCGCCAGATCCTTCGCTGTCGCCAGCGGTGGGCGCATCCTCGGCCTCCTCGGTCTCGTCGGGCGCTTCGTCGACGACGGGCTCAGCGGCGGGCGTCTCGGGCTTCAGGAGCCCGCGGCGCTTGGCGTCAGCCAGCCGGTAGCGCACGCCGTCGACGACGACCATCAGCTGCTTGCTCATCAGCCTGCGGCCAGGTCGACGAGGCACAGGGCCGACGGCTTGCGGACCAGCTGCATGGCGGTGAACTCGCCGCGCACATAGTTGAGGTTGCGGCGGGCGAAGTCCTCGTGCTGGTTGAACACCAGGATCGACAGGGCTTCGCGCAGCAGGAGGTGGACGTGCTTGAAGTCACCCATCAGGCCCTGACCGGGCTCGATCGCCTCAGATTCCACGATGCGCACAGCCCACGCGGAGGCGGGGCCGGTGTTGTGGGGGCCAAGGCCCAAGAAGCGGCCAGTGTTGTCCTTGAGGAGGTCCCACGCCTCGGCGTCCTCGGGGTTGAGGACGAGCGCCTGAATCGCGGTGCGGGTGCCGCGCAGCTTCGTCTTGGCCTTGCGCAGGGTGGTGGGCAGGTCGGTTGCGAACGCCTGCTGCAGCACGCCGGTGGTGTTGAGGATGCCGAGCGGTTCGAGGTCCTCGCCGGAGCCGTTGAGCAACAGGTGCTGAGCAACCGAGTTGAGGTTCTCGGTGAGGGTGGCATCGACCAGGGCGGCCATCGCGCCGTCGTCGCGGATCTCCGCGTTGGTGACGATCATGCCGTCTGCGTAGGTGGCCACCTTGCCCTCAGCGGGCTGAGTGTCCAGCGCAGAGATCGGCTTGTAGCCGTCCGCGGCGGTGGTGCCGGTGGTGCCCTTCGCCTCGGCCACGACCGCCGCGTTGTTGGTGCGGCTGATCACCTGACGGTACGGCAGGTAGGACTCTGCCGTGGTGCCGACGGTGATCAGGTCGAGGAGGGTGAACTCACCCGGGATCGTCAGATCATCGGTCCAGGCGGGCTTGTGCTTGTCCGACCCCATGCCCTCGCGGTGCAGCACCGGATCACCCGTGGGGGCCACGGGCTCTTCGGTCTTGCCGACGCGGGCGCGGATGTTGACCGGGGTGCCCTCGGCGATGCCGTGCGGGTGCGCGGCCTTGAACGCCTTGAAGTCGGCCGAGCCAACGAAACGCTGGCCGAGGCTGCCGGTAGCGGCCTTCGCGGTGGGCTGCTCAGAGCCGCCAACCTCGTAGGCGCCCAGCGCGTTGATCTTGTCAGTGAGGGCTTTGTGGGCGGTCATCTGCTCGTCGAGCCTGGTCACCTCTTCGGTGATCGCGTCGAACCGGGCCTCCTCCTCGGAGGTGAGGCCGTCGGTCTGGGACTTGGTGACGAGGGCCTGGGCCTCGTCGATGAGGGTCGCGCGCTTCTGCTTGCGGTTCATGGATTCTCCTTGGGAGTCGAGGCTCAGGGCCTGGAGTTGGTGGGTTGCCCGCTGGTTGAAGGTCAGCCGGGTGGGCGTGGCCGGCTCGGCCTGTTCTGTCTGGAGGTCGTCGGCGTCGATGTCGGCAACGACCTTGACGACGACGGTTCGGGCCGTCGCCGGATCGGGGTCAGGCTCGCCCTGCAGGCGGGCCTTGATGGACAGGAGCTCGGTGTTGGGATTGGCGCCCTTGAAGCAGGGGCCTGCCTCCCACAGGTCGAGCCCGGCGATATGGAAGGCGGCAGGGCCATCCTTCGGTTCGTCCCAGTACCAGCGGGTGATCTCCCCGCCGATGGAGAACTCCTTCAGGCGGCCCTTCTTCATCTGCTGGAAGATCTGGGCAGCGGTGGGGTTCTCGTCGATGTCGAGACGGCCCTCGATGTAGAGGCCGGTGTCGGTCTCATCCATCGCGGTGATTTCGCCGATGATCGCGTGCGGATCCCGATAGTCGTGGGACCAGACCACGGGCAGGATCTCCCCGGCTTTGACGCGGGCCACGGTCTCGGCGAAGGCGCCGGGATCGACGATGTCGCCCTGGGAGTCGAGCACCCCGAAGGCCGAGACGATCGCGGTGAAGCGGCCCTCCTTATCGGTGCCCTGGTAGCTGGCGACTTTGGTGACCAGTCGCGTGTACATGTCGGCCACGAGGCCTCCTTTCAGTTGCGGTTGAAGACGACCGTGCAGCGGCAGCCCGCCGACTCGTCGGCCGACAGGATGGCGTCCCCGGGCCAGCGCGCCCCGTTCGAGAACTTCTCGTCGACGGCGACGGTTTGGCCGTTGAGCCGGGCGTGGCTGTTGCGCGGATTCCGGGAGGTCACCCTCCAGGTCTTGGTGCCCATGCCTGAGTGGCGGGCCGCGTCGGTGCCACCGAAGCCGAGGGCGTCGGTGACCGCAGTAGCCGCCCACGTGGCGGCCGCCACGGTGAGGAGCTCCCACGCGAGGCTGCGGTGCTCGGCCTCCTCAAGGTGGCGGGCCGTTCCGACGGCGACCTGTTCGCCCTTGGTCTTGGCCATCTCCTTGAGGTAGGCGTCCATCACTGCGTCGTCCCAGTCGGCGTTGTCGGCCTCCTCGGCGACCCGGTGGGCGGCGAGACGGGCGGCACGGATCAGGCCCGGCAGCAGCGCGGCCGCGGCAGAATCGCCGTAGCGCTCCACGATCTCGGCCTCGGTGACGGCCAGTTCCCCGATCTCGTTTTGCACCGTGGCCAGCCATGCCCGGATCTCGGCAACCATCAGGTCCCGTTCCCGGTCGGCCTCCTCGTCCTCTTCCGGCTCGTCATTCTTGGCGATCGCCTTCCGGGCCGCGCCGGTGGTCAGGTCCCTGTTCTGCGAGCCCGAGTCACGCGGGCTGGCCTGCCCACCTTCGAGCACGTTGAGCGGCACGATGAGCTCCTCCGTGCCGTCGACGAACGGCAGGTTGAACCGGGCGCGAGCCTCGGAGCGCAGCATGTACGGTCCGCCCACCATCGTCTGGAGGATCTGCGCCTGCTCCATCATGGAGCCGTTGATCGCGGCCTCTCGGCTCATCTCCAGATAGACGCCCTCGCGGTCGTCGACGACGGGCACGATGCGGTTGGCGGCCTGTTGCAGCTGCGTGATCAGCGGCCCCAAGGTGGGGCCGAACAGCATCGAGCGGAACGCCTGCATGTTCGAGTAGTTCCCGGGGCGGGCACCGACGAGCTCAGGTGGAATGTGGAACGCGGCCGCCACCTCAACGTCGGTCAGCTGGCGGCCTTCGAGGTCGAGGGCATCCTTCGGTGAGATCGCCGGGGAGGCCACGTAGTCCATGCCGTCTTCGAGGATCGGGGTACCGTGCGCCCCGTCGGACCAGCGTCCCCATGACACCGAGAAGCGCTGTTTCTGCTCCTCGGTCTTGAACGATGCCGGGTGCTTCAAGTAGCCCTGGAACTGCGGCCGTTCCGCCCACTGCCGCTTGCGCCACTTCACCGACTCGTTGGCCTCGTCGAGGATCGTGGCAAGCGTGAACATCGGAGAGACGCCGCCGGGCGCGTCGTCCGACCAGCCCCAGCCGATCATCAGCGGTGCGTCGGTGATGTCGATCGGGTCGTGCCCCCGAGGAGCCAGCAGGGTGATGCGGGTGACGCGGCCCCAGTAGTCCCCGGTGATTCGCCACCGTTTGGGTGAGAGGCGGATCAGCTGGCCATCGGAGTCGAGGACCGCGCAGAACCTGTCGTAGAGCATCGCGTCGGTGACCAGGTCACGGATCAGGTCGAAGCCGCCAACGAAGCGGGATGGCCGGGCCATCAGCCGCTCAACGTCGGAGCCCTTGAGGCGCTGCCGGTCGGCGTCCGAGATCCGCTCGTAGGCGTGCCAGGGCAGCTGGGCGACCTGTCGGGCGACGTAGCCGACGACCTTGCGGATGCTTGGCTGGGACTTCCACATGGCAAGCGGGTCGGTGGCCAGCCCCGCAGCCTGGGCGAGCGGGATACCGGGATCGACGGGCATCCAATCCAGCGAGCCCCGCGGGACCCCGGTGGCCGGCTCAGGTCCGGTGAGGTACGCCATCAGAGCACCTGCACGATCAGGATCGAGCGGGTCGGGATCAGCACGTAGCCGTCGAGCTTGCGGATCTGCCCGTGCGGCAGGATCTCTTCGACGTTCCGGAGGGCGTAGTGACCCCAATACCAGCTGTAGGCCAGCGTGCCGGTCAGGGCGGTGTTGTCGACCAAGGTGATGTTGGCTTGCCGCTTGGGTCGTCCAAACATGCGGGCCTCCTTCAGATGATGAGTAGGTCGTGCCCGTCGTCGTAGGCCGACGTGGTGCGGGCGGTGTTGATCGCCTCGGACAAGGCGTTGGCGAGGGCTGCGACGCCGTCGATCTTCTCGGCTGACTTGGCCTTGTCGGGCTTCACGTTCCCGGCCGGGTCCATGGTGATGGCGAGGTTGTCGACGCACCAGCGCTGAACAGGGTTGCCGTCGTGACGCAGCTCGCGCCGAAGCACGCGGCGTTTCATTTCCTGCATGGCGGGGTTCATCGTGATGTAGCCCTGCCTGACCTTCATCAGCGGCAAGCCCTCGGCACTCAGGTCGTTGGCCAGCTGCGTGGCGTTCCACATGTCCAGGCCGATGGACTGCACGTCGAGGAGCTGAGCGTCGGACAGGATCGCCGCCTTGATGAAGTCGTAATCCGTGACGTCGCCGGGGGTGAGGGTCAGCCAGCCTTGCGGCACCCACTCCCGCGATGCGCTCTCGGCCGTGGCCCGATCGAGCGCGGGGAGTGCCGCCTCGGGTGCCCAGAACCGCCACATGGCGCGGTAGCCGGTGCCCTCGGGGACCAACCAGCACAGGGCCGACAGGTCGGAGACGCTGCCGAGGTCGAGCCCTCCGAAGGCGGGCAGGCCCTTGAACGCCTCGACCTTGTCGCGGGTCTTCGTCGCGTTGCTGTCCCACTTCTTCAGGTCGATGTAGGTGGTGGTCTGCCGGGTGCGCTGCCCGGCGTGCAGACGCTTGAACAGCGCGAGCTCAGCGGGGCCTTGCTTGGCCTTCGCGGCCGCGGACTCGAGGTAGTCGTGCGTGGGGCTGATCGGGTAGCCCGGGTTCGCCTTGGGCCAGTTGATCGGGTTGAGGGGGTTGGCCCGATCGGGCAGGCCGAACACCACGCCATAGGTCGTGGGGTCCTTCAACGCCCCGCGGGCCAGGGACTCGATCATCTTCCGCTTGACCGCGTAGATCGTGTTCGGCCGACCATCATCCGGTGTTGTGAGGAACAGCACGAGCGGCTGCTCACGGGAGCCGGTGCCGGTCTCGATCGCGTCGACGAGGTCACGGCGCTTGTGCACATGGAGCTCGTCGATGATCGCGCCGTGCAGGTTCGCGCCGTGCTGAGCGTCGGCGACGGCGGAGACCACCTTGAACTCGGAGTTCGTGGCCGGGTGCAGGACCTTGTTGACGAGTGGGCGGAAGCGGCCGCGGAGCGCGGGGGAGTTCTGCGCCAGCCCCTTGATCGGGCCAAACACGAAGCCCGCTTGCTCCCGGCTCGTCGCGGCCGCGATCACCTCAGCGCCCTGCTCCCCGTCGGCGCCGGTCAGGTAGAGGGCGATGCCGCCCGCGATCGTCGACTTCCCGTTCTTTCGGGGCAGGTCGATGATGCAGGTGCGGGTGACGCGGACCCATCGGCCATTGTCGTTCTGGCGGAGCCAGCCGAATACGGGCGCCAAGATGTAGGCGACCTGCCAGGCGTCAGGGCGCAGTGGTTGGCCGGCCAATGTTCCCTTGGTGTGCTGCATGTGGGCCAGGGCGTTGATTGCCCGGTCTACAGCGTCGGGGTCGAAGGCGGCGTCGGGGCGAGAGCCGCCGTCGGGGGTCTTGTGCAGCGGAGGATGCTTGGGCAGTTCATAGCCCCGGCTGGTCAGGTACCAGCCGACTTCAGGTGACAGCTTGAGCCGCTTCAGTTCCTTCGCTACAGGGTCAGAAGGGGTTGCCATTCCCGCTTGCTGGCGCGGCTCCGCTCAGCGGTCCCGACGGAAGATGGTTCTCGGCTGAGGGGGTCAGCCCGAACTCGGCGGCCCAGGCCCTGAAGTCCTTGCTCGCCCTTTCCTCGATACCGATCCATGGCGCGGCCACGGTCCCTTGGGAGTTGCGCCCGAGCAGCCCGTTCTTCCCCTGCGCAGCGACAGCTTGGCGGGTCCGGACGGCTTCACGCCAGCGGGCCCACGTCTCGCAGGCGACCTCGAGCGAGGCCCCGTCGAGCGGCTTGAGGAGCCCGCCCGCGGTCATCTGCTCGACGACCTGGTCCCAGAGCCATGAAGCATCCGGGGATAGGTGGGCTGGCTTCGGGGGCGCTTGGCGCTGGAACTCTGGGCCGGGCAGTACGGGACGACCGCCCGAATCGGTTTCGAGGCCGTCCTTGCGAGTCCCTCGGCCACCGACGATGCGCAGCTTGGGAGGGCGGGGAACAGGGGCTGCCATGGGAACACCCCCTTCAAGTGATTACTGAGCGTTAGCTCGCTCAATGAGCTTGGTCACGCCACGCTCTGTCATATCGAGGGCGGCGGCGATCTCCCGCCAGGTCTTTCCCGCTTCGCGGGCGGATTCAACGGCCGCGACCCTTTCGGCAGTTGCTGCTTCGAGTCCGAAGCGAGCGTTCTCAAGCCTCTTGATGCTGGTATCAATCTCCATGAGACCCAGAATACCCGTTCCGGGCCAAGTATTCGACACTTGCCGAGATATGCGGTATATTAGTTCATGAAGGAACGTACTGACTCTTCAGGAAGGAAGCTCATGAATCTGCGAGAAGAAACACTGCAGGCTTGGGACGAGTACATCGAGGCCACATACCTCAAGGCCGAGGAAGAGTGCAGCGGGGTGCTGCTGGACCGGCGGCGTCGTGACGAGTTCGACCGCAACTACCGCCCGGGAGACGCACCGCGCATCCTGTTCGGTGGCGGGCCGGCCAGGTTCGGCTCCATTCCTCCTCATCGATGGCAATCCGGAGTGGTCCGCAGTGGATCTCCGTGGGCACCCCGCCGTCGGTGGGTGTCCGCTTCACCGTCATGCCCGCGATCGCGTCGTAGCCGGTGCCGTCCAAGCCGAGCTCCGTCGAGTCAAGCCCGACGAGTAGGGCGGTGAGCGCGGCCTCGTCGTAGCTGCCGACCTGGGCGGTGCGGTTGTCAGCGGCCACTATCCGGGCAGCGGCCACGTCGTCGACATCGACGAATACGGCCTGGACCTCGGTCCATGCGATGGAGCGGGCAGCCTCCACGGGTGTGGTTCCCTGCGAGGATCTCGTTCGGTCGGCCGGTGAGCGTGCCGAGATTGACCACCACGGGCCGGTATTGACCGTTGACCTCGAGGGATCGGGCGAGTTGCTCGAGGTCACCGCGTCGAGGATTGCGGTGGTACAGGTTCAGCGTGGCCACGGGGACTTGCTTCAACTCAAGAATCAGGGACAACGGAGAGCTCCTTCGGGCTGGAAGGGGTGTTAGGCAGTTGAGATTTCACACGGAAAGTTGCCTACGTCGGGGATTGGCGGCGGGGGTGTGGTGATCCGAACCCCCCTACCCCTTGCGGCGGCGCTGGGCGGCGGCGGCCCGTTCCTTCTCGGTCTTGATCGCGTGGCATGGCTCGCAGAGTGATTGCAGGTTGGCGTCGTCGTAGAGCGCGCCGCCGTTTGCGATGTTGATGATGTGATCGGTGTGCACGGCGGTTGCTCCGCAGTGTGCGCAGTCGGGCCAGCGTTTGAGGTGGGCGGCGGCGATCTTCGCCCAGCGGTTCTTGTCCAGGAGCTGGTTGCGGCGGCTGGGTGTTTCCCATGGCGGGCGTTGGTGCCGGGCGCAGCGGCCGAGTTTGGTTGCGGGGAGTCCGCAGGCGCAGCGGCCGGGTGGGGCGTAGGGCATGGCGGGGGGTC
>JAUNUF010000113.1 GCA_030538315.1 Propionibacteriaceae bacterium
GCGACGTGACCTTGAAGCCCTGCGACGTGCCCGGAGACGGCCGACGGCGGGGGCGACCTCACCGCTCAGCCCGACGTCGCAGCACCGCGGGCTTGTAGGCTTGGCCACGATGTCCGAGCCGAAACAGATCGCCACGCTGCCTCCCCTTGAGGAGCTGCGGCGCGACGTGCCGCGCAGCAAGCGCACGGGCGAGCCGCGCCGGCCCGTGGTCGTTGGTGCCGCGGCGGTCATCCTGTACCTCGCTGTCGCCGCCGCCATGGCCGTCTACTGCTGGCACTGGTGGCTGGCCGCCCACGTGGGCACCTACCTCGAGTCCGCCTGGCTGGTGGAGTGGACCAAACCAGAGATGGGCAAGTGGCTCTCCCTCACCCTCGAAGCGGTGATCGCGATTGCGCTCGCGGCCGCGGCCGGAGCCGCTGGGGTCGCCGGGTTCCAGGCGTGGAACGGCTGGCGCTTCTCACGCTGGTTCGGGCTCGCCGCCGTCGCGCTGATGGCCGGGTTCACGGCCATCACCAGCTGGTGGGCGATCATCCCCACCGGCCTCACCGTCGTGGGCGTGGGGCTGCTCTTCCTCCCGCCCGTCTCGCGCTACTTCGCACACTGGCGCGAGGTCCGCGCCGAACGCCCCGAGGTCTACCGCCGCCCGTCGGAGGTTTTCTACGGCCGGCTCCCCCGTTACCGCTGACGTTAGACTCCCACCATGCCCAATCCGCTGCTCGACGGTCTGATGAGGGTGCTGCGCCAGGTTGGCGTGCGGGCACTCCACCGCTACACCCAGCCCACGCGCAAAGATCAGCGCGACGCCACCGACGCCCGGCCCCGCGCCCGCTTCAAGCCCAAGCCGACGGACCGACCCGCGCCGCCGTCGACCCCTCGGGAGGGGCAGGAAGGGCAACACCAGCAGCGCCGTGAGCAGGAGCAGCGCCGAGGCCGCCCGTCGCAGCAGCGCAAGGGCCCAAAGCCCAAGCAACAGCGATACCCGGAGCCGACGGCGGACTACCCCGGCGACTACCGCCACCTGCCGGAGATCATCTACGCCCCCCGCCCGGACGGCGAGCCGGATCCCGGCGAAATCGTGTGGACGTGGGTGCCGTACGAGGAGGACTACTCGCAGGGCAAGGACCGCCCCGTGCTGTTGATTGGGCGCGACGGCCCGTGGCTACTGGGCCTTCAGGTCACGAGCCAGGACAACGACCGCGACGCTCACGAGGCGCGCGCCGGCCGCTATTGGCTGGACATCGGCACGGGCGCCTGGGATCAGAAGCGACGCCCCAGCGAGGTGCGGCTCAACCGCATCATCCGGATCGACCCCGACGGCGTGCGCCGCATCGGTGCCATCCTCGACGAGGGTCGGTTCAACCGGGTGGCCAACGAGGTCGCCAAGCACTACTGACCGCGCCAGCCCGCCGTCGCCCCGCCCTGCGCGCCAACGGCGTCCTTGCGCCCACGGTGAACACTGGCGGTTCTGATTGGATCAGCGAGCGCCCCCGGTGCTTCAATGGCTCAGCAGAACAAGGAGCCAACCGATGATCACCGTCACAGACCTGCGCAAGGTCTATCACCAGGGCAAGCGCGAAGTGCGCGCCCTCGACGGCGTCTCGCTCACCGTTGCGGCCGGCTCCATCCACGGCGTCATCGGGCATTCGGGCGCCGGCAAGTCCACGCTCGTGCGCTGCCTCACCATGCTGGATCGGCCCTCCTCGGGCGCCGTGGAGATCAACGGAGTCGACCTCACGGCCGCCCGGGCTGACGCTCTCCGCACGGCCCGCCGTCGGATCGGCCTCGTCTTCCAGCAGGCCAACCTCTTCGACTCGCGCACCATCGAACACAACGTCTCCTACCCCCTCGAGCTCATCGGGGTATCCAAGGAGAAGCGGCACGCCAAGGCCCAGCAACTGCTGCGGCTCGTGGGCCTGGCGGATGCGGGCAACGCGTACCCGGCCCAGCTCTCCGGCGGAATGCGGCAGCGCGTCGGCATCGCACGTGCGCTGGCAACAGACCCAGATGTCCTGCTCTTCGACGAGCCCACCTCCGCGCTGGATCCGCGCACCACGGATGAGATCCTCGACCTCATCGTGTCGCTGCGCGACCGCGCGCCGGAAGAACTCGCCGTCGTGGTCATCACGCACGAGATGCACGTGGTGAAGAAGATCTGTGATTCCGTCTCGCTACTCGAGGCCGGGCGCATCGTCGAATCCGGGCCGCTGACCGACGTTGTGCGCCATCTCGACGGCAGGCTCAGCCAGGCACTCCTCGGCATCCCCGCTCACGCACACGTCGATCCGGGCGACGCCACGCTGGTCGACGTGCTGGCCAGCGGAGACAAGGCGGCGCTGCCCATGATTGCCCACACCTCCAAGGCCGTCGGCGCGGAGCTCGCAATCCTGGCCGGCTCAGTGGAGCAGCTTGCCGGCACCACGTTCTCTCACCTGCGCCTGGCAGTGCCCAACGGCACCGACGCCAACCGCGTCGTCGCCGAACTGCAGGCCCTCGGCGCGGATGCCCGGCTCACCTCGGAGCTCCGGGGGGAGGCTGCATGATCCTCCTCGACACCTGGTTCAACAACCCCGCAATCCAGAAGGCGCTCCTGCCGGCGCTTGGGGAAACCCTCCTGATGGTGGGCATCGCCAGCCTCGCCACGTTCATCATCGGCCTGCCGTTGGGCGTGATCCTGTTCGTGACGCAGAAGGGTGGCTTGGGCGAGAACCGGCCGCTGAACTTCGTGCTCAGCACCATCGTGGTCAACATCACCCGCTCCATCCCCTACGCCATCCTCATCTTGGCGCTCATCCCATTCACGCAGTGGATCGTGGGCACCTTCCTGGGGCCCGTTGCCGCATCGGTGTCGCTGGCCATCGCGGCCATCCCGTTCTTCGCACGGCTGGTGGAGACGGCCCTGCGCGACGTGCATCCCGGCAAGCTGGACGCCGCCCACGCCATGGGTTCCACCAAGATGCAGTCCGTCACCAAGGTGTTGATCCCAGAGGCCATGCCCGCGCTGGTGGCCTCCATCACGACGACGGTGGTCACCATCATCGGCTACTCCGCCATGGCTGGCCTGGCCGGCGGCGGCGGCCTCGGCCGGCTGGCGTACAACTTTGGCTTCCAGCGCTGGCAAACAGACGTGATGATCATGACCGTGGTCATCCTCGTGGTCATGGTGCAGGTCATCCAGATGCTGGGTGACTACATCACCAAGAAGATCGACCACCGCTGATCCCCCCCCCAAGAACTCCCGCCGCCAGGCGGGGCGGCCCAACCGGGCCACAGTAAGGAAGATGGCCAACTTGTTGTTGGCCCAGAGCAAAGGAGAAACCCTATGCGCAAGATTCTCACCGCCGTCGCTGCCTCGTTGGCAACCGTCATGGCCATGACGGCCTGTGGCTCCAACGCAGCGGCGCCCGGCGCCGCCGGCACCCTGGATCCCGCCAACCCCACCAAGGTGGTCGTCGGCGCGAGCCCCGTCCCGCACGCCAAGATCCTCGAGTTCGTTCGCGACAACCTGGCCAAGGACGCCGGCATCGAGATCGAGATCAAGGAGTTCGACGACTACGTGCTCCCCAACGAGGCCCTGTCCTCGGGTGATCTCGACGCGAACTACTTCCAGCACGTGCCGTACTTCGACAACCAGGTGGCCGAGAAGGGCTACGAGTTCGAGCACGGCGCGGGCATCCACATCGAGCCCTTCGCACTGTTCTCCGACAAGCACACTTCGCCTGATCAGGTGCCCGACGGCGGCGTGGTGGCCCTCACCAACGACCCGTCCAACCAGTACCGCGGCCTGAAGCTGCTCGAATCCGCTGGCCTGCTGCAGGACATCACGGAGGACACCACGGCGCTCACCGTCACCGACGCGCAGAACCCGAAGGGCCTGAAGTTCGAGGAGACGCAGCCCGAGGTGGTTGTTCAGCTCCTCAGCGACCCGAAGGTGGACGTTGCCCTCATCAACGGCAACTTCATCCTCAACGCTGGCTTGAAGGCTGAAGACGCCATCGCGATCGAGGCTGTGGAGGGCAACCCCTACGCCAACATCCTCGCGTGGCGCAAGGACAACACCAACCCCGGTGTCGCCAAGCTGGACGAGCTGCTGCACTCCTCCGAGGTGGCCGATTTCATCAAGCAGGAGTGGCCTGCCGGTGACGTGATCCCCGGCTGATCCCTCCCCAGATCCGACGGCGGGGTGGCGCGATTCTGATTCGTGTCACCCCGCCGTCGTACTTTTTGCGGAAAATCCAAGACGAGGGGCTCTTACGAAGTGAGCTCAGACTTTGGGAGAGTTGCTGGGTGGCAGATGGGCCTGCCATGACGATGGGGAAGAAACATGTTGAGGATCTTCACCGGCGCACTGGCGCTGGCACTGACATTCATTGGCATCACTGCCGCGCCAGCACGCGCGGACATGGACATCTACACCACGCCTGGCGAGCACGTCAGCGGCGGGCGCGAGTGGCGCACCTGGTGCGAGCCGTACTCGCAGACGGCGCGCT
This sequence comes from Propionibacteriaceae bacterium, assembly GCA_030538315.1. Taxonomy (GTDB): domain Bacteria; phylum Actinomycetota; class Actinomycetes; order Propionibacteriales; family Propionibacteriaceae; genus Arachnia. The sequence continues at coordinate 4,488 of JAUNUF010000113.1, forward strand.
GCACCACGCAGATCAAATCCGGCGGCGATTGGGTGTTCAACAACCTCACGTACCTGCCGTCGCCGCGGGAGCTCTGGGCCAGCAACCCGCTGGGCACTCCCGGCGAACACAAGGTGGCTGGCCGCACGTGGCGCACCGAATGCGACACGGCTCGAACCGGCCGCAACGGCTGCCGCTCCTACCTGTGGAACGGCAAGCAGTTCGTGTTCAACAACATCGTGCACTTCGGCACCATCCGCACGGATCTGGGCGCCCTCTACGGCTACCGCCCGGCTGCCGGCCCCGCACCCACGCGCGACACCATGGGCACCACCCAGCAGATGCGCGGCCCCAACCACGGCGACAAGGTGATCCTGACCTTCGACGACTGCCCCAAGTCCCTGGATGCCTTCAAGGCGACCGTCAAGGCGGTGGCCGACGCCGGGGTGCGGCTGGCTCTGTTCCCCACCGGCAACTGCCTCACGGCCGGCAGGTTCGACGTGTCCTACGCGCTGAAGCACGGCCACTACGTGTTCAACCACTCCATCAGCCACCCCAAGTTGACCACGGTCTCGTACGCGGAGGCAGTGCGGCAGTTGGGCGCGCCTGGTGTCGTGACGACGTGGGGCAGGCCGCCGTACGGCGACTACAACGCGTCGGTGCTCAAGGCCTACAAGGCCGTGGGGATGCAAGCCTGGCTGTGGAACCTCGACACGTTGGACTACCGAAAGAAGAGCAGCTCCGAGCTGATCAGCTTCGTGGTCAGCCACGCAAAGGCAGGCGACACGGTGCTGATGCACATGCAGTGGCATGGGTTCAATGGGCCAACGGTTGCGGCGATGAAGGACGGGCTGAAGGCTCGCGGCATTGGTGTGTGCGCGAACAACGGGCCCGTGAGCCCGAAACCCACGGGCCCGTTGGACTGCTGAACGCCGATGCGTTTTCCATGACAGTGTTATTCCTGCACATGTCGCCGTATGGGCGAGATGTGCAGGAATTACACCGGTCTGTGTCAGGCATTGGCCTCGAATCTGGATTTGGGGCGTCAGGGCGACCCGGGTCTACAGTGGATCCGCCCCGCGACAGAAAGCGACCCCACATGTCTCAGCACTCCGTCGAGCCAACCCACGACGACTCCCCCGCGCTCCAGCCGGATTCGGCTGGCAGGTGGGTCTCGAGGCTGCTCAAGGGCATCGCGGTGGGCATCGGCGCCATCCTGCCGGGCCTCTCCGGCGGCGTGCTCGCGGTCATCTTCAAGCTGTACGACCCGCTGATCCGCTTCCTCGCCAAGCCCTTCCGCAACTTCTGGCGCAACGTGATGTTCTTCATCCCGGTGGGCATCGGCGGCCTTCTGGGCGTCCTCGGCTTCGCCTACGTGGTGGAAGCCGCGTTCGGCAAGTACGCGGCGCAGTTCGTGTGCCTGTTCATCGGCTTCGTGATCGGCACCTTCCCCTCGCTCTACCGCCAGGCGGGCAAGCGCGGCCGCAGCACGAAGCACCTAGTCATCATGGCCATCTCCGCCGCCGCGATCTTCGCGGTCATGCTGATTGGCGGCCAATCCGGCGAACTCCTGCAGGTGTATCCCAGCATCCCTGTGTGGTTCGGCTCCGGGGCCCTGATCGGCTTGGGCGTGATCGTGCCAGGCATGAGCCCGTCCAACTTCCTGATCTACTTCGGCCTCTACGACAAGATGGCCACGGGCATCAAGGACGGCGATCTCACCACGATCATCCCGCTCGCCATCAGCCTCATCGCCTGCGTGTTGCTGTTCGCCAAGGCCGCCGCTTGGGCGTTCGACCGCCACCACGCCGGCATGTACCACTTCATCCTCGGAATGGTGATTGGCTCCTCGCTGGCGATCTTCCCCACGGTCGTCTTCCCCGCCTTCACCGAGAAGGGGTTGGCCGACGCGGGGCTCAGCTTGCCTGTCGCGGTGCTGTTCGCCGTCGCGTTGTTGGTGGTGGGCGTCATCGCCTCGTACCTGTTCAGCAAGGTGGAGGACAAGTACTCGGATCAGCGCGAGGCGCTCGAGGAAGCCGCCCAGGCGTAACCCCGCCGTCGACCCGAGAAAGATGGAGTCGGGTTTGTCTGTGAGGTCACTGCGCAAACCGACGCCATCGTTGCGTTCCGGGCGTGTCCAGAAAACGGCCCCGGCAATAGTTGGAGCGGGCGACGGGCATCGCACC
>JAUNUF010000114.1 GCA_030538315.1 Propionibacteriaceae bacterium
CCTGAGCGTCACAGGTGCGAGGAACGAGCACCCGGTGGCGACGAAGGGCCGCCAAACGTGTCTCTGACCTTCACCACAGAGCTAGGTTCCGCGGCGCATAGGGCCCTCAGCTAGGCGTGCAGCTTCGCCTTCAGGTCCGGCGGCAACAGCCAGGTCTTCGTCGACAGCCAGCGGGCCGCGACCGCCGTGCACACCTGGCCGGCGGTGATGCCCACCAGAACCAGCAACTGCGCGGCTGCGGCCTCCCAGGCGCTGCCCCCTCCCAGCAGCACGCCGATGTAGGCGCCGGGCAGCGTCACCAGGCCGACGGTGCGGGTCTGGTCCAAGGCCGGGATCAGCGCCTCATGGATGGTGGGGGAGACCACGTTGTGGATGGCTCGCCGTCGCTCAAAACCCAACGCCAGCCACGCCTCGTACTCGTCGTGCCTGGCCTTCAACTCCTGGAAGTTGCGACGCCCCACCAGGGTGTGCGCCGACATCATGTTGCCCACGATGATGCCTGCGATCGGGACGATGGAAGCCCCGGTCAGCGGAGCGGTGCCGGTGCCGAAGATGATCGCCAGCACGGGCACGGCACCCGCTGCCATTGCCAGCGCCACTGCAGCGTGGCCCTGAAGGCCCTTGATGCCGGTGCGGCCCGCCGTCGTGATGACACCCACCACGAACATGACGGCCACGAACGCGAACGCCAGTGCCCAGTGGGACAGCGCGAAGCCCACGATGAACGAGACCAACAGCAGCTGCACGCCAGCGCGGATGGCAGCCCACGGAATGGCCTTGGCGATGGGCAGGCGACCCCACAGGGCCACCCCCGCACCCAACGCGACGAGCAACAGGAGCCCGATGGCCAACGGCCAACCAATGGCGATTTCCACAGCACCTCCGATCCCCCCGCAGCCTATCGCCGGGTGCGGCTAGAGTTGCGGCGTGGCTGGCCGGATCAACGAGGAGGACATCGCGTCGGTCCGGGAGCGTGCCCGGATCGACGACGTGGTGCGCGACTATGTCATGCTGCGCAACGCCGGCTCCGGCTCCTTCAAGGGGCTCTGCCCATTCCACGACGAAAAGACCCCCAGTTTCACCGTGACGCCCGCGCGCGGGTTCTACTACTGCTTCGGGTGTGGTGAGGGCGGCGACGTCATCAACTTCCTCATGCGGCAGCAGAATCTCGGCTTCCAAGAGGCGGTGCAGATGCTGGCCGATCGCTTCGGCGTCGAGCTGCGCATGGAGGACGACGGCAGCCCGGGCCAGCCGCCCGGCCTGCGCAAGCGGGTACTGGAGGCCAACGAGGCCGCGCAGGCCTTCTTCGCGGAGCAGCTCGAATCCGCAGAGGCCGTCGAGGCGCGCCGGTTCCTGCATGGCCGCGATTTCGACCGCGCCGTGGCCCAGCAGTTCGTTGTGGGCTACGCGCCCCGCCACGGTTGGGCGCTGCACCAGACGCTCAACGCCCAGGGCTTCACGGACGACGTCCTCAAGGCAGCGGGGCTCATCCGCGACGGCGGGCGCGATTTCTTCACCGGCCGGGTGCTCTGGCCCATCCGGGATTCCGCCCAGGCAGTGCTCGGGTTCGGCGCGCGGCGCATCTTCGACGACGACAGGCTGCCCGCCAAGTACATCAACACCCCGGAATCGCCGGTGTACAAGAAATCCACCGTGCTCTATGGGCTGGACATGGCCCGCCGGGAGATCGGCCGCAAGCAGCAGGCGGTGATCGTTGAGGGCTACACGGATGTGATGGCCGCGCACCTCTCGGGGGTTGAAACCGCCGTCGCCTCGTGCGGCACGGCATTCGGCGACGACCACGCCCGGCTCTTGCAGCGCCTCATGGGTACCCAGGGAGGCCTGCACGGCGAGGTCATCTTCACCTTCGACGGAGACAAGGCCGGCCAGGCCGCTGCGCTCAAGGTGTTCAAGGGAGACCAGAACTTCATCTCCCAGACGTACGTGGCCGTCGAGCCAACAGGCCTTGACCCGTGTGATCTGCGCATGCAGCAGGGCGAGGCCGCCGTGCGTGAGCTCGTGGCCCGCCGCATCCCGCTCTACCAGTTCGTGATGAACAACATCGCCAAGAGCTACGACCTCGACAGGGCCGACGGGAGGCTGGCAGCGGCGCGTGAGGGCGCGGAGCTCATCAGCGCCATCCGAGACCAGTCCCTGGTGAACCAGTACCTCCGGGAGCTCTCCGGCGTGCTGGGCATGGACCTCGACGACGTGCGCCGCGAGGCTGCCCGCTTCGGCCGCCGCAGCGGTGGGGGAGAGCACGCCGCGCCTCCCGCGCCAGAGGAGCCCGCCGTCGATCCGGCGTGGCCCAACCCGAATGACCCGGCGCTGCGGCTCGAGCGAGACACCTTGAAACTCATGCTCCAACACCCCCTCACCTTTGATGCCGCCTGGAACAGCGTCCAGGAGGACGACTTCATGCATCCCGGGTACCGGGCCGTGTTCACGCTGCTGTCTTCGGTGGAGTTTGGTGAGGGGTGGGCAGATCAGGTTCGTGCCTCCGCCGGCAACGAACTGGTGGCCCAGCTTGTGGTGGCGCTCCTGGTTGAACCCCTGCTCCGCGAACCGGATGAGACCTATTCGCTCACCCACACCGCGCACTTGCAATTGCTCCGAATAACTCGGGAAATTGCGGACCTGAAATCCAAGCTTCAGCGCACGGATCCGCTCAAGGATCCGGCTGGGCACAGGGCCCAGTTCGCGCATTTGACCCAGTTGGAGATGAAACGCAAACAACTACAGCAGGTAGGACTAGCCTAGGATTCAGTAGTTTCAAGCGGCTGCTTGCAATCGCTCAACGTCTCTGCTTATATTCTCTCGATGTCGAGACACCGTAGTCTCGCCGACCTTCAGGAGAACCATGTCCCAAGGCCGTCACATTGATCCGCTCACACCAGAGGAGAGCCGCAAGGTATTCCTCGAAGTGGCCCAAACACCTCGCTTCCAGGAGCTGCGTTCCAAGTTCCGGGGCTTCGCATTCCCCATGACGATCGCCGGGCTGGTCGCGTACTTCGCCTTCGTGGTGCTGTCCATCTTCGCCCCCGGCTTCATGGCCTCGCCCTTCCTGGGCATGAAGGGCGTCAACACCGGCCTGGTCATCGGCTTCCTCCAGTTCGCCATCGTGTGGATCTGGACCGCCATCTACGTGAACTTCGCCAACAACAAGATTGATCCGGCTTCCGCCGCCATCAAGCAGGAACTCATCGACAAGGGGGCCGTGTGATGCTGCTCGAGACCCAGTACGGCAACCCGTGGATCAACATCGCGGTCTTTGCCATCTTCGTCGTCGCCACCCTGACCGTCGTCATCATGGTCTCGCGCCAGAAGACCAAGGCAACCGACTTCTACACCGGCGGAGCCAAGTTCTCCGGCCGCCAGAACGGCCTGGCCATCACGGGTGACTACCTGTCCGCCGCCGCCTTCCTGGGCGTGACGGGTGCCATCGCGCTCTATGGCTACGACGGCTTCCTCTACTCCGTTGGCTTCTTCGTGGCTCTCCTGCTGGCCCTGTACCTCGTGGCTGAGCCCATGCGCAACACGGGCAAGTACACGATGGCCGACGTGCTGAGCTTCCGCATGGAGCAGAAGCCCATCCGCACCGCAGCCGCCACCTCCACCCTGGTGATCTCGTTCGTCTACCTGCTGGCCCAGATGGCCGGCGCAGGCGGCCTCGTGGCACTGCTGCTGGGCGTGACGGACAAGTCAATGCAGGGCGTCGTCATTGGCCTCGTGGGCGTGCTGATGATTGCCTACGTGCTCATCGGCGGCATGAAGGGCACCACCTGGGTACAGATGATCAAGGCAGTGCTGCTCGTCTCGGGCGCCGCCGTCATGGCCTTCCTCGTGCTCATGGGCGACGGCTTCAACCTCGACAAGCTGGCGCTGGCTGCTGACGCTGCCGCCAACAACGACCTGCTCACCCCCATGCAGCAGTACGGCTCGTCCATCTGGACCAAGCTGTCCTTCCTGTCTCTCTCCATCGCGCTGATCGCCGGCCCCTCCGGGCTGCCCCACGTGCTGATGCGCTTCTACACGGTGCCCACGGCCAAGGAGGCCCGCCGCTCCGCGGTGTGGGCCATCATCCTGGTGGGCATCTTCTTCCTGATCACGCTGGTGCTCGGCCTTGGTGCCGCCAAGCTGGTTGGCCAGGAAGAGATCATGGCAGCTCCTGGTGCCCAGAACTCGGCAGCCCCGCTGCTGGCGCTGGTGCTGGGTGGCGAGATCTTCATGGGCATCATCTCGGGCGTGGCCTTCGCCACGATCCTCGCAGTGGTGGCCGGCCTCACGATCACCGCCTCTGCCTCGTTCGCTCACGATGTGTACAACAACATCATCAAGGGCGGCAAGGCTGACCCGGCGCAGGAGGTGAAGGTTGCGCGCATCACGTCCGTGGTGGTGGGCATCCTGTCCATCCTCGGCGGCATCGTGGCAAACGGCCAGAACATCGCGTTCCTGATCTCGCTGGCGTTCGCGGTGGCGGCCTCGGCCAACCTGCCGTCCATCCTGTACACCCTGTACTGGAAGCGCTTCAACACGCGCGGCTCCGTGTGGTCGATCTACACCGGCCTCATCTCGTCGGTTGTGCTGATCATGTTCTCGCCCTCCATCTCCGGCTCCAAGGCCGCGATGCTGGGTGAGGCCGTGAACTTCGCCTGGTTCCCGCTGACCAACCCGGCGCTCGTGAGCGTGCCGCTGGCCTTCCTGGCCGGCTACATCGGCACCGTCACGTCTCCCAAGCGGGGCGACGAGGAGTTCGCCACCGAGATGGAGGTCCGCTCCATGACCGGTGCTGGCGCCGGCGGTGCCATCGACCACTGATCCCACGCCTAACCAGCGGCGGCGGCCTCCTCACGGTAGGCCGCCGCCGTTGTCGTTCTGTCTCCAGCCAGCAGGAGCCGTGCCGCCTCCACGGCCTCCCGCTCCCAGCGAGACACGGTGGACGGTGAGGCGTTCATGATCCGGGCAGCCTCCGCGAGGGTACGGGGTTGCCCGAGGTAGCCGTATCGGAGCCGAAGGACCTTCTGATGCCTGGGCTGCAGCAACGCCAGGAAGTCCGTTCCGACGGCGGTCTCCGGTGGACCATCGGCCGAGGCCACCTCCACGTGGGCCGCGTCATCCAGGCTCACGAGCCTGATCCGCCCCCGTCGCGCGGCTGGCGACTGCGACTCCTGGCGCGCGGCGCGTCTGTCGGCCCGGCTCACCTGGGGGTGCCCCACGCGGTGCTGCTCTCCGTCGCTCATCACGCGGATGAGGTATTCGTGCACGAAGGTGGTGAACCGGACCTCGCGGGTGTGGTCGAAGCGCCGGATGGCCTCGCCGACGGCAGCGCAGCCGTCCTGAAAGAGCTCCTCGGCGGGCAGGCCTGAGAAGTATGCCGCGCGTTGGGCCAGCTTCAACGCCATCCGGATGCCCACCCAGGAGAGGCGTTCTGATGCTGCCAACCCAGCCCTGACCATCTCAGCCAACAGCGGCCGCTCCGGTTGCGTCTGCAGAAGGTACTGGGCGTACACGCCGGCCTCGATGGTGCGGGCCAGTTCAAAATCTTCGCCCGGGAGGAGGTGGACGTGGGGGAGGGCCAGTTCTGGAATCTGCATGGGCACCACCCAACCCGCCAAGGGGCCCAGATTTCGGGCTGAGATGCGGCCTGTGGACAACTTCCCACGGACAACACTTCTTTTCCACAGGGCACAATGGTGGCCATGGCGTTCTTCAAGCGGCCCACCCGCGTCGACTTCTCAGATCTGGCGGATCACCTCGGCTACAAGCCGCAGATCCTCGCCCACGGCATCGGCGACGACGGGCTCGTCCTGGCCGTCGGCCGCGAGGAACTCGCCCTGCGCGAAGGCGGCCAATGGAGGGTGTGGCGCTGGGAACGCGTCGCTGGCGGCTCCTGGAACGGGGACACCAGCACCTTCAAGTGGCGCACCATGGACAACGAGCGCTTCGAGGCGCGCCTCACCGAGGAGAACCGGGTACCGGAATCGTTCCGAGAGCGGGTGCTGGCCTCCACGCTGGTGACCACCACGGTGGAGGGCAGCCCGCGCGGCCAGGTGCAGATCGTCGGCCGCCGAGACCTGTCCTCGGAACCGCAGCAGCACTGGTACGCGGTGCCCTCGGGCGGTGCGGACCTGAACGACCCGCTGACCCGAGACGCCGTGGTGAGCGAAACAGACCGGTTGAAGCGCGAGTACTTCTAGGTCGGGGCCCTCAGCTCTCGTCGCGGGGCAGGAGCCATGCCCGCTCGGCGTTGAAGCGCACCTCCACGTCCGCACCTTCCTCGTGGATCTCAGGCACGTTGGGGTCTGACACGACGGCGGTGATGGTCCCGTGCTCGGTTTCCACCTCGTATTCAACGGTGTCACCGAAGAAGACAGACGTCACCACCCGGCCCTCATGGCCATCGAGTTCCGCACGGGTGCGAGCGTCGACTGGGGCGAGCCTGATGGACTCCGGACGCACCAGCAGCACCACATCAGAGGCGGCCGCAGCGTCAGGGTGAGCCGGCACGCTGACCCGCTGGCCCAGCACCTCCACCGTGGCGTGCGAGTCATTGGTGTGTTCCAGGACCTGGACGTCGAGGAAGTTCGCGCGGCCGATGAAGTCTGCC
>JAUNUF010000115.1 GCA_030538315.1 Propionibacteriaceae bacterium
ACCAGCGGCGGTCAGTCGTCGAGGCGGGCGTTCAGCTTGGTCAGCAGGTCGATCGCGGCCTCGGGGATGATCGTGCCAGGCGGGTAGATCGCGTCAGCGCCGTTGTCACGGAGCTCACCGAAATCCTGGCTAGGGATCACGCCACCGACGACCACCATGATGTCGTCGCGGCCCAACTTGTCCAGTTCCTTACGCAGCTCGGGCACCAAGGTGAGGTGGCCGGCCGCGAGCGAGGAGGCACCAACGATGTGGACGTCGGATTCGACGGCCTGGCGGGCGGTCTCCTCAGGGGTCTGGAACAGGGGGCCTACGTCGACGTCCATGCCGAGATCGGCATAGGCAGTGGCGATGACCTTCTGGCCACGGTCGTGGCCGTCCTGGCCCATCTTGGCAATCAGGATGCGCGGGCGGCGCCCCTCCTTGGCCTCGAATTCCTCGACCAGCTTGCGGGCCTTGCCCACGGCCTCGTTGCTGCCGGTTTCCTTGCTGTACACACCAGAGATGGTACGGATCTGCGCGGTGTAGCGCCCGTAAACCTTCTCAAGTGCATCAGAGATCTCACCCAGCGACGCCTTGGCGCGGGCCGCGTCGATGGAGACCTTCAGCAAGTTGCGGTCAGGATCGGTCGGATCCGGGTTGGCGGCAGCCCAGGTGACGCGCTCGAGCATCTCCTGCGTCACGGCCTCGTCGCGCTCCGCACGCAGGCGCTCCAGCTTGGCGATCTGCTGCTCGCGCACCGACTTGTTGTCGACCTTCAGCACCTCAAGCTCGTCTTCGTTCTCAAGCTGGTACTTGTTCACGCCGATGACGGGCTGACGGCCGGAGTCGATGCGGGCCTGGGTGCGGGCCGCGGCCTCTTCAATGCGCATCTTGGGGATGCCCTGCTCGATGGCCTTGGCCATGCCGCCGGCCTGCTCCACTTCCTGGATCCGCTCCCACGCACGGCGGGCGAGCTGCTCGGTGAGTTTCTCGACGTAGGCCGAACCGGCCCACGGGTCCACCGTCTGCGTGGTCTTGGATTCCTGCTGAATGAACAGCTGCGTGTTGCGGGCAATGCGGGCCGAGAAATCCGTCGGCAGCGCGATGGCCTCATCCAGTGCGTTGGTGTGCAGCGACTGCGTGTGGCCCTGCGTGGCGGCCATGGCCTCGATGCAGGTGCGGCCCACGTTGTTGAACACATCCTGCGCAGTCAGCGACCAACCGGAGGTCTGCGAGTGCGTACGAAGCGACATGGACTTCGGGTTCTTTGGCCCAAACTCACGTACCAGACGCGCCCACAGCATGCGAGCGGCGCGCATCTTGGCCACCTCCATGAAGAAGTTCATGCCAATGGCCCAGAAGAAGGACAGGCGCGGCGCAAACTGATCCACGTTGAGGCCCACGGATTCGCCGGCGCGGATGTACTCCACGCCATCAGCCAGGGTGTAGGCCATCTCGATGTCCGCCGTCGCTCCGGCTTCCTGCATGTGGTAACCCGAAATGGAGATCGAGTTGAACCGCGGCATGTTGGCGGAGGTGTAGGCAAAGATGTCCGCGATGATCTTCATCGACGGCGACGGCGGGTAGATGTAGGTGTTGCGGACCATGAACTCCTTCAGAATGTCATTCTGAATGGTTCCGGCCAGCTGCTCGGGCTTCACGCCCTGCTCCTCAGCCGCCACCACGTACAGCGCCAGCACGGGCAGCACGGCGCCGTTCATGGTCATGGACACAGACATCTGATCCAGCGGAATACCGTCAAAGAGCTGGCGCATGTCCAGGATGGAATCGACGGCGACACCAGCCATGCCCACGTCTCCGGCCACGCGCGGGTGGTCCGAATCGTAACCACGGTGGGTGGCGAGGTCGAACGCGATGGACAGGCCCTTCTGGCCGGCTGCCAGGTTGCGGCGGTAGAACGCGTTGGATTCCTCAGCGGTGGAGAAGCCCGCGTACTGGCGAACGGTCCACGGCTGGTTCACGTACATGGTGGCGTAGGGGCCACGCAGGAACGGGGGAATGCCCGGGCGGGTGCCCAGGAAGTCGAGGCCGCTCAGGTCCTCGTCCGTGTAGAGCGTGGGCACAAGGATGTGCTCAGGGGTCTGCCAGCCGGCCGAGTGCAGCGTGGAGTGGACGATCTGGTCGTACTTCTCCGCGGCCTGCGGCACTGGGCGAAGGCCCAGATCAATATCTGAGAAACGGGGAATGGAGGTCATGCTCATGCTCCCATCTGGTCAAGGGTGTTGGTCAGGAGGGCGACCACGTCCATGCCGGCGAAGACGTTGCCATCAACAACTTCCTCGCCACCTTCGCCCAGTTCATTGATCTGTCCGGCAACGAGAATCGTCTCGGCCCCGGCCTCGCGCAGGGCGTTCGCGACGGCGACACCCTGGCTTGCGTAGACCTTGGCGCTTGAGCAGAGGACGGCCACCTTCGTGTCCACCTCCTGCAGCTGGCGGGCGAAATCCGCAGGCTCAGTGCCCTCAGCGACGACGGTCTCGATGCCACCCGCCTGGATGAGCGGAGCGGTGAAGCCCTCGCGGGCGCCGAAATCGCGGCGGGCGCCGAGGCAAGCCAGCAGCACCTTCGGGCCGTTGCCGGCCTCGCGGGCTGCGTTCGAGCGATCGCGGAGGTCCTCGTAGACCTGCGAGTCACGCACCGGCGTGAGGCCATTCAGCTTCAGTGCCTCCGGGCGGGGCTGACGCTCCACTGGGGGTTCGGTGTAGTTCGGGAACATTGAGACGCCCGTGATGGGCAGGCTGCGGTTGGCCAGGCGCTTGGCGCGTGCCTGGTTGAGCTCGTCGAGCTGGGCCTTGACCGTGCCGTCGCCCAGCGCCTTGATGAAGCCCTCGCCGTCGAGTCCTTGGAAGACCTTCCAGGCCTCGGTGGAGATCTGGTTGGTCAGCGACTCGACGAACCAGGACCCACCGGCGGGGTCGTTGACCCGGCCGATGTTGGATTCCTCCGCCAATAGGATCTGCGTGTTGCGCGCGATTCGGCGCGAGAAGTCGTTGGGGAGGCCCCACACGTGGTCGAACGGCAGCACCGTCTGAATCTCTGCCTGGCCGACAGCGGCCGCGAACGACGAGATGGTGCCGCGCAACATGTTGACGTAGGCGTCGTCACGGGTGAGGACGCGCTGCGACGTGATGGCGTGCTGCGTGGCGCCGCGCTTGGATTCCGACACCTCGAGCACCTCGCCGATACGGCTCCAGCGCCCGCGGAGGGAGCGGAGCCTGGCGATGGTGGGGAATTGCTCCGTCGTCGTGGAGACGCGGAAGATGATCTTTGAGAACGCCTCGTCCACGGTGAGGCCGAGATCCACCAGCGCGCGAACGTACTCGACGCCGATTGCCAGCGCGTAGGCCACCTCGTGCACATCGCCCGCACCGGCGTTGTGGTAGATGGTGGCGTCCACGACGAACGGGGTCATCTGAGGGAACGGCTTGGCGATCTCGAGGGCCTCCTTGAGGACGCCCAGATCCACGTCGGTGCCGGCCAGAGCGGCCGCACCGATGGGGTCGATGCCGAAGTTGCCGGTCATGCCGGCGTTGTCCTTCTCGCTGTCGTTCAGGTATGCGGCCAGGGCCTTGGCAGCCTCAAGCTGCTGCGTCGCCGAGGACAAGTAGACGGGGGCGAGGTCCAGCAGGACGTCGGCCAGCACCGTGGGGATGTCCTCGGGCTTGAGAGCGTCGGGGTCGATGCGGAGGAAGACGGCCGTTCCGCCGCGCTCCAGATCTGTCAGGACGTGCTGGCGGGTGGCCGCGACGTTGGGATCCTCATGCAGCTGGGCGACGTGCCAAGCGGTCATGTCTCCATTGCGGATTGTGGTGCCTCGGACGAAGGGGAAGACGCCCGGAAAACCGAGCTCCTCAACGGCGTCGTCCTTGGTGTAGAGGGGGTCGATCGTGAGGCCGTCGACGGTGGTGCTCGTCAGGCGCTTGTAGGCCTGATCGATACCGATTTCCTTGCCTTCTGGGCGCCCGCGGTTCAGGACCTTCAGAACTTCCTTCTCCCAAGCTTCCTGGGAGGGAGTGTCGAAGTCTGCGGCCAGTTTGAGTTCGGCCGCACTTGTGGCTTGATCGCTCATAGCTCTCCGTCTTTCTAGGGGTTTTCAGACCCACATTCCAACCCTAGACCAGAGCCCCTGCACGCCAGTGCGAGGGCCGCAGATTCGTTGTGGTTGGGCTCGGATAGACTCTGCCGAAATGCGGCGGCTATTGTTGCCTGATTCTCGTCAAGGTGCTGGACAAGCTTGGCGGCCCTTCGTCGGATCACGCTGCTCCTTCGTCGCAGGTGATCCGCTCAGGGACCGAGACGGGCCAAACAAGGGAGTAGGGCATGACCGGTTCCATCATTCGACGCGTGGCTGCGGTGGCAGCCGGGCTGGTGCTCGCCGTCGGTTCAGCACTGGTGCCCACGCAGGCGCAGGCTGATGTCGACATCTACGTCACGGATGGTCAATACACCGTCAACGGACGCCAGTGGCGCACGAAGTGTGAGCCTTACTCCCAGACCGAACGCTGCCGCACGGAGATTTGGGGCACCACCGTGACGCAGGTCAACGGCCGGTTCGTGCAGGCCAATGGGTGGCAGTTCAACAACCTCACCTACAAGGCGTCTCCAAGAAGCCTGTGGAAGGGCAACTTCGTGGGTGGCAACGGGGAGGTGCGCTTCAACAAGGAGTGGAAGGCGAAGGACGGGCGCAAGTGGCGCACCGAATGTGACACGGCCACCACGGGTTGGGGCGGGTGCCGGGCCTACATCGAGGCCTCTGTGATCGCCAAGGTGGGCTCCGGTTTCCAATGGCGAAAGCAGTGGGTGCTGAACAACATGGTGCGGTTCTCTGCCGATCCCGCGCCCAAACCCACGCCCACCCCGCAGCCGCCAAAGACCCTGGAGGAAGCCATCTCCCGCATTCCCGACGCGGGGCTGCGCGCCTGCCTCACCAAGGAACTGATCGCGGTGCGCAAGGAGACCCGGGTGACCGGGCCGGCCACGCCGTGGCACTTGGATTGCAGCGACGGTGGCGTCGTGTCGCTGGCCGGCCTCAACGCCTTCCCGCAGCTGGTCACCCTCGATCTGTGGTGGAACGAGATCAGCTCCTTGGCTACTCTGCCCACGATGCCGCAGTTGAAGGGGATCGATCTCAGCGACAACGCGCTGACCAGCCTCGCAGGCATCGAGCGGTTCCAGACGCTCGAGTTCGTGGGCGCCAACAACCTCCAGCTCACTGACATCTCGATGCTCAGCAAGCTCCCCAAGCTGCAGGGCGCAGAGCTCAACTACAACCAGATCAGCGACCTGTCCCCCTTGAGCGGGCTCACCTCCTTGGAGTACCTCGACATCGGCGCCAACCCTGCTCTCAAGAGCCTCACGCCCATCGCGAAGCTCCCGCTCACCGAGCTGCGGATCGACCAGACCGGCACCAAGGATCTCTTGGTGCTGGCGCAGATGAAGACGCTGCAGTTCCTCAATGCTGAGCTCAACCCGCTGGCGTCGCTCGCCCCGCTGGCTGGGCTGGAGAACCTCGAGGTGTTGCAGATCGACGACACCGCCGTGGCTGATCTGGCGCCCATCGCAGGGCTGCCCTTGACGGAGCTGCGGATCCAGCGGACGAAGGTCACCAAGGTGGCTCCCATCGCGGGCATGACCACACTCGAGGAGTTGTGGGTTGGCCCCACGGCCGGCCAGATCACGGATCTCGCCGCTCTTGACCCGCTGGTGGCCAAGGGCCTGAAGATCGTCAAATAGGCCACAATTGCTCCCATGACCACACTGGTAGTGATCCCGGCCCGCGGCGGCTCCAAGGGCATTCCCCGCAAGAACCTGCTGCCCGTGGGCGGCAAGCCGCTGATCGTGTGGACCATTGAGCAGGCGCTGGCCCTTGACGACGTCATCGTGGCGGTGTCGACGGAGGACGCCGAGATCTCCGCGGTGGCCCGCAACGCCGGGGCTTGGGTCATCCGCCGTCCGGAGGCGTTGGCGCAGGATGAGACGCCCACTGAGCCCGTCGTCGTGCACGCCATCGCTACTTGTGAGGCGCAGTATGGCCGCCCGGAGCGCGTGATGTTGCTGCAGGCCACGTCTCCGGTGAGGTTGGAAGGCACGCTTCAGCGCGCCGTCGAGGAGTTCGACGCCAGCGGTGTGGATTCCCTGGTTGGTGTGGTGCCCAACCCGCCGTTCCTGTGGTCTCAGGACGACGACGGCGTGGTCTCGGCGCACTGGGATTGGGAGCATCGCCTCCGCCGCCAGGACATGACGGCGGGCCAGTTGCGGTACCGCGAGACGGGCTCGATGTACGTGACGAAGCCGGAGATCTACGAGACGTTGGGCAACCGGATGGGCGGCAGGATCGGGCTGTTCGTGATGGCTGAGGCTGAGGGTGTTGATATTGACACGCTGCACGACGTGTCGCTTGCTGAGGCCCTGTTGACGCGCTGAAACGGGCTCAGCGAACTTACGACGAGGGCGCAGCGAATTTACGA
>JAUNUF010000116.1 GCA_030538315.1 Propionibacteriaceae bacterium
CGCTCAGGGACCCACGCGCCCGGCTCAGGGGCCAGGGTCACATGGGGGCGTTGGTGAAGCGACTGTAGTGGCCCTGGAACAAGGCGTCGATCTTGCCCGTCTCTCCATTACGGTGCTTCGGGATGTGGAAGGCGGCCAGGCCGCGCTCCTCGTCTGACGGGTTCTGCGAGTACATCTCCGGGCGGTGCAGCATCAGCACGATATCTGCGTCCTGCTCAAGCGAGCCAGACTCACGCAGATCAGACAGCTGCGGGATGCCGTCCTTGCGCTGCTCCGTGTTACGCGACAGCTGTGACAGCGCGATGACCGGGATCTCCAACTCCTTGGCCAGGAGCTTGATCTGACGCGAGAACTCCGAGACCTCCAACTGACGCGACTCCACCTTCTTGCCGGAAGTCATCAGCTGGATGTAATCGATGGCGATCAGCTGCAGATCATGGCGCTGCTTCAACCGGCGCGCCTTGGCGCGGATCTCCATCATGGTGAGGTTGGGCGAATCATCGATGAAGAAGTTCTTCTCCGCGAGGATGGCGCTCTTGTCTGTGACGCGCTGCCAATCGTTCTCGTCCATCTTGCCGCCGCGAATCCGCCCCAGCGGCACCGAGGCCTCGGCCGACAGGATCTTCATGACGATCTCCGTGCGGCTCATCTCCAAGGAGAAGAACGCGGCGGGCATGTTGTGGTGGATGGCGGCGGAACGGCACACGTCCAGAGCGAACGTCGACTTTCCGACGCCGGGCCGAGCCGCCACGATGATCATCTGCCCGGGATGCAGGCCGTTGGTGATTCGATCCAGCTCAGTGAAGCCCGTGGGCACGCCGGAGAGTGCGTCGCCGCTGTTGGCGATGGCCTCCATCTCGTCGAACGTGGGCTCCAACAGCTCGCGCAGCGACTTGTAATCCTCCGACGCGTTGCGATCCGTCACCTCGAAGAGCGTTTGCTGCGCCTCGTCGACGATCTTGTCCACCTCGCCCTGACCGCCATAGCCCAGCTGGGCGATGCGGATGGAGGCGTTGACCAGGCGACGCAGCACGGCCTTGTCGTGCACGATCTCCGCGTAGTACGGGGCGTTGGCGGCGATGGAGACGCTGGACAGCAGATCATGCAGATAGACGGCGCCGCCCACCTTGGACAGCAGCCCGGCCTTGCCCAACTCGCCCGCCACGGTGATGGGATCAGCCGGCTCACCGCGACCGTACAGGTTGATGATCGCGTCGTAGATGGACTCATGGTTGGGGCGGTAGAAATCAGCGCCGCGCAGCACCTCCACCACATCAGAGATGGCGTCCTTGCTCATCATCATGGCGCCCAGCACGCTTTGCTCAGCGGCCAGATCCTGCGGCGGGGTACGGTCTAGATCCCGGTCATCGAAAACCGGTGCCGGTGCCTGCGTTGTCATGGCCGCCTCCCATCATCGCCCCAAGGCTAAGCCACCCCACTGACAATCCCAGACGACGGTGGCCCGCCCCCGGTGGACAACCCTGTGGACGGCCTGTGGACAGGGTGTGGAGAAGCAAACCCGCGCGGAGCAGGGCTTGTGGATGAACCTGTTGGCTGAGCGTGAACCGTCCGTTATCAAATTGTTATGTTCAGTCATCGTGGGGAAATGTCAAACATTTGTCCACACCCAAAGGGTGATGGCTGGTCATCTCCTGGTCACTTGATCAACGATTGACTGCGCGCATGCGCAATGATGTCGTTCACATCGCTGTGACAAGGTGTTATGCATCGCGTTCCGGAAGCGCTGGACGGCTCCCGGGTGAGCGTGCTATAGCGCCGAGTTCATGCGGAGTTCACCTTCGCAGGCCGAGTTGTCCACAGGGCCTGTGGGTTATTTGTGGACATCTTCCTGGGCCTGTGGGTTGCGGGGCGACCCGCCGTCGTATCCCTACCTGACAAACGATCCATGTCTGTATCCACCCCCGCCCTGCCTGAGCATGCTGCCTAGTGGGATGATGGGAGGAGATTGATTTCCTTACCCCTGGGGGGTATCGTCAATCGTGAAGGAGGTGCCATGTCGGAAACCGAGCACTGCCACTCGCATGGCTACACGCCTGAGAAGGCGGCCTACCTGCGTCGCCTTCGCCTCATCGAGGGCCAGGTGCGAGGGCTCGCGCGCATGGTTGATGAAGATCAGTACTGCATTGACATCCTCACGCAGGTCACCGCGGTGACCTCTGCGCTGAAGGCGGTGTCACTGGGGCTGCTTGAAGACCACCTCACGCACTGCGTCGCCGATGCTGCCCGCAAGGGTGGCCCGGAGGGCAAGGAAAAGATTGACGAAGCGATGCAGGCCATCAAGCGCCTGACCCGCTGATCCCGAAAGGAAATCTCTCATGATCACCCACTACAAGGTCAGCGGCATGACCTGCGGCAACTGCGTCAACCACGTCACCGAAGAGGTCTCCGAGATCGACGGCGTGACCAACGTCACCGTCGTGCTCGACGGCTCCATGACCGTCGAGTCTGAAGCGCGCATCCCCTTCGACGCAATCATCGAAGCCGTGCAGGAAGCCGGCGAGTACACCGTCGTCGAGGCCTAACCCTAAACCGATTACCCACCCCGGGCATCCGGGGCGGCGCGAAGCGCGCCCAAGCGAGGATCCATGCCCACCATCACCCCCGCCCCAGTCACGAACAAGATCCAGCTCGACATCCAAGGAATGACGTGCGCCTCCTGCGCCGCCCGGATCGAGAAGAAGCTCAACAAGGTCGACGGCGTCAGCGCCTCCGTGAACTACTCCACCGAGAAGGCGACCATCGAGGCCTCGCCCGGGCTCACCGCCGACGACCTGATCGCCGTCGTTGAAAAGTCCGGCTACGGCGCCACCCTCCCGGTGCCGATCGAGCAGAAATCCGACGAGGCGGCCGCGCTGAAGCCGCGCGTGGTGTGGTCGTTCATCCTGAGCACCCCCGTCGTGCTCGTCTCGATGTTCCCCGCGCTCCAGTTCCCCGGCTGGCAGTGGGTTGCGCTGGTGCTCTCCGCCATCGTCGTGCTGTGGCTGGGCCGCTCGTTCCACAAGGCGACCTTCACGAACCTGCGCCACGGCGCCACCACCATGGACACCCTGGTGACGATGGGCACGCTCACCGCGTTCGCCTGGTCGCTGTACGCCATGATCTTCGGCCACGCCGGCGAGATCGGGTTGAAGCACCACTTCGAGTTCAACCTGTCCCAACAAGACGCCATGGGCTTCATCTACTTCGAGGCCGCCGTCGTCATCATCTCCTTCCTGCTGCTGGGCCGCTACATCGAGGCCCGCGCCAAGACGGAATCCGGCGCTGCCCTGCGTGCGCTGCTGGAGGTGGGCGCCAAGCAGGCGACCCTCCTCGACGGCGAGGCCGAGCGCCGCGTCGACGTCAAGAGCCTCAAGGTGGGCGACCACATCATCGTGCGGCCGGGCGAGAAGGTGGCGGTCGACGGCGAGGTCGTCGAGGGCAGGTCAGCCGTGGACGCCTCGATCATCACCGGCGAATCCCTCCCCGTGGAGGTGGAGCGGGGCGCCGCGGTGGTGGGCGGTTCCGTCAACACCACGGGTCGCTTGGTGGTGCGCACCACGGCCGTGGGCGCGGATTCTCAGCTCGCTCGCATCGCCACGATGGTGGAGGAGGCCCAGGAGGGCAAGGCGGACGTGCAGCGCCTGGCGGACAAGGTCTCCGGGATCTTCGTGCCGGTGGTGCTGGTGATCGCGGCCGTCACCCTCGTGGGGCATCTCATCGCGCAGCACGGCTGGACCATGGCCTTGTCGGCTGCCATTTCGGTGCTGATCATCGCCTGCCCGTGTGCGCTTGGGCTGGCCACGCCGTCGGCTCTGATGGTGGGCACGGGTCGCGGTGCGCAGCTGGGCACCATGATCCGCGGCCCGCAGGTGCTGGAGCGCGCCCGCGCGGTGCAGACCATCGTCTTCGACAAGACCGGCACGCTCACCACCGGCCAGATGTCGGTGGTGGATGTGGAGCCTGTGGAGGGCGTGGAGCGCGACGAGCTGCTTGCGCTCGCGGCCGCCGTCGAGGCTGCTTCCGAACACCCGATTGCTGCCGCTCTCGTGGCGGCGGTGGACCAGCCGCGGCCGGTTGAGGAGTTCCTCAACGTGCCCGGCCGGGGTGTGCAGGGCGTCGTGGATGGGCGGAAGGTCTACGCGGGGTCGCCTGCGTTCATGGCGGATCTGGGGCACGCGCCCGCGGTGTGGAGCCGGGACGTGATTGGCTCCGTGGTGGAGGTCGCAGACGAGCACCGCATTCTGGGCCGAGTGGTGGTTGCCGACACGATCAAGGATTCGGCCAAGACCGCCGTCGATCAGCTCAAGAAGCTGGGCCTCACCCCGGTGTTGCTGAGTGGTGACAACGAGGCGACGGCCCGTGCGGTCGCCTCCGAGCTGGGCATCTCCGATGTGAGGGCTGGCGTGACGCCGGAGGGCAAGGTCGCCGCCATCAAGGAGCTGCAGGCCGCTGGCCAGCAGGTGGCGATGGTGGGCGACGGCGTCAACGACGCCGCGGCAATCGCGCAGGCGGATCTGGGCATCGCCATGGGCACGGGCACGGACGCGGCGATCGCGGCCGGCGACATCACGTTGATGCGCCACGACCTCAGCGCCGCCGTCGACGCAGTGCGCCTCTCGCGCGCCACGCTGCGCACCATCAAGGGAAACCTGCTGTGGGCCTTTGGGTACAACACGGCTGCCATTCCGCTGGCTGCGTTCGGGATGTTGACCCCGATGATCGCAGGTGCGGCGATGGCGTTCAGCAGCGTCTTCGTGGTTCTGAACAGCCTTCGGTTGAAGGGCTTCAAGTCGCTGAACCGTGGTTGACAAGGGGTGTTGGTGCAGGCACTATTTTGTTTCGAAGACATTGATGCCGAGTTGAAACATAAGCTGCTGTAGTATTACAGTGGTATGCATCCCGCTGACGCGGGACCGAAAGACCGCCCGGTTCGCTGCCGCCCCCCAAGGGCAGCGGGCCGGGCCCTTTCGTTTCCGGCGTCGGGTAGCGTCGAGGGCATGGCTCGTATTGAATCGGATTCGATGGGCACCATTGAGGTTGCCGAAGATCGCTACTGGGGCGCGCAGACCGAGCGCTCACTCCACAACTTTGACATTGGCCGCAACGCGTTCGTGTGGGATCGCCCCATGATCCGGGCGCTGGGCATCCTGAAGAAGTCTGCAGCCCTGGCCAACGGCGAGCTGGGGGAGCTGCCCGACGGCGTGGCCCCGCTCATTGCGCAGGCTGCGGATGAGGTGATCGAGGGGAAGCTCGATGACCACTTCCCGCTCGTGGTGTTCCAGACCGGCTCCGGCACGCAATCCAACATGAACAGCAACGAGGTCATCTCCAACCGTGCCATCGAAATGGCGGGCGGCGAGATGGGCTCCAAGGCGCCGGTGCATCCCAACGACCACGTCAACCGCGGTCAATCCTCCAACGACACGTTCCCGACGGCGATGCACATCGCCGTGGTGAGCGAGCTCAACTCGCGGCTCTACCCTGCCATCGCGCACCTGCGCGACGTGCTGGACGCCAAGGCGAAGCAGTACGACGACGTGGTGATGGTGGGCCGCACCCACCTGCAGGATGCCACCCCGGTGCGGCTGGGCCAGGTGTTTGCTGGCTGGGTGGCGCAGCTGGATTTCGCGCTTGAGGGCATTCGGTTCGCGGATTCGCGGGCTAGGGATCTTGCGATTGGCGGCACCGCCGTCGGAACTGGGCTGAATGCGCATCCTGAGTTTGGTGCGCTGTGTGCGGCGAAGATCTCCGAGGAGACCGGGCTGGAGTTCCGCCAGGCGGACAACCTGTTCGCGGCCTTGTCGGCGCACGATTCGCTCGTGGAGGTGAGCGGGTCGCTCAAGGTGCTGGCCGGTGCGCTCATGAAGTTGGCCAACGACGTGCGCTGGTACGCGTCGGGGCCGCGCAACGGCATCGGTGAGCTGCTGATTCCGGAGAACGAGCCCGGCTCGTCGATCATGCCCGGAAAGGTCAACCCCACTCAGTCTGAGGCGCTGACGATGGTGGTGGCGCGGGTGTTCGGCAACGACGCCACGGTCGGCTTCAGCGGCACGCAGGGCAACTTCCAGCTCAACGTGTTCAAGCCCGTCATGGCGCACGCGGTGTTGGAGTCGATCCGCCTGCTGGCCGATGGGATGCGGGCGTTCACCGATCACTGCGCCGTCGGCATCGAGCCCAACCACGAGCGGATCCAGGCGAACCTCGATTCCAACCTGATGCTCGTCACCGCGCTGAACAGGCACATTGGCTACGACATGGCCGCGAAGATCGCCAAGCAGGCGCACAAGGAGGGGACGTCGCTGAAGGAGTCGGCGGTCGCCAACGGTGTGGACGCTGACGACTTCGATGCTTGGGTCGTTCCCCGGGACATGACCTGCAAGTAGTCGCGGTAGCTGGTCCCTGA
This sequence comes from Propionibacteriaceae bacterium, assembly GCA_030538315.1. GTDB lineage: Bacteria > Actinomycetota > Actinomycetes > Propionibacteriales > Propionibacteriaceae > Arachnia. Next base: position 6,404 of record JAUNUF010000116.1, read on the forward strand.
GCGGATCGCCTGCGACGAAGGAGCAGCGCGATCCGACGAAGGG
>JAUNUF010000117.1 GCA_030538315.1 Propionibacteriaceae bacterium
GGGAGTGTCCCGCGACCCGGTCGCGGGACACACCCAAGGCACCCCGTTACAGGCCAGCCCGCTTCGGGATGGTCATGATCGTGGGCTTGCTGACCTCGGCGAAGAAGTCGTTGCCCTTGTCGTCGACCACGATGAACGCCGGGAAATCCTCCACGTCAATCTTCCAGATGGCCTCCATGCCGAGCTCCTCGTACTCGACGACCTCGACCTTCTTGATGCAATCCTGCGCCAACCGGGCGGCGGGGCCGCCGATGGAGCCCAGGTAGAAACCACCGTGCTTGTCGCAGGCATCAGTGACGGCCTGCGAGCGGTTGCCCTTCGCCAGCATCACCATGGACCCACCGGCTGCCTGGAACTGATCCACGTAGCTGTCCATGCGGCCGGCCGTCGTCGGGCCGAAGGAACCAGACGCCATGCCCTCAGGGGTCTTGGCGGGCCCGGCGTAGTAGACGGGGTGGTCCTTCATGTACTGCGGCATCTCCTCGCCGGCGTCAAGGCGTTCCTTGACCTTGGCGTGGGCGATGTCGCGGGCCACGATCAGCGGGCCGGTCAGCGACACCCGCGTCTTCACGGGATGCTTCGACAGCTCGGCCAGGATCTCCGACATGGGCCGGTTCAGATCGATGCGCACGACGGCGCCCTTGCCGGTGCCCGTGATGCCATCGGTTTCAGCGTCCAGATCCTCATCCACATGATCCGGCATGAAGCGCGCGGGCTCCATCTCCAGCTGCTCGATGAACACGCCCTCCGGCGTGATCTTGCCGAGGCACTGGCGGTCTGCCGAGCAGCTCACCGCGATGGCCACCGGCAGCGACGCGCCGTGGCGCGGCAGGCGGATGACGCGCACGTCGTGGCAGAAGTACTTGCCGCCGAACTGGGCGCCGATGCCCATCTGGCGGGTCAGCTCCAACACCTGCTCCTCGAGCTCCACATCCCGGAAGCCGTGCGCCTCGATGGAGCCCGCCGTCGGAAGGGTGTCGAGGTACTTCGCGGAGGCGTACTTGGCGGTCTTCAGCGCGAACTCGGCAGAGGTGCCGCCGACGACGATGGCCAGGTGGTACGGCGGGCAGGCCGCGGTGCCCAGCGAGCGCAGCTTCTCGTCGAGGAACTTCATCATCGACTCAGGGTTCAGGACGGCCTTGGTCTCCTGGAATAGGAACGACTTGTTGGCCGAGCCTCCGCCCTTGGCCATGAAGAGGAACTTGTAGGCGTTCTCGTGGCCCTCCTGCGTATCTGCGTAGAGCTCGATCTGCGCGGGTAGGTTGTTGCCGGTGTTCTTCTCCTCCCACATGGTGATGGGGGCGTTCTGCGAGTAGCGCAGGTTCAGCTTGGTGTAGGCGTTGTAGACGCCCAGCGAGAGCGGCTTCTCGTCGGTGCCATCCGTGAGCACCTGCTGACCGCGCTTGCCCATGATGATCGCCGTGCCGGTGTCCTGACACATGGGCAGGATGCCGCCGGAGGAGATGTTGGCGTTCTTCAGGAGGTCGAGCGCCACGAACTTGTCGTTGGGCGAGGCCTCCGAATCATCCATGATGTTGCGCAGCTGCTGGAGGTGCGCTGGGCGGAGGTAGTGGGCGATGTCGTGCATCGCCGTCTCCGCGAGCAGGGTCAGCGCCTCTGGCGCCACCTTCAGGAACTTGCGGCCCTCGGGCCCCTCGACAACCTCGACACCCTCAGTGGTGAGGAGCCGGTAGGGCGTGTCATCCGCGCCGATGGGCAACATGTCTGCATAGCGAAATTCTGGCATCAGACCTCCTTGTAAGCCGTACGTGATCATCCTCCCACGGCAGGGTGGCTGGGTTAGCGTTGGGTCATGTTCTCTCTCGACGGCAGGCGCGCCCTGGTCACGGGCGCCAGCAAGGGCATCGGATTCGCGGCGGCCTCGCTGCTGCGCGAGATGGGCGCGGAGGTGACCATCGCGGCGCGCACCGAGGCTGACGTCCGGGCGGCAGCCGAGCGGATCGGCGCGTCCTGGGTGACGGCGGACGTGGGGACGCTCGACGGCGTGCGGGCCGCCGTCGAGGCTGCTGGGGAGGTTGACATCCTGGTGTCGAACGCGGGCGGGCCTGCGCCGTCGCTTCCCTCGGAGGTCATGGAGGAGGCGTGGGAGGCGGGGTTCCAGACCACGTTCCTGTCGACGGCGCGGTTGGTGGACGCGGTGCTGCCCGGCATGCGCGTACGCGGCTGGGGACGGATCATCGCGATCACCTCGCAGACGGTGGGCCGGCCGTCGCTCAACCTGCCGGTGAGCAACGCGTTGCGCGCAGCCGTGACCAACCATCTGCGCACTCTGGCCATGGAGGTGGGCAAGGACGGCGTGACGTGCAACACGGTGGCGCCGGGTTTCACTGCGACGGACAGGCTGAAGTCGCTGTACCCGGACGAGGCCTCGGCCGCGGCGACCCTCGCGAAGATCCCGGCGGGTCGCTTCGGGAAGCCTGAGGAGGTGGGCGCCGCGGTCGCCTTCCTGGCCAGCGAGGAGGCCGCGTTCATTACCGGCCAGGAGATCCTGGCCGACGGCGGCTACTCAATCTGAGACCTACGGGGCTCAACGTCGCAGGCCTTTGGGTCACGTCGCAGGGCTTTGCCCAACGTCGCAGGGCTTCCGGCCCGCTACGCGCAACGTCGCAGCCCTTTGGTCAACGTCGCAGGCCTTCCGGCGGTCGGAAGCCCTGCGACGTGACTAGTTCCCCTGCGACGTGGTCCCACCCCGGCGGGAGGAGGCAGGCGCCGGATAGGCTGGGCGGATGACCGACGAGCACCTCACCGAGCGACAGAAGGCCGCCCGCATCAGGGCTGAACTCAACGCGAGCCACGCCCGCAACGAGGCCGCGCGCGCCAAGGTGCTCATCGACGACTTCCTCGCCGCCGCCGAGAAGCAGGGCCTGGCGCCCCGCCCCCTCAAGGCGACCACCATGGACGGCCACCTCGTCAAGACAGACAAGGTGGGCTGGTACCTGCGCACCAACCACTCCATCGCCATCGACACCGAGGGCAACTACTACTCGCTCACCGTGCCCGGCGGCTTCATGGCCCGCATCAAGGGCGTGAAGCTGGAGCCGCAGCTGGCGCCGCTGGTGGTGGGCCGTGGTGGCCGCGACGGCGAGACAGGCGACCTCAAGGAGTTCCTCGACTGGGTGCTCTCCGGCCACATCCCCCAGGACTGAGCGGTGCCGACGGCCAAGCGCATCTGGTGGGGCACCTGGCCCGGCGCCCTCGCGATGGGGTTGCTGTCGCTGGTGCTCGTGCTGCCCGGCGCGCTCGCTGGGCTGGCCACCTTCCTCATCGGCGACACCGGCGCCGCAGGCATCGACTTCGAGGCGGCCACCACGCCGCTCTGGATGCGCATCTTCGGCGGCCTCGCCGTCGCCTCGCTCGCGGTGCTGCCCGCGCTCACCGTCCGTTGGGCTCGCAAGACCTGGCTGGGCTACCTGCTGTTGGGCCTGAGCATCAGCTTCGTGATCGGCGCCATCGGATTGGGCCTGTTCGGGATCCTCTGACACCCGGTTTCGGCCGGTGATGGACAATGGGCGCATGGGATTGCTGGATTTCCTGGGGAAGCGCTCCGACGGCGGGCTGAGCATCGATGAAACGCTCATGGCGCTGAGCAAGGGCGCCGTGTTGATCGACGTGCGGACCCAGGTGGAATACGAGGCCGGGCACGCCCCGCCGGCGCGGCCGGTGGACATCAAGGAACTCATCGCTGACCCGCTCAATGCCATCCACGGCGACAACCCCTTGGCAGACCGCGACGCCGCCGTCGTCGTGATGTGCGACACCGGGCTGCGCTCCTCGTTCGCCGCCGCCACGCTGCGCGAGAAGGGGCTCCTCGCTGAGTCCGTCGCCGGCGGCCTGCGCGCATGGGCCAAGGACGGCAACCCCGTGCTGCCCGGGCCGTACCGGGGTCGACGGTGAAGCCCGGCGCCCTCGTCGGGTTGCTGGCGGGGGCTGGCCTTTCCGCCGCGCTTGGCGCGTTCCTGATGGGTCGCGCGCATGTGGGCAAGCACATCGACGACTATGCCAACCACTGGGCTGAAAGGGTCGACGGCGGCGAGGGCGTGCTGCACTACGTCGCGCTGGGTGATTCCGCGGCCCAGGGCGTGGGCGCCTCGCACGTCAGCCAGGGCTACGTGCCCCGGATTGCCCGCAAGCTGCAGGAGGCCACCGGCCGCGAGGTGGTGATCACCAACCTCTCGGTGAGCGGCGCCACCACGGGCGATGTGGTGCGTGATCAGCTGCCGCAGTTGACGGAGCTGCCCTTCACGCCGGATGTCGTGACCTTGGACATTGGCGGCAACGACGTCGTCTTCCCCGGGCACACGCCGTCGTCCTTCGAGGCCAACCTTGACCTGATCCTCGACGCGCTCCCGGAGGGTTCCTTCGTGGGCGACGTGCCGTGGTTCGCGCTACCCGGGCTCAGCCGTCAGTCGCAACAGATGGCCGGCCGGGCGTCGGTGCTCATCGAACAGCACGGCCACCATCTGGTGCCGCTGCACGCGGTGAGCCGCGCCGTCGGCTCCTGGAATTACCACCGCTTCACCGCGCGTGACATGTTCCACCCCAACGACCTCGGCTACGAGGGGTGGGCGGACACCTTCTGGAAGGTGATGGAGGAGGCCGGCCTGGTGGGCTCACTGTCCACGCGCCTGCCTTAGTCGCTGGCGCCTGCCTTGCGTGTGTTTGCCTGCTCTCCTGGAGGAGGCGCCTGCGTTAGGTGGCGTGGCCTGCCCTATAGAGCAGGCCGCGACGATTAAGGCAGGCGCCATCCTCAGCGAGTCCGAGGTGGGCTGGCGAGGGAGTGGCCGCTCCGGGGTGCTGGGTTTGGGAACCGATGGCTCGGGCCGGTAGTGTTGCGCCTTGACTGACTTCACGTCGGTCATTGCCCTCCTGCCGCGGGATCGACCCGCGGCCGTTAGTCCGAAGGAGGTGGGGCTGAAGCATGCGCAAGTACGAGATTATGGTGCTCATCGACTCTGATGTCGACGAGCGTCAGGTCCCCACGCTGGTCGAGAAGCATCTCGAGGTCATCACGAATGGTGGTGGCACCGTCGACAACACCGATATCTGGGGTCGTCGTCGGCTCGCATACGACATCAACAAGAAGTCCGAGGCGATCTACGCCGTGCTGCAGGTGACCGCGGAGCCCGCGATCGTGTCTGAGATGGATCGTCTGATGACCATCGATGAGCGGATCGTGCGCACCAAGGTGCTGCGTCGCGAGGACTGAGTTATCCACAGCACACAATCTGCGTGAGAAATTGTCCCTGCCACCGGCCAAAGTGGTAGACGGATAGATTTTCACCAGACCCCCGACGGCGAGGCTCTCGCTCCGCTGTCACAAGTCCGAATCAATCGGAGGCATCAAGAAACATGGCAGGCGACACCCAGATCACGGTTGTGGGCAATCTCACGGCTGATCCCGAGCTCCGCTTCACGCCCAACGGCGCAGCGGTGGCAAACTTCCGCATCGCGTCCACCCCCCGCGTGTTCGACCGTCAGTCGAACGAGTGGAAGGACGGCGAGGCGCTGTTCCTCAACTGCTCGGTGTGGCGCCAGTACGCCGAGAACGTGGCTGAAACGCTCCGCAAGGGCATGCAGGTCATCGTTCAGGGGCGCCTGAAGTCGCGGTCCTACGATGACCGCGAAGGTCAGAAGCGCACCGTGTTCGAAATTGATGTCGAAGAGGTCGGTCCCACCCTCCGCTTCGCAACCGCAACCGTCAACCGGTCCTCCGGTGGTGGCGGCGGTGGCGGCCAGTGGCAGGGTAACCAGGGCGGCGGCAACACCGGTGGTGGTTTCCAGGGAGGCGGCCAGCAGGCTGCTGATCCGTGGTCCAGCTCCGGCAACGCTGGCGGCGGCAACCGCGGCGGGAATGACCCGTGGGCGCAGTCGCAGCCGGAAGAGCCCCCGTTCTGATCCATCGCTTATCTAGCCCGCCGGGCTAGCTGGCACATTCCGTCGCAAGACGGGCTTTCAACTCTTTAGAAAGAGAGCACCACAATGGCCGGTCCACAGCGCAAGCCTGTGAACAAGAAGAAGATCATGCCGGTGAAGACGACTCGCGTCGCCAACATCGACTACAAGGACATCAACACGCTCAAGAAGTTCATCTCTGAGCGTGGCAAGATCCGCGCCCGCCGCGTCACTGGCCTTTCGGTCCAGGATCAGCGCAAGATCGCCCTCGCCGTGAAGAACGCACGCGAGGTCGCCCTGCTGCCGTACGCGTCGACCGCTCGCTGATCGGAAAGGGAATCTGCATCATGATGAAGCTCATTCTGACCAGCACCGTTGACAAGCT
>JAUNUF010000010.1 GCA_030538315.1 Propionibacteriaceae bacterium
CCTTCGTCGGATCGCGCTGCTCCTTCGTCGCAGGCGATCCGCTCAGGGACCAGCGTCAGCGCAGGCCTTGGAAGCTGAAGCGGAACTCCAGTTCGCCCTCCGGAAGCCGGTACTCAGGGTGCGTCATGGCCCCCCACGACTGGTCCCCACCCACGCCGCGACGCATCAAGGCCGGGCGTAGCACCGTGTGCTCGATGGGCGGCAGGTCCACCGGGTGCAGGGCGTTCTCGATCTCGAACGGCGTCCACGGCAGCGCCGAGAACTCCATCTCGTCGTCGCTCGAGAAGCGCAGGCCTGCGCCTTGGAGGTTCGTGACCGTCGCCCAGCGCACGCCGGTGCGGCTGCCAGATTCCTGCGGCCGGATGTAGGCGGGCAGCATGTCGGCGACCTTCGAGGAGTAGACGCCCAACCGGGCCCCCGCGCGACGATCCACGTAGCACTCGTCCGGACCCTCCCCGTAGTACGTCAGGTTGTCGTAATCCGCGTCCATCTCCAGCAGCACGCCGAACTCCGGCATGTCGGGCAAACCCTCACCCGGGCGCACCTTCACGGTCACGTCCACGCGGCCCTCGCCGTCGACCCGGTACACCACGTCGCACTCGCCCTCTGGCGTGCTGGGCAGTGTGTACGTGTAGGCGACCTCGGCGATGTCGCCGTCGAGCCGCACCGCAGGGTGGCCCTTGGCCTTGGAGTAGCGGCTGGCCAGCAGCCACTGCCCGTCGCGCATCGGCATGTCCCAGCCACGTTCGTTCGAGGTGGGGGCGTGCCAGAAGTTGGGCTTCACCACGGAGCGCAGCAGTTCGCGGCCGCCGTCGCCGGTGGAGCCGTATCGATAGGAGACGAGCCCGCCGAACAGCTTGGAGAACAGCGCGATGAAGTGCTTGCCTCGCACGCCGACGTTGTGCACCCCGTCGATCAACTCGGGGGCGGGAGCTGGGCGCCGCTCGGGTGCGGGCCTCTCCAACACCAACTGCTCCCAGGCGACCTCGTGGCCTGCCGGTGCCCACCGCGTGGCCTCGCGGAGTTGGAACGACACCTCGATGCTGTCGGCGCCCACAACCTCGAAGGGCAGGGGGTAGGAGCCTTGTTCACCCGGCGCCACGGCGGTGTCGACGACGGCTCGGGCCAGCGTCTGCCCCTCGCGCGAGGCGGTGACCACGCACTCGAACTCGTCGGAGTTGGTGAACAGGAACCGGTTGGTCACCTCGAAGGAATCCTGGCCGACGGTGAGGTGCAGCAGCTGGTAGAGCTTGTGCACCTCCGGGATCATCGGGGTGGGGGAGTGATCCGCGAAGAAGATGCCGTTGCCGCTGAAGTCGCCGTCGTGCGGGGCCTCATGGTTGTCGCCGCCGTAGCCGTGGAACAGCTTGCCGTGGCGGTTCGTCATGGCGATGGCCTGATCGGCGAAGTCCCAGATGAAGCTGCCCTGGAACAGCGGCTCGCGGTAGGCGAGATCCACATACTTGTGCACTGCACCAAACGAGTTGCCCATGGCGTGGGCGTACTCGCACAGGATGAACGGCTTGTCCCGGTTCTCCTTCAACAACGCCTCAACATCCGCGGCGAAGGTGTACATGTGGCTGACCATGTCCGTGGTTTCCAGGTAGCGAGGGTCGTAGTGCACGCCCTCGTAGTGGACGAGCCGGTCATCGTTGGCGCGGAACCAGTCCGCCACGTCGCGCAGGTTGGTGCCGCCGTAGCTCTCGTTGCCGCAGGACCAGATGATGATGCTGGGGTGGTTCTTGTCGCGGTGCAGCATGCTGGCCGCGCGGGCCAGCAGTGTGTCGCGCCACTCGGGCAGGTTGCCGGGCACTGCCTGCTCGATGGTGATTCGCTCGAGCCCGATCGCGTCCCACATGCCGTGGGATTCCAGGTTCATCTCGTCGATCACGTACAGGCCGTACTCGTCGCACAGCTCGTACAGGTAGGTGTCGTTGGGGTAGTGGCTGGTGCGCACCGCGTTGATGTTGGCGGCCTTCATCATCTGAAGGTCGCGTTCGGTCTGTTCGCGGGTCATCACTCGGCCCTGTAGGCCGAACTCGTGACGGTTCACGCCGTTGAAGACAATGCGCTTGCCGTTGATCTTCATCACGCCGTCTTCGATGGCGAAGCGACGGATGCCCACCCGCTGATCGATGACCTCGACGAGCTCACCGCTGGCGTCGAGCACCTCAATCCGCAGGGTGTAGAGGTTGGGATGTTCGGCCGACCACAGGAGGGGGTCGTCCACCGTGATGCTCAATAGCCCCTCGGCTTGGCTGAGTTCACCCACGCCGTCGAGGGTGGCACGCACGGATCCCTCTCCTTGGAGCTCCACGGCGAGCCGCACGGTGGCCGAGGAGAAGTCGTCGGTCAGTTCCGTGGTGACCCGCAGATCCTCGGCATGCACGCGGGGACGACGCACCAGGATGACGGAGCGGAAGATCCCGGAGAACCGGAAGAAATCCTGATCCTCGATCCAGGACTGGCCGGTCCACTTGAACACCTGGGCCGCCAGCTTGTTCTCACCAGCCACGAGGTGCTCGGTGAGATCGAACTCCGACGGCGTGAAGGCGTCGGTGCCATAGCCGATGTAGTGCCCATTCAGCCACACCGCGACGGCGGATTCAGCGCCGTCGAAGCGCACGGCCAGACGTTCGCCGTCGGCCAGCGGCTGCTCAAGCGTGAAGTGCGTGACGTAGCTGCCCACCGGGTTGAAGCGGGTGGGCATCTCGCCGGGCCAGATGGCCTCCGAGCCGTCCCACGGGTATTGCGTGTTGACGTATTGGGGCTTGTCATAGCCCTGCAGCTGGATGTGCGCCGGCACAGGAATGTCATCCCAGTCGTCCGTGGGGTAATTCGGCGCCTCGAAGCCCTGAGGGGTGCTCTGGGGGTTCTTGGCGTAGTGGAACTTCCACGTACCGTTCAGGCTCTGTTCGAAGGTGCTGATCCCGCGATCCGCGTCTGCGCGCGAGGCGAAGTGGCGGTGGCTGGAGTGCGGTGCCAGGCGGTTCTCCGCAACGAAGCTGGGATCTGCGAGGCGATTCTGGTCGAAGGTCACTTGATGGCTCCTGTGATGCCCTGGGCAAACGCCCGCTGAAGGATGAGGAAGATCACCATCGTGGGCAGTGAGGCGATCAGGACGGCGAGCATGAGCACGCCGTAATCGGTGACGTAGCCAGCCCGAAGGTTGGAGATGAGCATGGGGATGGTCTGGTACTTGTTGTTGACCAGGATCACGCGCGGCCAGAGGAAGTTGTTCCACGACATCATGAAGGTGATGACGGCAGCGGCGGCGAGGGTGGAGCGCATCGTCGGCAGGAAGATCCGGAAGAAGATGCTGATCTCATTGAGGCCGTCCAGGCGCGCTGCTTCCACGATCTCGTGGGGGAAGGAGCGTGCGGCCTGGCGGAACAACAGCACCAGCAGCGGCGTGGCGATGAAGGGCAGGATCACCGCGATCGATGAGTTGACCAAGCCAAAGTTCGCGAACATGCGAAACAGCGGGATCATCGTGGCCGCGAACGGAATCATCATGGCCAGCAGGAGCAGCGCCATGAGGCGGTCCTTGCCCTTGGAGTGGAACACCTCGAAGCCATAGCCGGCGATGGAGCAGATCAGCAGGGCGAGGATGGTGGTGCCGACGGCGATGATGGCGGAGTGCCACAGTGCCGCGCCCACGTCGTGTTGGCTCAACAACTTGTCGAGGTTGTTCATGAACTCGCCCCCCGGCATCAGTCGGGCACCCAGCACGTCGCGGCTGGTGTTCGTGGCGGAAACCGCCATGAAGTAGAGCGGGAAGACCGACAGGAAGGCTGACACGGCCAGGAAGATGTAGGAGGGGAGCCTCCGGAGTTGGCTCTTAGTCACGCTTGTCACCCACCTTCATCTGGATTGCGGCGAGGACGGCGACGAGCACGAGGATCACGTAGGAGAGTGCGGCGCCATAGCCGAAGTTGGGGTTCTTGAGGAAGGACAGTTCGAAGAGGTAGTGCGACATGGTCATCGACGTGTAGGCGGGACCGCCCTGCGTCAGGTTCCACGACTCGTCGAACAGCTGGATGGTGCCGTTGGTGGACATGATCGCGGTGAGCAGGATCATGGGCTTCAGTTGCGGAACGGTGACGTACCAGAAGGTCTTGAAGGGGCCCGCGCCGTCGATCTTGGCAGCCTCGATCGAGGAGTGGTCGATGTTCTGCAGGGCCGCGAGGTAGAAGACCATGTTGTAGCCCGTCCAACGCCACACGAGGCCCAGGATGATGACGAAGCGGGCGGTGTTGGTCTCGCCCAACCAGTTGATGGGGCCGTTGATCAGGTTCCAATCCATCAACACGTTGTTGATGAAGCCGTCCGTGGCGAACATCGTGCGGAACACGAGCGAGTAGCTGACCAGCGACACCGCGCAGGGCAGGAAGATGGCCGTGCGCCACAACCCCTTGAACCGCAGGTTGGGGTCGTTGAGGATGTTGGCCAGCACCAGTGCCAGGATCAGCATGATCGGCACCTGGATGAGCAGGTAGATGAAGGTGTTGGTCACCGTCATCTTGAAGATCTCGTCGTTGAGCAGCCGCTGGTAGTTGTAGTACAGCGGATCCGCGTAGTTCAGCCGGCTGCCCCTGCCCGTCTGCAGCGACAGTAGGAAGGCGCGGAACATGGGGTAGAAGTTCATCCAGAGGATGAGAACGGCGGCTGGGACGAGGAAGATCCAACCGGTGAGATTGCGGCGCTGCTCAATGCCGAAGCGGCCACGCTGCCGCCCGTCATCGCCAGCGCCGGTGGCTGGCTTCTTTGCCACCACCCGCGTGCTTTGATTCATGATTGCTGCCCCTCATGACAATGGTGGGGCCGGGCGACAACCCGGCCCCACCACGGTTGTGTGCTTGGTTGATCAGTTCATTGCGAACTCGACGTTGGCCTGAGCCTCTTCGAGCGCGGTCTCTGGAGCGGTACCACCGAGGATCTTGGTGACGGCAGCGCTGACGGCGTCGCGACCCTCGTAGTAGTAGGCGCCGGTGTTGTTGCTGGGCACCTGCTTCGAATACTCCACCACCTTGGAGAAGACGGCGTCGCCACCGAAGAAGTCCAGCTTCTGGGCGTAGACGTCCGACTCACCGGCCGGCAGGTAGTTGGCCAGAGCGCCCGACGACGGGAGGATCGTGTCGTAGAACTCGGTGGAACCAGCGAAGGTCTTGGCGAGGAAATCCGCCGCCAGTTCCTTGTTGCCGGTGGAGCTGATGGCCCACGAGGAACCGCCGTTGGCCGAGTAGTTGGTGGCGCCGTCCAGGCCGTCGAGCTTGGGCAGGTTGGTCACGCCCCACTTGCCGGACTGGTCTTCTGCGGTCTGGATGGAGCCCATGATCCACACACCCTGGGTGACGCCGGCAACGCTGCCGTTGACGAACGTGCTGACGAACTCGTCCCACGAGTTGACCTCGACGTAGATGCCCTTGTCGACGAGTTCCTTGTAGGTGGCGATGGACTTCAGCAGCGCCTCGTTGCCCACGATGGTGGGGTTGCCGCTCTCGTCGAACAGGCTGGCGCCCGCAGACTGGAGCATGATCATGATGGTGTCCACCTGACCGGCCATGCCGGAGAGGAGGGGCTTGCCGGTCTTGGCGAGAACCTCTTCACCCTTGGCGATGAAGTCGCTCCAGGTGATGTCGGTGAAGTCGTCAATGGAGAGGCCAGCCTCGGCGAGGACATCGGTGCGCAGCGCCATGATGGCGGTGCCGTTGTCGAAGGGCACGCCGAAGTGTTCGCCGTCGACGGTGGAGTAGGCCGTGACGCCCTCGGCGAAGTTGCTGAAGTCGATGTTGGTGTCGTCCAGCGGGGTCACCAGATCCGGGTAGTTGATGACGTTCTTCTGGAAGGCGTTGTTCTGCATGAGGAAGATGTCTGGCAGTTCGCTCAGCTCATTGGACTGAGCCAGGGTGGTGAGCTTCGCCTGCAGATCGTCCCATGGGGTTTCGATGACCTCGACGGTGACGTCTGGGTTGTCCTTCTGATAGATCTTGGCCGCCTCGTTCATGGCGTAGATGTTGAAGGCCGGATCCCACGCCCACACGGTGAGGTTGCCGCCACCGGGGTCGCCGCCGTCCGTGCCAGGGGAATCAGTGCCCTTGTCGCCGCCACAGGCAGCGACCGTGAGCAGGGGGAGTGCGAGCGCGGCTGCTGCCAGCTTCTGCCACTTCTTCATCAGGTTTCCTTCGGTTGTGTTGGACCGATGAGCGGGTCGGTTGGTCCCGTTGGTGCCCCACACCGTTGGAGCGGCACCCAAATGTTTACGTAAACGTAGCATTTTCCGAGATGTCGGTACATATGGAAAAGTAACGGTTGGATAACAAACCGGAGGCGGAAATTGTTCGTTGTTTCATCGGTGGTCACGTAAACATTCGGGGTACCATCTGCCCATGCGAGCACAGCGACGAAGGACTGGTCCGTCGATCCGCGACGTGGCAAGGCTTGCGGGAGTTTCGGCGCAGACGGTCTCCCGGGTCTCCACGGGCGCGGAAACGGTGCGGCCCGAGACCAGGGCAAAGGTGCTCCATGCGATGGAGCAACTGGGATACAGCCCCAACCGCGCGGCTCGGGCATTGCGACTCGGCCGCTTCGGGGCGCTGGGGATCATGGCGCACCGCTACGAACGCACCGGCGAGGCGCTGAGCACGGCGGCCGTGATCGACGCGGCGGAGAGCATGGGCTATTCCGTCAACCTCGTCTCCATCCAGACGGCGGATGCAGACCATTGGAAGGACGCGGCGCACCGGATGAGCCATCAGGCCATCGACGGCTTGATCATCATCCGGGCCGAGTTGACCACGCCTGAGATGTTGACGCTGCCTCCGGGGTTGCCCGTGATCGTGTCTGATTCGCGCCTGATTGGCCACTACCCGGCGGTCACCGCAGATCAGGCGGGCGGTAGCCGGATGGCCGTGGAGCATCTGCTGGGCCTCGGGCATCGCACCGTGCACCACTTGGCTGGCCCCACAGATTCCGAGCCGGCGCTCATCCGGCGGGCCACATGGGAGCACACGCTCAATCTGGCCGGGGTGGACGCGCCCGAGCCCTGGGTGGGGGACTGGACCCCGGCCGCCGGCTACTCCTTCGGGCTGCGTGCGGCGGCGGATCCAGACATCACCGCGGTGTATGTGGCCAACGACGAGATGGCGATGGGCTTCCTACGGGCGCTGCATGAGAGTGGCCGCAGGGTTCCCCAAGATGTCTCGGTGGTGGGATTCGACGGCTTGGCGCTGGGCGCCTATGCGTACCCGCCGTTGACCACCGTCAAGCAGGACTTTCCAGGGATCGGCCAGAAGCTCGTCGAGCTGCTGCTCGAACAGATCCGGCTGCGCGGCACGAACCACGTGCCACCCGCCCGCACGGTGCTTCCGGTGGAACTGATCGTCCGATCCTCCACTGGGCCAGCGCCGGTTAGGTGAGCAGTTCCCGCCACTCGGAGGTGTCCACGTCGAGTGTGATCATCTTCTGCGTCGCGCGCGTCAGGGCCACGTACAGCACCCGCACGCCGCCGGGCGCCTCGGCGATGATCTCGTCCGGCGAGACCACCAGCACGCCGTCGTACTCCAGGCCCTTGGCCTGCAGCGCAGTCACCACGATGACGCGATCCTCGAACGGGGCGAGCCGCGGATCCTGCATGACGTAGAGCTGCACGTCGCGCAGCCTCGACGGCGGCACCACCACGCCGATGGTGCCGTTGACCTTCGCGGCCAGCGCCAGCAGGTGCTCCCGCAAGGCGTCGTGGAGCCCCTCCGAGGTGGTGGCCTCGACGCGAGGTTCGACACCTGTCGAACGCACGGCCTTGGGCAGATCCGCGTCCGGGAAGACCTTGGTGATCACCTTCGCGGCGAACTCGAAGACCTCGCTGGGGGAGCGGTAGTTCGTCGAGAGCTTGAACGTGCGGCTGGGCGCCCGTCCCACCAGCTCGGCCAGCGCCTGCGACGTCTCCTCCTGGTTGGGGTAGGAGCTCTGCGCCGGGTCTCCGACGATCGTCCACGACGACTGGGGCCCGCGACGGCGCAGCATCCGCCACTGCATGGGCGTCACATCCTGACCCTCATCAACGAGGATGTGGGCGTAGGTGGTCTGCGGGTCCTCGTCCGGATCCGTCTGCTTCTCGTGGCGCAGCAGATCCGCGGTGGTGAGCACCTCCGCGACGTCACCGCCCTCGAGGAACACGTCGAGCTCCTGATCCTTCTCCTCCGGCGGGGTGCCCAGCACGTGGAGGAGTTCGTCGAGCAGCGCGACATCCGCCACGGACCAGCCGCGCACGATCTCCTGCCCTTCGTCCACGCCCTGCAGCCAGGCGTACGACTCCACCAGCGTGCGGCGCTGCTCTTCGGTCAGTTGGTCAGCCACCCTGTCCACGACGGCGGGGTCAGCCAAGCGGGCCAGTGCCCGGGTGGCGCTCAATGCCGGCCACCACGCGGCCATGAACCACTGCAGGTTGGGGTGCTCGCGCACCTGATCTTCGAGCTCGTGCGGCTCGATCTCCACGTCATCTGGGAACTTGCGCATCAGGGCATTGGCCACCAGATCCGTGGCCATCTTGCGGCCGCGGTTCAGCTTGACGGAGGAGAGCACCTGCTCACGGATGCGATTCAGTTCCTTCTCGCCGAGGCCGAGCACCTCGCCCTTCACGGTGACGCGCACGCGCTGCAGATCCTCGTGATCCGACATGGGCGTGCGGACGAGCTTCTTCAACACGGGCAGCATGCCCAGCGAGCCCTTCAGCGTGGCGGCGGCCGCGCCGTCGATGCGCTCCGTGCTGAGGCCCAAGACATCCGAGGCCACCTGGCCGATGGCCTTGAGCGTCACGGAATCCTCGCCGAGGCTGGGCAACACCCGCTCGATGTAGTTCATGAACACGTTGGAGGGGCCGACGACGAGCACGCCGCCCTTCTCCAGCCTGGCCCGGTTCGTGTAGAGGAGATACGCGGCGCGGTGCAGAGCCACCACCGTCTTGCCGGTGCCGGGACCGCCAGCGATGATCGTGACGCCCTGATAGGGGGCGCGGATCGCCTCGTCCTGTTCGGCCTGGATGGTGGCCACGATGTCGCGCATCGTGCGGCCGCGGGCGCGGCTGAGGGAGGCCATGAGGGCGCCCTCGCCGAGGATGGGCAGATCGGTCTCCGTCGAGGAGTCCAGCAGGTCGTCCTCGAGGCCCACCACCTTGTCGTCTCGGCAACGCAGCACGCGGCGCCGGATGACCTCCATGGGGGCTGCTGGGGTTGCGCGGTAGAAGGGCTCGGCGGCCGGGGCACGCCAGTCGATCACCAGAGGCTCGTAGTCCTCGTCGCGCACGCCGATGCGGCCGATGTAGCGGATCTCGTCCGTGGTCAGGTCGATCCTGCCGAAGACCAATCCCTCATGTTCCGCATCCAGGATGGCCAGACGCTTGGCCGCCTGGTAGGCGAAGGCGTCACGTTCGAACAGCGCCGTGCCGTCCTCCTCCCGGAGGAAATCCGTGCGGTCGGTGACGAAGATCTCCCGGCCCTGTTGGGCGAGGTTCTTGGCGCTCGCCGTCGCGGTGGTCAGGTTGGCATAGACCCGGTCGACGTGAGCCTGTTCCAGGGCGATCTCGCGTTCCAGGTCAGCGCGCGGTGTGGTGGTCAAATCAGACCTTCCTCCGTGAAAGACAGACAATCAACCTTACTACTTTGGGGTGAACAGTGCCTGACAGGTCCGGGCACCGGCCCGGCTCGCCTCGGTCAGCCCGCGATTTGTCTGCCACCGGGGGTATGGCACAGTGGAGCGCGTCGCCGAGTGAGTGGGTAGGAATGCAGAAGATCTCCAAGGACAAGTGGATCGTGCTGGGGGTGTTCGCGGTGCTGGTCATCGCGCTCATCGCCTTCTCGCAGACCCGCCCGCTGGAGCCGACGGCGGCTCCGGCCCCCGCCCAGCCCACCGCCGAGGCACCCGCCCCGGACACTCAGCCAGCCGAGGAGCCCGCGGCCGAGGTGCACCCTGACACAGCGGCTCAGACCGAAGAGCAGGCCGCCTACGAGAAGTGGGTGCTCGAGGAGTTCCCGCGCCGCGTCGAGGGCGACCCCATGGCCATGGGCGCGCTCGATGCCCCCGTCGTGATGACGGAATGGGCGGATTACCGCTGCCCCTTCTGCTCCGTCTTCGCCGAGGAGACGCTGCCGCATCTGCAGAAGTACATCGACGACGGCACGCTGCGCGTCGAGTTCCGCGACCTTGCGCTCTTCGGCGATGAGTCCGTCAAGGCCGCCACGGCCGCCCGCGCCGCAGGGGAGCAGGGCAAGTTCTTCGAGTTCCAGCACGCGCTGTTCGTGGCGCTGCCCAACCAGGGCCACCCAGACATCCCGGACGAGCTGGTGCTGGGCATCGTGGAGGAACTCGGCATGGACGTGACGCAGTTCCAGAACGATTGGGCCAACCCCAAGCATCTCGACGGCGTGCTGGCTGATTCCCAGGAGGCTCAAGGCCATGGCGTCAGCGGCACCCCGGCCTTCGTCGTCGGCACGCAGTTCATGAGCGGTGCGCAGCCCTTGTCTGAGTTTGAACGGGTCATCGAGGCAGAGGCCGCCAAGCTCGGATGACGATTGGTTACGCCGGGGCGTTCCTCGGGGGCATGGCGGCCATCCTCAGCCCGTGCGCGGCGTTGGTGCTGCCTGCCTTCTTCGCCTACGCCTTCGGCCAGCAACGGGCCCGCCTCCTCAGCCGCACCGCCCTGTTCTATCTGGGCCTGCTGTTGACGCTCGTGCCGCTCGGTCTGGCCGCCGGCGCCCTGGGCGGGTTGCTTACCACGCACCGCCACACCTTGGCGCTCGTGGGCGGCATCGTGCTCATCGTGTTTGGCCTCATCATGGCGCTGGGCATGAATCTGCCCATCCCCGGCCTGAAGCAGCGCGGTGACCCCAAGGGCCCCGTCGGCGCCGTGCTGCTGGGCATGACCTACGGCCTGGCCGGCGCGTGCACCGGCCCCTTGCTGGGTGCCGTCCTCACGGTGGCTGCCGTGGGCGGCAACGCGGTGCGCGGCGGCCTCCTGCTGGCCCTGTTCGGTGCGGGCATGGTGGTGCCGCTGGTGATCCTCGCGCTGCTGTGGGACCGCTTCAGGCTGGGAGAGCGGCTGCGCCCCAAGCCGGTCAAGGTCGGCCCCTTCACCACATCGTGGATGGGCATCATCTCCGGCCTGCTGTTCATCGGCGTGGGCATCCTGTTCATCACCACGGACGCCACCTCCGGGATCGGCGGCATCCTGGACGCCACGCAGCAGTTCCATCTGGAATCCTGGCTGCGCGAAGTGGGCCTGGGCGTGCCGGATCTGGCGGTGGTCGCCGTGATCGTGGTGGTGGCAGGCCTGTTGCTCTGGCGCTGGCTGCGTCGCTAGCGCAACCGTGGCAGCGTGAACTCCTTGTTGGTGGGGCGCGGGTCCTCGCCCGTCAGCCGCTCATGCAACTCATAGACCGCCAGCGCAGCGCTGGCGAGTTGCGCCCATGGCGCGGCGCCGGCCGGTGAGTTGACCGAGGCGCGCAACTGCCCGCCGTCGTCGATGGGGGTACCCAGCCCAACGGTGCGCTGCCACCACCGCCGCGGCACCACGTGCGGGCGGCAATCGATGTCAGCCGGCCCATCGTGCGATTCGACGGTGTGCACGCCCCGCTCCGCCACCCGCTGCCGCAGCAACTCGACGAGCAGCTCGGCCGGCTGCGGAACCTCGTCCTTGGTGAGCTCCCAGCGCCCGAACATCCGCTCCAGCAGGAGCGGCAGCGCTGCCAGCCCGGGCTGTTCCGGTCCCAGCGCCAGCACCACGTCCTTCAGTGGCGTGCGGAGACTGCCGGCTACATCCGCGACGGTGCGGTCCAGCCACAGCGCGGAGCGCTGCTGCTTCGTGCGCACCGGCTCCGCGCCCTCCAGCGCGTGGCGGCGGAAGGCTTCCCACACAGGCATCAGGCTGTCCAGCAGGTCCCGCCACCGGCCTGCCTCGCCCTCGCCGAACGCGTCTGACAAGGCATAGAACTGCGCCCCGCGCTCCGCGGGCAGCTCCAGCACGCTGCCGTCGCTCAGCTCGTGCCGGGCAGGCGGCGCCGGGACGAGCTCCAGCCCTGCGCCGTTGAGCGCAGTCACCAGATGGGCGCCGGATTTCTTGAAGAGATCCCGCCAAGTGGCGGGCAGCACGATCACAGGGGGCAGCGGATCAGGGGAGTGGCCCCCGGCGTCGAGGGTCACCTCGTGGCCCAGCCTGGCCAGCCGCGCGGTGGCTGCCAAGCCGGAGAGGGTGGCGCCCCGGACGACGATCATGGGCCCACTCTAGGGCTTCACGGCTGCCCCTTTCCTTTTGTCGGAGGGGCGATCTATAGTGATTACTACTGCACGCCTGTTCGATTAGTTCGGGGAAGCTCTGGTTTGAACAGGCGTGTGGTGAATGGGCCGCCCCGGCCCCGGAGTGGATTCGACCCCCATTCCGGGGCCGGGGCTCCCGGGTCGAAACGCACAATCCGCATCCATTTGAGTGTTCCCCGGGAGGTAGCCCCGTGCGCAGGTACGACGACCCCATTTTCGTGTTGTTTGCTGATGAGCCCAGGCAGTTCATCTGGCGAGATCGCCTCCTGCTGGTCAAGGAGGTGCAATCCCGGTGGAGCCGCGCCACGCCGTGGTGGGCCGGGCAGCAGGCACGCGCCGCCCGCGGGGAGAACGTGGAGCAGCCGGCCGGAGATATCCTCGGTGAGCGGGAGATCTGGCGGGTGGAGGCCGGCAACGGCCAGCACCGCGGGGTCTATGAGTTGGCCCGCACCATCGATGCGGAGGATTGGGTGCTCCAGGCGGTACTGGACTGATGTTCACCCACCTCAGAGTGGCCTCCGGCTACTCCTTTCAATATGGCGCCTCGCACCCCAGCGCGCTGGTGGCGGAGGCGGCACGCCACGGCATGGATGCGTTGGCCATCACGGATCGTGGCGGCCTCTATGGTGCGGTGCGCTTCGCCAAGGCCTGTCTACAGGCTGGCATCGCGCCCATCGTCGGGGTGGATCTCGCGGTGCGGCCGGATGGCTGGTTGGCCCGCCGTCGCCCCACCGCCGCCCGGGGCGGGCAACTCCGTGACGAGCGGCTGCCCCGCGTGGTGGTGCTGGCCACCTCCCGCGCGGGCTGGGGCGTGCTCTGCCAACTCATCACCGCCGCCCAAACCACAGGGGAGCGCGGTGATCCGGTGGTCACCCGCGAGATCATCGCGCAGCACTGCGCGGGCCGGGATGTGGTGGTGCTGATGGGCGCGGATTCGCAGGTGGGCGAGCTGCTCGCCGCGGAGCGCCCCAGGGAAGCCGCGGAGGAGGTGCGCGCCTGGCGCACCGAGCTGGGTGAGGGCCTCTTCCTGGCCGCCACCAACCATCAGACCGGCGGCCGTGGGGTGGCCTCCGCGCACCACGCCGCCGGCATGATCCGGCTGGCAGATCCGGTGGGGGTGCCGGTGGTGCTGACCAACATGGTGCGCATGGCGCGCCGCGAGCAGGCCGCCACGGTGGACGTGCTGGATGCGGCCCGCCGCCTGGTGCCCCTGGACGTGCGCAACATCGACAGGCGCAACGCCGAAGGCCACCTCAAGAACGAGGCCGGCATGGTGCTGGCCGCGGGGGAGGCCTCGCTGCTGGCCGGCCGCTCAGATGCCACCGCGCTACTGGCCGCCACCCGCGGCCTGGCGGAGCGCTGCATGTTGGATCCCATCGGAGACATCGGCCTGGGCGAGATCCGGCTGCCAGAATTCGAGACGCTCGGCACCACCGTCGAGGAGGCACCCGCCGTGCTGCGCGCCCGCTGCGAGGCAGGGCTCGCGGAGCGCTACGGCACCCCAAGCGAGGAAACCCTGGACCGGCTCACCGATGAGCTCGCTGTGATCGGCACGCTGGGCTTCGAGTCCTACTTCCTCACGGTGGCGGATGTGGTGGGGCTCATCCGGGAGATGGGCATCCGCTGCGCGGCCCGTGGCTCAGGTGCCGGCAGCTTGGTCAACTATGCGCTGGGCATCTCAGGCGTGGACCCCATGAAGTACGGCCTCCTCATGGAGCGCTTCCTCTCGCCGCTGCGCGTTGCGCTGCCGGACATCGACCTCGACGTGGAATCAGCCCGCCGCACCGAGGTCTATGACCGGATCCTGGCAACCTTCGGCTCACAGCGCGTGGCCTGCGTGGCCATGATCGAGACCTACCGCGTGCGCCACGCCGTGCGGGATGTGGGGGCGGCGCTCAGCCTGCCGCCAGTGGAGATCGACGCCATGGCCAAGGCCTTCCCGCACATCCGCGCCCGAGATGCCCGCGCCGCGCTGCGCGATCTGCCAGAGCTCCGGGCAGTTGGGCTGGGGGAGGAGCGCCTAGACGTGCTGTTCTCCCTGGTGGAATCCCTCGACGGGCTGCCCCGCCACATCGCGCTGCACCCCTGCGGCGTGCTGCTCAGCGATTCCTCGCTGGGCCAGCGCACCCCCATGGAGAACAGCTTCGGCGGCTACCCCATGAGCCAGTTCGACAAGGACGATGTGGAGGATCTCGGGTTCCTCAAACTGGATGTGCTGGGTATCCGCATGCAATCTGCCATGGCGCACGCGCTCACGGAGATCGAACGCACCATCGGCCCCGCCCCAGATATCGATGCGTTGGCCCCCTTCGACGACGAGGCGGTCTACGAGATGATCGCGCACCGCCAAACGCTGGGCTGCTTCCAGATCGAATCGCCCGGCCAGCGTGAGCTCGTGGGCAAGTTCGGCCCAGAGAACTTCCACGACATCATCGTCGACATCTCGCTGTTTCGCCCCGGCCCGGTGAAGTCAGACATGGTCACCCCGTTCCTGGAGGCGCGCCAAGGGTGGGCGGAACCGGAATACCTCCACCCCAGCCTCATCCCCGCGCTGGAACAGACCTGCGGCGTGGTGGTCTTCCACGAACAGATCATCCAGATCATCTCGATCGTCACCGGCTGCTCGCTGGCGCAGGGCGACGAGGTGCGCCGCGCTCTGGGAGACCGCGAGGGCCAGGCCAAGGTCAAGGAGTGGTTCGTTCCCAAGGCCATGGCCAACGGCTACGAGGAGAAGCTGTGTGAGGAGATCTGGTTCATCCTTGAATCGTTCGCATCGTTCGGCTTCTGCAAGGCCCATGCCGCGGCGTTCGCGCTGCCCACCTACCAATCCGCCTGGCTGAAGCGCCACTACCCGGCGCACTTCCTGGCCGGCATCCTCACTCATGATCCGGGCATGTACCCCAAGCGTCTGCTGCTGGAGGAGGCCCGCCGGATGGATCTGGAGATTTTGGGCCTCGACATCAACCGCAGCCAGCGTGAGTATCGGGCGGAGCTGGGCTCAACCAGCGAAGGGTGGGGGATCAGGCTGTCGCTGGCTGATGTGAAGGGCATCTCGGAGGAGGAGATGGGCCAGATCATCTCCGCCGCGCCATACCTTTCGCTGACGGATTTCTGGTCTCGCGCCAACGTGTCGGAGCCCGTGGTGGAGCGGCTCATCCTGGCGGGCGCATTCGATTCCCTCTACGGCATCGGGCGGCACGCCTCCGTGCAGCGCCGCCAGCAGGTGACCCGTCGGGATCTGCTGCTGGCGCTGGCGGATCTGCACCGTGAACGACGCGCGAACAGCCGGGTGGGGGCGCTGCAGGGCGCGTTCACCTTCGGGGAGGAGGAGACGGAACCCACCGCAGACGTGACACCCACGGGGCTGGCGGAGATGGACGATGAGCAGCGGCTGAAGGCGGAGCTGGAGATCCTCGGGCTGGACGCCAGCCACCACATCATGGAGCGCTACCTGCCTCTGCTGCGTGCCCTCGGCGTCACCGCTTCCAGCCAGTTGTTGGAGCGCCGCAACAGGGAGGAGGTGCTGGTGGCGGGGGTGAAGGTGGCCACCCAGACCCCGCCGGTGCGCTCCGGGCGCCGCGTGATCTTCCTCACCCTGGACGATTCCACCGGCCCAGTGGACACCACGTTCTTCGAGGATGTGCAGGGCCCGTACGCGGCCACGGTGTTCTCCTCCTGGATCCTGCTGGCGCGCGGGCTCATCCGCCGCACCGGCCCGCGCGGCATCTCCATCCGCGCCACCGGCGCCTGGGATCTCGGCCTGCTCGACGCCACCTGGCGCGAGGCGCAGGAGCACGGCGCCACGGAGGCGGAGGCACTGGCCGCCGTGACGGCCATCCTCGACGAGGTGCCCGAGGGCTACTCGTTGGTGGGTGAGTGGAAGCCCGCAGAGCAACCTGCAGCACCCCAGACAGAGGAGCTGCCGGCAGATGGCGAGGAGCCGCCGCCGGATCCGCAGAACCACACCCGGGCGGGCGGCATGGGGCGCCGCAGGGTGCTGGTGCACGCCAGCGGCTTCAAACAGTCGCCGTATTCAGACATCAAACCCGCGGGCACCGGTGCGGCGGATGCCCCGCGCAAACTGTGGCACTCCAGCCCCGGCAGTTCAGGAAGGTGAGCCAGATGAAGGTCATCGTGCACGTGGACATGGACGCGTTCTACGCCTCCGTGGAGATGGCGCGCCACCCGGAGCTGCGCGAGGTGCCCATGTTCGTGGGCGGCTCCACCCGCGGGGTGGTGCTGTCAGCCAACTACCCGGCCAGGCGGTTCGGGATCACCGCCGGCATGCCGTCGAGCCGCGCCCGGCGGCTGTGTCCGCAGGTGGCGGTGGTGCACCCGGATCACGAGCACTACGGCGAGGTGTCCAAGGGCATCGGGGAGATCTTCGACACGCTCACAGACAGGGTGGAGATGGCCTCCATGGACGAGGCCTTCATCGATCTCACCACCGCGCTGCGCCGGCTGGGCGGTGATCCGGTGGCCGTGGCCGAACAGTTGCGCGCCCAGGTGATGGATGAGCAGGGGGTGGCCTGTTCCGTGGGCATCGGGCCCAGCAAGTTCATCGCCAAGCTGGCCTCGAAGCAGGCCAAGCCAGATGGGTTGTGCCGGGTGCTGCCCCAGGATGTGATCACCTTCCTGCACCCCCTGCCGGTGGACGCCATCTGGGGGGTGGGCGAGGTCACCGCCGGCAAGCTGCGCACGCTGGGGCTGGAGACGGTGCGCGAGGTGGCCAACACTCCGCGCGCCACGCTGCAGCGCGCGATGGGCGAGAACATGGGCGCCATGCTGTTCGACCTGGCCTGGGGCAGAGATGACCGCTCGGTGCTGGCCCGGCAACCGGCAGAGCACAGCGTCGGCTCGCAGGAGACCTTCGGCCGAGACACGGATGACGGCGCCATCGTCGCCACTGAGATCCTCCGCATGGCGGAGCGCACCGCCTCCCGGATGCGGGCCCAGGAGATGGTGGGCCGCACCGTGACGTTGTCCATCCGGTTCGCGGATTTCACCACCATCACCCGCACCGGCACGTTGAAGGCATTCACGGATCGCACCAACGACATCTACGCGGAGGCCATGCGGCTCTACGCCAAGCTGCATCTGCAACGTGCCCGCATCCGGAGGGTGGGGGTGCGCATGGAGAAGCTGGTGCCGAAGGCCACCACCTACGAGCAGCCAGCGCTCGACGAGCCGTCACATGGTTGGAGTGAGGCCGAAGAGGCCATCGACAAGGCGGTGCTGCGGTTCGGGCCCAAGGCGGTGCAGCGCGCGCGGCTCACCCGGCAGCCGGTGCTGCACGCGAGTTAGCTCAGAGATCGCCCTGCTGACGGCGGCGCCAGCGCTCCTCGAGCTTGTCCATGAACTCCTGGTTCGACGACGGGCCCGGCGTGAAGCGGGGGCCGCCTCCGGGCCGGGCCGGCTGAGGATTGTCATCCGCCACGCGCTGCCAACTGCTGATGCCCACCAGGGCGCCGCCCAACATCAGCAGGAAACCCACGATGCTGACGGCCGGATGGATCTGCACACCGATGAGCAACACGATCACGCCCGCGACGAACGCCAGGCCAGCGATGGCCGCCCGGCGGCGGTGCACCTTGATTTGGGTGGTGCCGCTCAACCTGTCTGCGAGCTTGGGATCTTCCGCCTTCAGGGACGCCTCAAGCTGCTCGAGCAGCCTCTGCTCTTGTTCAGACAGCGCCATGGCTTTCTCCCTTGCTGGACGGGTGCTGGCCATTCTATGCCGGGAATCACCAACCCCCAAGGACTATCTGGCTACTGGTCCCGCCGCCACAGCGAGGCCGGGAGGAACACGGCCTTGACACGGGTGCTGCTGGCGGCCGCCCGAGCCAGCGCCGTGCGAAGGGCGCCCACCTGGGCGGCCAGCTCGGTGGGTGCCGCACCGTCCCGGGCGAAGCGGCTGCGTTCCACCGTCGACGAGATGGCGGTGAGGGCCGCCGCCCCCTGCGGGGGCAGTT
Source organism: Propionibacteriaceae bacterium (assembly GCA_030538315.1). Taxonomy (GTDB): domain Bacteria; phylum Actinomycetota; class Actinomycetes; order Propionibacteriales; family Propionibacteriaceae; genus Arachnia. Next base: position 18,279 of record JAUNUF010000010.1, read on the forward strand.
CCTCGGCTGCCGCCTGTCCCACGGGCCCGGGAGAGCCTTCCGGCCACGCCAACCCGTAATCCACGAACAAGGCGCGCACCTCGGCCCACGCGGCATCCGCAGCCTGCTCGGCCTCTTGGCCGGGCCACAGCCGCGCGTACCGCAGCCCCAGCCTGACCAGTGCCGGCAGCGCCAGAAGCAGCAGCACACCCAGCACGCCGAGAAGCCACCCTGCGGCGGGGCCGCCGTCGGTGCCTTCGGTGCCTTCGGTGGGTGCGGTGGGCTGCACGGTGGGGGTGGGCTGAGCCGTGGGGGCGGCAGGCGTCGGAACCGCCGTCGTGGTGGGCTCCGGAGTGGGGCTGGGGGAGGCTTCCGGCTGCATTGCAGACGGATCCACATACTCGGGGTTGCCGGAGTAGGCAGGCGTTGGCTCGAACGCCACCCAGCCCAAGCCATCGAGGTACAGCTCGGGCCAAGCGTGCGCGTCGTGGGAGGTGACGGCGTAGGTGCCGTCTGCCTGCTGCTCGCCAGGCACGAAACCGATCGCCATGCGGGCGTCGATGCCCTCGATGCGGGCCATCGCGATCATCGCGGAGGCGAAGTGGATGCAGTAGCCGGAGCGATCTGCCAGCAGGAAGTTCGAGATGGCATCTGAGCTGGAGGAGCTGGGCGCCTGCAGGCTGTAGTTGAACTCTGCCGAGCGCAGGAACTGCTGGATGCGCAGTGCCTTCTCCCCGGCCGTGGCCGCATCTCCCACCACAGCGCGCGTCAGCGTGCCCACTTCCGGGGCCAGCCCGTCGGGCACCTCGCGAGTGACCGCATTCAACCCAGACCCGGCCTGGGCCTCCTGGATCTCCTCTCGGGAGGGCTCAGGGATGTTCGAGGAGATCCGGTAGCCAAGGTTCACGGTTTGCTGGGTGCGATTGTCGCCCGAGGCGACGATGGCCAACGTGTCTGGGTCGAAGCTCCAAGCACCGTCCGCGTCCCACGACGCAGGAGCGAATGGGGCAGGCAGGTACTCCGATGGCACGGCGGCCATCTGAATCTCCACGTCCACCCGTTCGCCTTCGCGATGAGGGTAGGCCCGATCCAGCCCGGAGCGGTTCAGGGACATGGGCAGCAGCCCCGCCCCTGCGGAGGTGAGCTTGGGGAGGGCCACCGTGCGCAGGTAGGCCGGCTCGCCGGTGGAGGTGCGGTAGGTGAGCACCGGGGAATCAGTGGGGCGGCGCAGGTCCTGATCCAACCGGACGGTGGGGTCGCTCAACTGGATGGGCCCGTCCGCGCCGCCGTCGTTCCAGGGCTGCTTGTCTCCCAACGGCACGATCAGGGCGACGAGCAGCGCCAGCGCCAGCGCGGCTGCTCCGCCACCCAAGCCCACGAGCGAGCGGGACAGGTGGTAGCTGCCAGCCCGCGACGCCTTGCCAGCCGCCTCCCCGGCTCCTGTGACGCTGAGGAGTACGGCCACGTAGCCCAGGATCACGGGGGCGAGCAGCCACCACTCGAGATCCGTGCTGATGATGAGGGCGCTGATGCCGTACGTCAGCGCCAAGGGGGCGATGCTCCACGCGGGCTGCTCCAGGCCGTTGACGAGCAACTCCACCACGATCACGAGCACCGCAGCGAGCACCAGGCACAACCACAGGACGCCCGGCTCCATGGGCAATGGCGGAGCGCCGGTCTGGATGAGTTCCACGCCGTCGGCGGAAAGGAAGCGCAGCGACTCCACCGCACCATCTGCCTCTGGCGCCAACGCCAGCCCACGCCAGACCAGGACGGCGAGGATGGCGATCAGTTGGGTGAGGAGGGTGATGGCGCGCGGGGCACGCAGGAGAGCCAGCACGAACCCGATCACGGCAGACGTACCCAGGATGAAGAGGGAGCGCGTCAGAACCTGGGGGAGATCCTGAACGAGGGGGGCCAGCGGCAGGAGGCCGAGCCACACAGCGGCGGCCACGATGACGCTTGAGAGCGGATGGTACGAGAATCTCATCGAGTCACCCGCTCCCACACCTGGGGCACCGGCTCACCAGGGCGGAAGGTCTCCACCCGCCAGCCGCGGCCTCGGAGGAACCTGATCGCCTCCTTGTGGTCCTCGTCCGGTGCCTGCCAGCGGGTGGCGTCCGGGACGATGGCGATGAGGCTGCGTGCCCGTCCGCCTGCGGCTGCGAGTGCAGCAGCATCCGCCTGATCCAGGAGGCCGGTCACTGCCACGAGGGAGGCCACCGATGTGAGCGATTCAGGGTCATCGACGGCGGAGCCCAACCAGGTCTCCTCGGATGTCACCAGATCTGTCATGGCCTCGATCATGTGCTGTTTGGCTGCCTCTCCGGACCCGCGGGTCGATTCGAACACCCGGCCTGAGGGCGCGAGGATCGCCAGACGGTGCCTGCCCTCGCTGAGGAGTGCTGCCACGGAGGCAACCGCGGATACCGCCCATTCCATCGATCCGTCCGGACCGTCGCCCGTGTGGGCGCTGCGGCGCGTGTCAACGATGAGCGTGCTGGACGGATCCCAGGGGTGCTCCTCGAGCCGCACCATCAGTTCGTCCTTCTTGGCCGTCATCTTCCAATGCACGCGGCGGATGTCGTCGCCGTGGCGGTGCTCGCGCACCAGCACGTCATCGGAGCCCGCCTGCCCGATGCGTTGCGGGGTGGCGTCGCCGGCGCTGCCAAGGCCCGCGCCGCCGGCAAGGTCGTCCAATCGCCAGATGCGAGGGGTGACCCGCAGCACGGTGTCGCGGCCGCGGGCCACGAAGCCCCGCATCGCCAGGCCCAGCGGATCGGCGGTTTGAGCATGCAGCGGGCCGACGGTGAAGCGGCCCCGGCGCGTCGCCTCCACCGTGTAGCCCACGGCTTGGCTCCAGGACCCGAACCCCCGGGCAATGACGAAGCCAGCACCGCCGCCCAACGATTGATCGGCTGAATCGTGGAACCGCAACGCACCAGCTTGGCCGGGGGAGTCGTTGGCGATCTTGAGAACCACGCGGGTGGAGGTGCCCACGGGGATGGTGGATGGCGTCAAGGTGCGGGAATGGCTGACGAGGGGCCGGACGAAGAAGAGATACCCCAAGGCGAGCAGGGGCAGCGCTGCCAAGGAAAGGCCAACCCACACCAGATCCGTTTCCCCGACGTAGGCGGCGCCACCGGCTGCGAGGAGGCCCAGCAGCAGCAACGCGACGCCGCGCCCCGTGAGTCGGGTACCTCGACGCACGGGCTCAGCCCCTGGCGGGCGTGGGCACCGATGCCAGCACTGAGGTGATGATCTCCGCCGGATCCCGTCGTGCCACCTGCGCCTCGACGGTGGGCAGCACCCGGTGCGACAGCACCTCGGGGGCAAGCGTTCGGACATCCTCGGGGATCACGTAGTCGCGCCCGGCCAGCGCAGCTTCCACGCGTGCCGCCCTCATCAGGTGCAGGGAGGCGCGCGGGCTTGCGCCCAGCCGGAGATCCGGGTGCTGGCGGGTGGCCTCGACGATGCTGACGATGTAGTCGTTGATCACCGGCGCCACGAACACCCCGCGCACGGCACGGATGGCGGCGGCGACGCTGGCTGCATCGGTGACTGCGGACACGGACATCAACTGGTCGCCGCCCGCGTGCGAGGCCAGCATCGCCACTTCTGAGCGGCGCGCCGGGTAACCCATGGTGATGCGGGCCATGAAGCGGTCACGCTGCGCCTCGGGGAGGGGGTAGGTGCCCTCCATCTCGATGGGGTTCTGGGTGGCGATCACCATGAACGGCTGCCGCAGGTGATAGGTCTTCCCGTCTGCCGAGACCTGGCTCTCCGCCATGGCCTCCAGCAGCGCGGATTGGGTCTTGGGGGAGGCCCGGTTGATCTCGTCACCCAGCACGATGTGGGCGAAGATGCCGCCGGGCTTGAACTCGAACTCGCGCGTCGACTGGTTGAACACGGACACGCCGGTCACATCACTGGGCAGCAGATCAGGCGTGAACTGGATGCGCTTGACGTCACCGGCGATGGCGCGCCCCAGGGACTTGGCCAGGACGGTCTTGCCGACGCCCGGCACGTCCTCGATGAGCAGGTGCCCCTCTGCCAACAACACGATCACCGCCATGCGGATCTGGTGCGGCTTGCCCTCAATGACTCGGGCCATCTCCGCGGCGATGCGGGTGGCGAGTTGGGACACCTCATACAGGGACGGGGTGGCGGGCTGGTTCACCGGGAACTCCTCGGCTGGTCGTCGGGCAAGCGCCTCCAAGACTAACCGAACCCACGAAGCACAACGCACCGACAAAAAGTGGTGCGTTTGGGGAGGAAAGTGGGGTACTGTGGTGCGCAGTGGAGCAAAGTGGGGCGAAAGTGGTGGAAGGAGGCCCGAAAACGCATGTTCTTCATGGGGACGTACACACCGAAGTTGGACGAGAAGGGCCGTTTGATCCTTCCCGCCAAGTTCCGTGACGCGTTGGAGGGCGGCCTGGTGGTCACCCGTACCCAAGAGCGCGCGTTGGCCGTCTACCCACGGGCAACCTTCGAGGCCAAGATGTCGGCCCTGATGACCGCTCCCAGCACCGTCAAGCAGGTCCGCGACTATCAGCGCATGTTGATGGCCGGGGCCAGCGATGAAGTTCCAGACCGGCAGGGGCGCGTGACCATTCCCCCGAACCTGCGCCAATACGCCGGGCTGGATCGTGACGTCGTGGTGATCGGCGCGGGTGAACGCGCCGAGATCTGGGACGCCGAGGCATGGCAGAAGTACTCCGAGGCCAGCGAGGAGGGCTTCTCGGAGATGGATGACGAGTTCATCGCCCTCACCGGGCTCTAGCACCCACCCGGTGGCTCCCGGCCGGTCACGCCCTGACGTCCCTTCCCCGATGTCAGGTCAGGCCCGGAAGGGAACCACTGGATGGGTTCCCCAGACAGACAGCGCAGTACAGAAGAAGGGTCGAACCTCATGCAGGGCTTCACAGATGTACACGATCCGGTCATGCGTGACCGCATCGTCGATCTGTTGCGCCCGGCCCTGACCCGTCCGGGCGCTGTCTATGTCGACGGCACGCTTGGCCTCGCCGGTCACGCCATCGCCATCCTTGAGGCCTGCCCCGAGGCACGCCTCGTCGGGATCGACCGCGACCTCGATGCCCACGCCGTCGCCCGCGAACGACTCGGCCACCTCGCCGAGCGGGCCACCCTCGTCCACGCCGTCTACGACGAGCTGCCGGACGTGCTCGACGACCTCGGCCTGGCCTCCGTCGACGCGATCCTCCTCGACCTCGGGCTCAGCTCCCTCCAGATCGACCGCACCGAGCGCGGGTTCGCCTATCGGGTGGACGCGCCGCTGGACATGCGCATGAACGCCACCGAGGGCCCCACCGCCGCGGACGTCCTCAACACCTACTCCGCCCGCGACCTCTCGCGCATCCTGTCGCGCTACGGCGAGGAGCGCTTCGCGGATCGGATCGCCCGCGCCATCGTCGACGCACGCCCGTTCGACACCTCGGCCCGCCTCGTCGAGGTCATCTCCGGCGCCATCCCCGCCGCGGCACGACACACGGGGGGCCACCCCGCCAAGCGCACTTTCCAGGCGCTGCGCATCGAGGTCAACCGTGAGCTCGAGGCGCTCGACGGCGTGCTCCCCGCAGCCATCGACGCCCTCGCGCTGGGCGGCCGCATGGCAGTGCTCAGCTACCACTCGCTCGAAGACCGCGCCGTCAAGCGCGCCTTCGCAGCCAAGGCCACGGACCGCGCACCGCGCGACATGCCCGTGGTCCCGGATCACCTCAAGGCCGAACTGACCTTGCTCACGAGGGGCGCCGAAAAGCCCTCCGAAGACGAGATCGCCGCCAACCCCCGGGCGGCATCCGCGCGACTCCGCGTGGCCGAACGAACGAAGGATGCAGCATGAGGGTCGTCCCCAAGCCCGCCGCCACCGTGTCCACTCTGGGCTTTGTGAGCATCATCATCGCCCTCATCGCCGTCGGCATGGCGGGCGTCATGGTGGTCACCACCTCCGTGAGCGCCCAGTCTCGCGAGCTTGCGGCACTGCGCCGCGAAGCGACCGAACTCGGCTATCAGGCGGCGGCCCTGGAGTCCCACCTGCAGCGCATGTCCAGCGCCAACGCGCTGGCGATGCGGGCCAGCACGCTCGGCATGGTGCCCAACCCGCACCCGGCCTTCATCAACCTGGCTGACGGAACCGTGACGGGGGCTCCCCAGAAGGCCACCGGCCGCGAGATGCCCTTCCTGCGCGGCATCGCCCCGGCGCCCATCCCCGGCCCGCCCGCACTCCCCGAGACCACGCCTGCGCCTGCCGAGACGGATACCGAACTCGTGGCAGCCGGAAGCACGGAGGCCCAGCAGTGAGCACCAAGAAGCCGCCCCGCAAGCCAGCCAGGCCGGCCCGCCCGGAGGGCCGGGCCCGCACCTACCGCAAGACCGTTCGACTGCCCATTGGCCGCTCGTCGGTGCGCATCCGCGTGTTCATGATCGTGTTCGCGCTGCTGCTCGGCACCGCAGGGCTCCGCGCCGTCCAACTGCAGGGCCTCGACTCGCAGGCCTTCGCGGCGGAGGCCGCGGAGAAGATCTCGGCCTCGCGTGACCTGCCCGCCACCCGTGGCGAGATCCTCGACCGCAACGGCGAGGTCATGGCCACCACCGAACCGGCCATGCTCGTGTTCATCGATCCCGATATGGTGCGCACCAACGGTGCCGACAAGCGCTACCCGATGAAGAAGAAGAAACTGGAGGAGACGGAGGTGGCCCCCGGCGCCGTCGCCGACATCCTCGTCAAGCACCTGGGTGGGCGCAAGGAGAAGTACCTCGAGGTCATCGACACGCCGGATTCGCGCTACGAGATCATCGCCCGACGCGTGCCCGCCGCCACCTTCACCGCCATCCAGGCGGACATGCGCGCTGGGTTCGACGGCGAAGGCAAGCGCCCGTGGTGGGGCGTCTTCGGCACCCCTGATCCCATCCGCGTGTACCCCAACCGCTCCGTCGCCTCCAACGTGGTGGGCTTCGTCAACGCCGATGGCGACGGCGGCGCGGGCTTCGAATACGCGCTCAACGAGCAGTTGAAGGGAACACCTGGCAAGGAGATCTTCGACAAGTCCACCTACGGCCGCATCCCGCTGGGCACCAACATCATGGAGCCGCCCATCGACGGGGCCACCGTCGAGTTGACCATCGATGCGGATTTCAACTGGATGGTGGAGCAGGCCCTGGCCGAAGGCATGCGCATCTCCGGCGCGAAGACCGGCACCGCCGTCGTCTCCAACCTGAAGACCGGTGAGATCCTCGCCCTGGCCAACGGTCCCAGCTTCGATTCCGCCAACCCCGGTGCGTCCGACAGCAAGGACCTCGGCAACCGCGCCGTCACCGAGGTGTACGAGCCCGGCTCCGTGCAGAAGGTGCTCACCATGGCTGCTCTCGCGGATCAGGGCCTCGTCACCCCCGACACCCGCATGGTGGTGCCTGGCTCGATTCCGTCTGGCGGCGGCATCGTGCGCGACTCCTTCTCCCACGGCGATCTCAAGCTCACCGCCCGCGGCATCATGGCCCAATCCTCCAACGTGGGCATGATCAAGCTGACGCGCAACCTGGACAAGGAGACGCTCAGCAACTACCTCAGTTCGTTTGGGCTCGGGGCCAAGCCCGGCACCGGCCTGCCCGGCGAATCCACCGGCCAGATTCCGGGCAAGAGCATGCCGGATTACACGCGTGACCAGATCTCGTTCGGGCAGGGCCTGAGCCTCAACGCCATCCAGATGGCCGCGGCAGTGGGCGCCGTCACCAACGGCGGCACGTACTACTCCCCGAAGCTCATCAAGTCCATCACGGACGCCGACGGCAACCCCATCGACCTGCCGGAGCAGGTGAGCCGCCGCGTGATCTCCGAGGAGGCCTCTGCAGACGTCGTCGAGATGATGGAATCCGTCATCTCCCTCAACGACAAGCGCAAGATCAACGGGTACCGCACGGCAGGCAAGTCCGGCACCGCGCAGCGCTTCGACCCCAACTGCATGTGCTACAACGGCTTCACGGCATCATTCGTGACCGTGGCCCCGGCCGAGGACCCGCAGATCCTGGTCTACGTGGTGCTGGATCAGCCGAGGAACGGCAACCTGGGCAGCCAGTTGGCGCTGCCGGTGACCAACAACATCCTGTCGCTGGCGCTGCCCCGCTACAACGTGCCACCATCAACCTCGGAAGCCCCCGACCTGCCGTTGACCTTCGACTGACATGACCTCGATCCGCCCAGCAGATCCCACCGCAGCCCCGCTCACCACCTTGGTGGCGGGGCTGGGGCTCGTGGGCGACACGTCAAGCTTTGCTCCCATCACCGGCATCACGCTCAGTTCGCGTGACGTGCAACCCGGCTGGCTCTACGTGGCGCTGCCGGGAACCAAGCGTCACGGTGCAGAGTTCGCCCAGCCCGCCGTCGAATCCGGTGCGGCGGCGGTGTTGACCGACGAGGAGGGCGCCGCCATCGTGGGCGGGCTGAAGATCCCCGTGGTGGTGGCCGACGACGTGCGCGCCGTGATGGCGACCGTCTCGGCGAGGCTGTTCGGAGAGCCGGCCGCGCACCTCACCACCCTGGGTGTGACGGGCACCAACGGCAAGACGACCACGGTGGCGCTCATCAAGGCCGCCCTCGCCTCAGCGGGGAAGCTGGCAGGCACCATCGGCACCATCGGGTTCCGCCTCGGCGCGGAGGAGTTGCGGTCGAGCCGTTCCACGGTGACCACGCCGGAGTCGCCTGATCTGCAGGCCCTCTTGGCCGTGATGCGGGAGCGCGGGGCCGATGCCGTGGCCATCGAGGTCAGCTCGCACGCTCTGGCACTCAACCGCGTGGACGCGCTGCCGTTCGACGTGGTGGGCTTCCTCAATCTTGGCCGCGACCATCTGGATTTCCACAGCAGCCTGGAGGATTACTTCGAGGCGAAGGCGCGGCTGTTCGAGCCGGGCCGCGCCGCCGCCAGCGTCGTCTGGATCGACGGCGAGGCCGGCCAGGAGATCGCCTCCAGGGTCGGCGAGCATGGGCAGAGCCGACTGATCACGGTCGGCACCAGCCCGGAGGCCGACTACCGCATGAGCGGCTACCGCGCGGTGCACCCCTTGGGCGGCGCGGCCACGGTGACCCGTGGTGGCGAGGAGCTCATCCTCGAGCTCAGCCTGCCCGGCGAGTACAACATGATCGATGCCGTGGTGGCATTGGCCATGTTGGAGGCGGTGGGCGTGCCGGCGGAGGCCGCCTTGGAGGGCCTGGCCAAGGCGCAGATCCCGGGCAGAATGCAGCGGGTCGATCTGGGCCCAGGGGCCCCGCTCGTCGTGGTGGACTTTGCCCACACACCGCAGGCGGTGGAGGCCGCACTGGCCTCACTCCAGGGCATCGGTCAGCTCGTCACCGTGCTCGGCTGCGGCGGCGACCGAGACGCTGAGAAGCGGCCCGGCATGGGCGCGGCAGCGGCACGGTACAGCGACGTGACGATCGTGACCGACGACAATCCCCGCACCGAGGACCCCGCCGCCATTCGGGCAGCAGTGATGGCGGGTGCCCGCCAAGCGCTCAAGCCCGGTGGCGCTCTGCAGGAGGTGGCCGGGCGGCGCGCCGCCATTGAGGCTGCGCTGGCATCGGCATCTGAGGCTACTGTGGTGGCGATTCTGGGCAAGGGCCACGAACGCGGCCAGATCCTGGCAGAGCGAACCGTCGACTTCGACGACGTGGAGGAAGCGGCCCGCGCCTGGCGCGGTCGTGAGGAAGGAGACACCGATGCGCGTGCGCACGATGCTTGAACTGGTCGAGCTGATGCAGCCGGCGGCGGTGGAACTGTTCGGAGACGACGCGGACGCCGATCTCGCGATCGGCCCTGATGTGGTCATCGACAACCGCGAAGCCTCCGAGGGCTCCCTGTTCGTGGCCATCCCGGGCGAGCGGGTGGATGGCCACGCGTTCGCCAAGGCCGCCGTCGAGGCGGGCGCCCGCGGCGTGATCGGCATGTACAGCACGGATGCCGAGGTGCCCCACATCCTCGCGGAGGATTCCATCACCGCCATGAGTTGGTTGGCCCGCGGCGTGGTACGCGAGGAGCGCGCCCGGGGCATGGTCTCCATCGGCGTCACCGGATCCTCCGGCAAGACCAGCACCAAGGACCTGATGGCTCAGGTGTTCGAGACGGCCGGGCCCACCGTCGCGCCGTTTGGGTCGCAGAACAACGAGGTGGGTGTCCCGCTGACCGCCTGCCGGGTGGACGCCGAGACGAAGTACCTCATCTCCGAGATGGGAGCCCGTGGCGCGGGCCACATCGCCTGGCTGACGTCGCTGGTGGGCCTCGACGTGGGCGTGTGCCTCAACGTCGGCCGCGCGCACGTGGGCGAATTCGGGGGAGTGGAGGCCACCGCGAAGGCCAAGACCGAGATCGTGGCGGACCTGGCGGAGGATGGCTGGGCCGTCCTCAACGCCGACGACCCCGCCGTCGCCGCCATGGCAGGGGCCACCCGCGCGCGGATCGCTTGGTTCGGCGAGGGCCCACTCGACGGCGGCAGCCTCCGCGTGAGCGCCCGACACGTCACCATGAACCCGCTCAGCCAGGCCAGCTTCGAACTGGTCGCCGCGGATGACGCGGGGGAGCGCACCGCTCAGGTGAGCCTGGGCGTCATCGGAAGGCACCAGGTGGCCAACGCCTTGGCCGCCGCGGCCACGGCGCTCGCCGTCGGGCTCGACATCGAGATGGTGGCAGGGGCGCTGTCCGAGGCCGTGCAGCGTTCCAGCTGGCGCATGGAGCTGATCCCGCGCGCAGACGGCGTGCTGATCCTCAACGATGCCTACAACGCCAACCCGGATTCCATGGCTGCTGCGCTGGCCACCGCCGTCGAACTGGCGCACGGCACCCGTCGGGACCATCCCTATGCCCGCGTGGTCGCGGTGCTGGGCGACATGCTCGAACTCGGCCCGCTCGCCGAGGAACTCCACACTGAGGTCGGCCGCTTGGCCGCGGATCTCGGGGTGGCCGAGGTCATCGCGGTGGGGGAGTTGGCGGGCCAGATCGTGGCCGGCGCCACCGCCGAAGGCATCGAAGCCAGAGTGGCGGACCGTGCCGAGGTGGCCTCTTCGCTTAGTCTGAACCCGGGCGATGTCGTGCTGATCAAGGGATCGCGCGGCGTGGGCCTTGAAACGGTGGCGGCCGAACTGGCCGCCGAGGACGGAGCGGCGAAGTGATCAACATCCTGACCTCAGGGGCATTGTCGCTGCTCCTGTCCCTCATCGGCACCCCGCTGCTGATCAAGTTCCTCACCCGGCGCCAGTACGGCCAGTTCATCCGCGAGGACGGCCCCACCTCCCACCACGTCAAGCGAGGCACGCCCACCATGGGTGGCCTGGTCATCATCGGCTCCGTGGTGCTGGCGTACTTCATCACGCACCTCGTGCGCTGGCAGCCCCCCACCATGTCGGGCCTCCTGCTGCTGTTCCTCGCCGTCGGCATGGGTTTCCTGGGCTTCCTGGACGACTGGTCCAAGATCTCCAAGGAGCGCAGCCTCGGCCTGACGCCGCGCGGCAAGCTCATCGGGCAGGCCGTGATCGGCGGCGCATTCGCCGTCGCCGCCCTGAGCTTCCCCAACCATCGCGGCGTGACCCCTGCCTCGCCCGCGGTGTCGTTCCTCCGCGACATTCCCTGGCTGGTGCTGCCCTTCATCGTGGCCGTGGTCTTCATCATCTTCCTGATCGCCGCATGGTCCAACGCCGTCAACCTGACCGATGGCCTCGACGGCCTCGCAGCAGGCTCGGCGACCTTGGTGTTCGCGGCCTACACCATCGTCAACATCTGGCAGTTCAACCAGTGGTGCGCCCGCACCTCGACGGCGGGACCGCGCTGCTACGAGGTGCGCGACCCCAACGATCTGGCCGTGCTCGCCATCGCCTTCGCCGGCGCCTGCTTCGGTTTCCTCTGGTGGAACGCCAAGCCGGCCAAGATCTTCATGGGCGACACCGGTTCCATGGCCATCGGCGCCACCCTCGCCGGCCTGTCCGTCATGACCCGTACCGAGCTGCTGCTCGTCATCCTTGGCTTCCTCTTCGTGATGGAGGTGGGCTCGGTCACCCTGCAGGTCGCCTACTTCAAGGCCACCAAGGGCAAGCGCATCTTCCGCATGTCGCCCATCCACCACCACTTCGAGTTGAAGGGCTGGGACGAGGTCACCGTCGTCATCCGGTTCTGGATCATCTGCGGCCTGTTCGTGGCCGCTGGCATGGGCATCTTCTACGCAGAATGGGTGACCGGATCGTGACCCTGAGCTGGATCCCCACCGCCACGCGCCTCTCGGATTGGCCCTCCGCCCAGGTCGTCGTCGCGGGGCTTGGAGTGTCTGGTTTTGCTGCCGCGGATGGCCTCATGTCGTTGGGCGCCAAAATCATCGTGCTCGACGAATCCACCGCCCACGCGGGCAAGGCTGAGTTGCTCGAACACCTCGACGTGACCGTGCGCCTCGGCCCCGGGTCGACGGCGGAGCTGCCGCCCGGCACGGATCTCGTGGTCACCTCGCCCGGCTGGCGCCCCTCAGCGCCGCTGCTGCAACAGGCCGCCGCCGCGGGCGTGCCCGTGTGGGGCGAGACCGAGCTGGCGTGGCGCATGATGCAGCCGGACAGGGTCATCCCCTGGCTGGGCGTCACCGGCACCAACGGCAAGACCACCACCACCCAGATGCTGGAATCGATGCTGATCGCCGATGGCCGGAAGGCCGCCGCGGTGGGCAACATCGGCCGCCCCATCATCGAGGCCATCCTCGACGACGTGGACTACGACGTGTTCGCCGTCGAGCTGAGCAGCTTCCAGTTGCACTGGATGAACAACATCAACCTGCATTCCGCCGTGGTGCTGAACCTCCATGAAGACCACCTCGAGTGGTACGAGGGCAAGCCGGAGCCCATGAAGCTGTACGCCGCGGAGAAGGCCAAGATCTACGAAGGCATCACGCACACCTGCGTCTACAACGCAGACGAGCCGGTCACCGAATCCATGGTGGAGGAGGCAGATGTGGTGGAGGGCGCCCGCGCCGTCGGCTTCACGCTCGGCACGCCCGCCATCTCCATGCTCGGCATCGTCGATGACCTCATCGTGGACCGGGCCTTCGTCGAGCAGCGCCGCACCTCTGCCATGGAGTTGGCGAAGGTCGCCGACGTGCAGCCGGCAGCGCCACACAACGTCGCCAACGCGTTGGCCGCCGCGGCGTTGGCCCGCAGCTTCGGCGTGCACCATTCGTCCGTGGCCAAGGGCCTGCAGAACCTGCAGTTGGCCGGGCACCGCATCCAGCAGGTCGCCGAGGCGGACGGGGTGCGCTGGGTGGACGATTCCAAGGCCACCAACCCACACGCCGCCAACTCTGCGATGAACGCCTTCGATTCCTTCGTGTGGATCGCTGGCGGCCAGGCCAAGGGCACCACGTTCGACGAGCTCATCCAGCGGCACCGCAGCAAGCTGCGGGCCGCCATCATCATCGGAGTGGATCGGCACCTCATCGCCGACGCGCTTGCCCGACACGCGCCCGAGATCCCCACCGTCGTGCTCGACAACACCGACACTGGTGTGATGGACGAGGTCGTCGCCCGGGCGGGTCAGTTCGCCCAACCGGGAGACACGGTGTTGCTCTCCCCGGGATGCGCCAGCCTCGACATGTTCGACAGCTACTCGGCCCGCGGCGAGGCGTTCGCCGAGGCAGTACAGCGATATCTCGGATAGGAGGGATCCAGATCATGGCGTCCGACGCAGCTTCCCCCCCGGCGCGGTTCACCATCTGGTCCCAGGTGCGGGCCCTCACGGGCTCGCCCATGGCCCCGTACTACTTCGTGGTGGCCTCGGTGACCGTGCTCGTGGGCATCGGCCTGCTCATGGTGCTGAGCTCCTCGGCGGTGTTGGCCATGTCCACCCAGGATGGGCCGTACTACTACTTCATCCGGCAGGTCATCTTCCTGGTGGTTGGCGTGGTGGGTCTCCTCATCCTGAGCCGCATGCCACCCACGCTGCTGCGGACCTTCGGCTGGGTGTTCTGGATGTTGGCGGTGGCCCTCCTCATCGCTGTTCAGGTGCCCGGGTTGGGCGTCAACGTCAACGGCAACATGAACTGGCTGCGCATCGGCGGCTTCCAGTTCCAGCCTTCCGAGTTCGCCAAGCTCGCACTGGTCGTCTGGTGCGGCGCCATCCTCCACAACAAGCGGGGGCGCCTCCATGAACCGCTCCAGCTCGCCATGCCGTTGATCCCGCTGGGCGGCCTCATCCTTGCGCTGGTGCTGGCCGGCCGGGATCTTGGCACGGGCCTGATCATCGGTCTCATCATCGTGGCGGTCATGTGGTTCATCGGCACTCCCTTGCGAGTGTTGCTGCCGCTGGGGGTTGCCGCGCTGGCGCTCGTCGGCCTCCTGGTGTTCGGTTCCGGCAACCGCATGAGCCGCATCGCGATCTTCCTGGACCCGCAGTCGAACACGGATCTCTCGTCGCAGCCCATGGCGGCCCTCTACGCGCTCGCCTCTGGCGGCTGGTGGGGCCTGGGGCTCGGCGCCTCCAAGCAGAAGTGGGGCGGCCTCAAGACGGGCGCCCACACGGATTACATCTTCGCCGTGATCGGCGAGGAACTCGGCCTCTTCGGTGTGCTGCTCGTCGTTGCGATGTTTGCGCTGCTTGGATGGGCTGGTCTGGAGATCGCCATGCGTTCGGACAAGATGTTCAACCGCGTCGTCGCGGCTGGGATCACCGCCTGGTTCCTCATGCAGGCCACCATCAACATCTTCGTGGTCATGCACCTCCTGCCGGTGCTGGGCGTCCCACTGCCATTCGTCTCCTCCGGCGGCTCAGCCCTGATGGCCAGCCTCATGGCCGTGGGTGTGTTGTTGACCCTGGCCCGCGACACGCCTGACGCCCGGGCCCTTCTCGCCTCCCGTAAGGTTCCTGCCAGGCCACGCATGACCAGCGTGATGGCCGCGAGCAGGGAGGATTCATGACCAGTGTGGTGTTGGCCGGTGGGGGTACCGCCGGCCATACGTCGCCGCTCATCGCCACAGCCAAGGCGCTCCAAGAGCTTGAGCCGGGCGTTGAACTCGTGTGCATCGGCACGGCCAAGGGCCTCGAAACTCGCGTGATTCCCGAGGCGGGCCTGAAGCTGGAACTCATCACGCCGGTGCCGCTGCCGCGCACGCTCAACGCAGATCTGGTGAAGCTGCCCTACACGCTGACCCGCTCGGTGCTGGAGGCCCGCAAGGTGCTCAAGCGCGCCAAGGCGGATGTGCTGGTGGGCTTCGGTGGCTACGTGTCCATCCCCGCCTACCTCGCCGCCCGGCTCGCCCGCGTGCCGGTGGTGGTGCACGAGGCCAACAAGCTGCCGGGCATCGCCAACAAGATTGGCGCCAAGTTCGCCGCGTTCACCGGCATCACGTTCCGCGAGACGCAACTGCCCGGCAGCACGCTGGTGGGCATGCCCATCAAGCGTTCGATCACGTCGCCGCAGCTCGCCCCCGAGCAGGCCAGAGCGGAGTTCGGGCTGGATCCGAACCGCCGAACGCTCCTGGTCAGCGGCGGGTCACAGGGTGCCGTGCGCATCAACGAGGCCGTGGCCGCTGCGCGCGACGACCTGCTCGCCGCCGGAATCCAGATCCTGCACGTGCTGGGGCCCAAGAATTTCGACGACGCGGTGCACACCGTCGTCACGCACGCTTCGGGGGCGCAGTACCGCCCGGTGGCGTTCGTCTCCGACATGGCCGTGGCCTACACGGCAGCAGATCTGATGATCGGCCGCGCTGGCGCCGGAACGGTGCACGAGACGGCCGTGAGCGGGCTACCGGTGATCTTCGTGCCGCTGCCGTGGGGCAACGGCGAGCAGGGGAAGAACGCCGCCGAACTGGTGGCCGCGGGCGCTGGCGTTCTGGTGCCCGACGGCGAAATCAGCGGGGCTAGACTGGGCGGCGTCGTGATCGAAATCCTCCAGGATCCCGAGCGCCTCGCGCAGATGTCGGCCACCTGCCGCAGCATGTACCCGGCGGACGCAGCAGACACGCTCGCGGCCGCAGTCCTCAAAGCCGTGTGAGAAAGGCAAGCTTCATGCTTCTGAAGCCCATTGATGTGGTGCCCGCCGATCAGGTGGGGCCTGTTCATTTCATCGCCGCAGGCGGCTCCGGCATGAGCGGCATCGCCCGCCTCTACGCCGAGCTGGGCATCAAGACCTCCGGCTCGGACCAGTCTGATTCCACGGCGCTGCGCGGCCTGGCCCGCGTGGGTGTCACCACCTATGTCGGGCACGAGGCCTCGCAGGTGGGTGACGCCAAGACCGTGGTGATCTCCTCGGCCATCCGTGCCAACAACGTGGAGCTCGTGGAGGCCCGCAAGCGGGGCTTGCGCATCTGGCACCGCTCCGCCGCGCTGGCCGCCCTCATGAAGGGCAAACGCGGCGTCTCGGTGGCAGGCACGCATGGCAAGACCACCACCACCGCCATGACGGCCGTCATGCTCAGCGAAGCCGGCCGGGATCCCAGCTATGTGATTGGCGGGCCCCTTTCCACCACGGGCGCCAGCTCGGCGATCGGAACGGGCGATGCGTTCGTCGTCGAGGCGGACGAATCCGATGCCTCGTTCCTGCAATACCCCACGGAGATCGCGGTGATCACCAACGTGGGCGCAGATCACCTCGTGAACTGGGGCACCCCAGAGGCCTACGCGGACGGCTTCCGTGCGTTCGCCACCCGCCCAGCCGTTCAGCACGTCGTCATCAACGTGGACGACCCGGGCTCCCGCGCACTGGCAGAGGCGTTGGTGGGGGAGGCCCGCAACATCATCCGCTACGGCGAGGCCGCGGATGCGGACGTGCGTATCACGGATGTGACCCCGCAGCGCAGCGGCGTTGAGGCCACCATCACCTACGGTGACGAATCCGGCCGCATCGCCCTGCAGGTGCCCGGCAACCACAATCTGGCCAACGCGGCCGCGGCGTACGCCGTCGGGCGCGTGCTCGGCCTCACCCACGATGAGGCCGTGGACGCTCTCGGACGCTTCGAGGGCACCCTGCGCCGGTTCCAGCTGATCACCGATACCGCAGGCATCCGCGTCTACGACGATTACGCCCACCATCCCACGGAGATCCGGGCAGCGCTGACGGCGGCCCGTCGAGCGACTTCCGCAGGCAATGAGGCAACGGGCCTCAGCGGCCGCCTGATCGCCTGCTTCCAGCCCCACCTGTACAGCCGCACGCTGGATTTCGCGGATGAGTTCGGCGAGGTGATGACGCTGGCAGACATCGCCGTGATCAACGACATCTGCGGGGCCCGCGAAGATCCCGTGCCGGGCGTCACCGGTGAACTCGTGGTGGATGCGGCGCGCAAGCACGGCCAGGAGAACCTGGTCTATGTGAAGGAGAAGTACGACCTTCCGGCGGCCCTCGACGAGATCGCCGAACCTGGGGACCTCATCATCACCCTGGGCTGCGGCGACGTGACGATCGTCGGCCCGCTGCTGGCGGATCTCCTGAAGCAGCGCCCAGAGGCGAAGTGAACGAAGCCCTCACGCCCGGCGAGTTCGCCAAGGCGCTCCAGAACAAGCGCGACGCCGCGCGCCGCCGAAAGCTGTGGCTGGGTGGTGGCCTCGCCACGCTCGTGGTGCTCGTGGGTCTGGGCATCTATCTGTTCTTCTTCTCGCCGCTCCTCGCGGCGCAGAAGGTGACGGTGGAGGGTGCGTCACTGCTCAGCGTCGACGAGGTGGTCGCCGCCGCCCAGGTCAAGCTGGGGGAGGCGCTGTTGACGCAGGACCTCGACGGCGTGACCCAGCGAGTGGAGAACATGCCCGAGGTGCGCTCCGTCGACGTCTCCAGGCAGTGGCCAGACACCGTCGCCATCGCGGTGACCGAACGCCTTCCCGTCTTCCTGCGGGAGCGCGACGGGGTCTACGACTGGGTCGACGCGGAGGGCGTGGCGTTCCACACCACCCCGGAGCCGGTGGCCGGCGAACTCCTGGCGGTGGTGGCCTCGGTGGAGGATGAGCAGCGGTTGCTGGCAGATGTGGCCGCCGTCGCAGCGTCCTTCCCGCCAGATTTGCGCCCCGAGGTGGTGTCCCTCCAAGCTGAAGCGGTGGACCGGATTTCGCTCGCACTTGAGGGTGGTCGAACGGTCATCTGGGGCAGTGCAGACCAATCTCCCCTCAAGGCGGAGGTGGTGGCCACGCTGCTCACGGTGGAGGCGAAGGTGTACGACGTGTCGGCACCGGGGCACCCCACCACGAAGTAGGCCAACCCGTCACACACCCAAACCCTGAAGTGCCACTTGAGGTGAATATTGAGGGTTTCGGCCGCGCCGTTGGACGATCCTTTGACACACCCATAGTCTCTAGGCCATGGCTAGCGCATCTCAGAACTACCTCGCGGTGATCAAAGTCGTCGGTGTCGGCGGCGGCGGCGTCAACGCTGTCAACCGCATGATCGAAGCGGGGCTCCGTGGCGTGGAGTTCATCGCCATCAACACGGATGCGCAAGCGCTCCTCATGAGCGACGCCGATGTCAAGCTCGACATCGGCCGCGAACTCACCCGGGGCCTCGGTGCCGGCGCTGATCCCGCGAAGGGTCGCCAGGCCGCTGATGACCACGCAGATGAGATCGAAGAGGCGCTCAAGGGCGCAGACATGGTCTTCGTCACCGCCGGTGAAGGTGGTGGAACGGGCACCGGCGCGGCCCCCGTCGTCGCGAAGATCGCCCGCTCGCTCGGCGCGCTGACCATCGGCGTTGTGACGCGCCCCTTCTCCTTCGAGGGCAAGCGCCGCGCCTCGCAGGCAGAGGTGGGCATCGAGCAGCTCCGCGAAGAGGTGGACACCCTCATCGTCATCCCCAACGACAAGTTGCTGCAGATGACGGATCACACCGTCGCCATCCTGGACGCCTTCAAGCAGGCGGATCAGGTGCTCATGCAGGGTGTTTCTGGCATCACGGATCTGATCACCACGCCTGGCCTGATCAACCTCGACTTCGCGGATGTGAAGTCCATCATGAGCCAGGCAGGCTCTGCCCTCATGGGTATTGGCTCTGCCCGCGGCGAGGATCGGGCCCGCGCGGCCGCCGAGATGGCCATCTCGTCGCCGCTGCTGGAAGCCAGCATCGACGGCGCCCACGGCGTGCTGCTCTCGATCGCCGGTGGCTCGGATCTCGGCCTGTTCGAAGTCTCTGCCGCAGCCCAGCTCATCGAGCAGGCCGCCCATGATGAGGCCAACATCATCTTCGGTACCGTCATCGACGACGCGCTGGGCGACGAGGTGCGCATCACCGTCATCGCGGCGGGCTTCGACGGCGGCCAGCCGCAGCGTCGTCCGCAACAGCGGGTCGCGCCCAAGCCGCAGGTGCAGCCCGTGCAGCCAGCCCAGCCCCGCCCGGTGGAGGCCGATGCCGAGCCCACGAACCCCGGCACGCCGCAGTTCCGCCCGGCGGAGCAGCCCCGGCCGCAGTTCGACGACGATCTGGATGTGCCCGACTTCATGAAGTGATCCGGCGCGTCGGAGCGTCGCACGCTGGAGATCTGGGTCTCGCGCGCTAGCCTTCTTGGTATCAAGACCAAAGGAGACTTCT
The DNA here is from genome assembly GCA_030538315.1 of Propionibacteriaceae bacterium. Lineage (GTDB taxonomy): Bacteria > Actinomycetota > Actinomycetes > Propionibacteriales > Propionibacteriaceae > Arachnia. The sequence continues at coordinate 37,794 of JAUNUF010000010.1, forward strand.
CGTGGGCGTTCGCAAGCTTGCCGCGTGGATGGGACTCGTCGAAGACGGTCGCTATCGGGATGACGAGATCGACGACGCCGATGGCGAACTCACAGACGACGTCTACGTTGATGAGGATGAGCCCAGCGCGGAAGTGAGCCGCGTGCAGGCCCTGCCGCAGCGTCGCCCCAAGCCGGTGACCCCTGTACGCCCCGTGCAGAAGGAGGTGGCTGATTTGAGCCGCATCGTCAGCGTCCGCCCCCGCTCGTACAACGAGGCCCGGGTGATCGGCGAGAACTTCCGCGACAACATCCCCGTCATCATGAACCTCTCAGACATGGAGGACGGCGAGGAGAAGCGTCTGGTGGACTTCGCGGCCGGCCTGGTGTTCGGTCTCGAGGGCAACATCGAGCGCGTCTCCAGCAAGGTCTTCCTGCTGTGCCCGCAGAACCTCGTGGTGGGCCCAGAAGACAAGGAGCGCATCGCCACCGGTGGCTTCTTCAACCAGAGCTGACACCCAGTGGTTGCGCTCATCCTCTGGTGGCTGATCACCCTCTACGTCTGGGTGCTGCTGGCCCGCGTGATCATCTCGTGGATCCCGATGTTCGCCCCCGGATGGGAGCCGAAGGGCATTCTCTTGGTGCTGGTGGAGTTCATCTACACGCTCACGGATCCGCCCATCAAGCTGCTGCGGCGGTGGATCAAACCGGTCCGGCTGGGCAACGCATCCCTGGATCTCAGCGTGTTGGTGTTGTTCATCCTGCTGCAGATCGTGGGCCAGTTGGTGCTCACGTATGTGAGATTTTGAGTCTCCACCACTCCTTGAGGTGTTGGCGAGGCCCACAGCGGCTACGCTAGCCTGAGACAACCGGCGCAGCCGGAGCCTTACATCCTTTCGACATTGGAGCAAACATGAGCCTGACCCTGGACGAGGTGCGCCAGATCCGATTCCGCATGTCGCGGCGGGGTGAGACGGGTTACCAGGTCGGCGACGTCGACACCTTCATCGACAAGGTCGAACTGACGTTCGACGAGTTCGAGAAGGAGCGCGAGCGTATGCGCCGCGAACTCGACTCGATGCAGTCGACGAGCGTGCAGCCCGCCGTCGTGGATGATTCGGAACTGCGCAACGCACTCCAGGAGAAGGACAACGAGGTTGCCTCGCTCCGCGGCGAGGTCGAGCGTCTCAACGCTGCCCTCAGCAACAGCGGCGACGCCAGCGCCGCTCAGCTGGCCGCTGAAGAGCGCGTCCGCGAACTCACCGCTGAGAACGACCAGCTGCGCTCCCAGCTCGATCAGGTCCGCACCGAGTTTGACCGCGTCCGCAGCGAGCGCGTCACGCAGGCCGTCGGCGGCGCCGAGACCATCACCGTGACCAGCTCCGAGGAGGCCGCGCCGGCCGTCACCCGCCTGCTGCAGATGGCCACGGATCAGGCCACCACCCTCGTCAACGAGGCCCAGGCGGAGGCGCAGCGCAAGATCGCCGAAGCCGAACAGCGTGCCGCGGAGATCAAGACCGATGCCCGCACGAAGGCGGAGCGCGTCGAGTCTGAGGCTCGCGTCAACGCCGAGCAGATGACGAAGGACGCGGAAGGCCGCGCCGCAGATGTTGACCGTCAGGCCAACGAGCGTCGCCACCAGCTCTTCTCGGATCTCGAGCGCGAGCAGGGCGAACTCACCGGCAAGGTGGATGCGCTGCGCAGCTTCGAGACGAACTACCGCCAGAACCTCTCCGGCTCCCTGCAGCGGTTCCTGAGCTCGCTCAACGACGACCGCCCGGAGCCCGGCGACGTTCCCGAGCTGGCCCAGCAGTCTGAGACCCCCCGTCTGGACGCCCTCGCCCACGGGGATCAGGGCTAGTCACTTCGATAATCCTGCAACAGGCCGACCCGCTTTTGGGTCGGCCTGTTGCATTGCGCCGTTCCTGGTGTAGCCTTCCCCAACCGGTAACCGAACTCTCAAGAAAGAGCAGCCATGTCGACGAAGAAGACCGCTGGAGCACAGGTGGTCCTGCCCGTACTCGAGGGAGAGGAGCCGTGGACAGCCGAGGAAGTGGCTGAACAGCGCGTGGAGCTCGTCGACGAGCTTGAGCGCCTGGAGCGCCGCATCGCCCAGACCGAGGCCGAATTGGAGGCCTTGATGAAGGGCGGCACCGATGGGGCGGGCCGTGATCCGGTCGACGTCGGATCCAGCAACTTCGAGCGCGATCAGGAACTGTCCTTGGCACAGAACGTGCGCGAGATGGCCGAACAGTCCCGCCTGGCGCTCCACCTGTTCGACACCGGTGAGTACGGCTACTGCGAGGTGTGCGGCCAGCCCATCGGGAAGGGGCGCCTCCAGGTGTTCCCCCGCGCCACCCTGTGCGTGACCTGCAAGCAGCGCGAGGAACGGCGCTGACCAAGGTGCGCTGGGGCGCCGGCCTCCTCGCCGGTGGCCTCGGCCTGATCATGCTCGCGATCGATCAGCTGATCAAGATCGCCTCCGTCGCATACCTCGAGCCGGGGCGGCGCGTGCCGCTCGTCGGGGATCTCCTCGGGCTGAACCTCATCCGCAACCCGGGCGCGGCGTTCGGCATGGGCGCTGATTCCACCATCGTCTTCAGCATCTTCGCCATCGTGGCCACCATCGGCTGCCTCGTTGCCCTCACCCGCATCTCGGAGACCTCCCACGCCGTCGTCGTCGGCCTCCTGCTGGGCGGCATCACCGGCAACCTGATGGACCGGATCTTCGAACCTCCAGCGCCGCTCCACGGTCACGTCATCGACATGTTCCAAGTGCCCAACTTCGCCATCTTCAACTGGGCAGACATCTGTATCACCGTGGCCGCCGGCCTGATCATCATCTCCGGGCTCGTCGCCGAGGTGGGGGAGAGGAAGAAGGCGAAGGCGTCGTGAGCGTGTTCCTGGTGCCTGATGGCCTCGCGGGCGACCGCGTGGACGCCGTCGCGGCCCGCATCTCCGGCTACTCCCGCTCCCGCATCGAGCTGCTCATCGAGCAGGGCAACGTCTCGCTGGACGGCAGGCCCGTGTCCAAGGGCTCGCAGCGCGTGCTGGGCGGGGAGCTCCTGGAACTCGACGACGCGGCCCCCGTCGGTGTGCAGGTCACCCCGCAACTGGCCGATGGTGTCACCCTCATCTACCAAGATGCCGACATCGTCGTGGTGGACAAGCCCGTCGGGGTCGCCGCGCATCCCAGCCTCGGCTGGGAGGGGCCTTCCGTCGTCGAACATCTCGCCGCGGCGGGCGTTCAGGTGGCCACCTCTGGGGCAGCAGAGCGGCAAGGCATCGTGCAGCGCCTCGACGTGGGCACCAGCGGCCTCATGGTGGTGGCGAAATCCGAGGTGGCCTACAGCGTCCTCAAGCAGGCGTTCCGGGACCGCACGGTGGAGAAGATCTACCACGCGTTGGTGCAGGGGCACCCAGATCCGTTCACAGGCACGATCGAGGCGCCCATCGGCAGGCACCCCGGGGCGGAATGGAAGATGGCGATCATCGAGGGCGGCCGCCACTCGGTGACCCACTACGACACGCTCGAGGCTCACCGGGCAGCCACCCTGCTGGAGATCAACCTCGAAACCGGGCGCACCCATCAGATCCGGGTGCACATGGCCGCCATCGGGCATCCGTGCGTCGGGGACCCGCTGTATGGCGCAGATCCCTCCCTGGCAGAGCGCCTGGGGCTGATCCGCCAGTGGCTCCACGCCGTCGAGCTGGGCTTCGTGCATCCCACCACGGGAGACGTGATGCGTTTCACGTCTGAGTACCCCGCGGATTTGGCGCACGCGCTGGAGCTCGTGCGAGGCGGTATCGCGCGGGCCAAGTGAACAACGGGTTACCCGCATACGGCTTCACAGGTGCTTCAGGTAGGGTGATCCCGTGCGTAGAGCAAAGATCGTTTGTACCCTCGGCCCCTCCGCCGACACTGTTGACCGCCTGGTGGAACTCCTGAACGCCGGCATGAACGTCGCACGGCTCAACATGAGCCACGGCGACTACCCGGAACACCTGCAGCGGATCAAGAACGTCCGCGAGGCTGCTGAACTGACGGGCAAGACCGTCGGCGTGTTCGCAGACCTTCAGGGCCCCAAGATTCGGCTGGGCCGCTTCGAGAACGACATGAAGCCGTTCCTCTCGGTGGGCGACCACTTCACCATCACCACGGATGACGTGTTGGGCAACCAGGAGCGTTGCTCCACCACCTACAAGGGCCTCCCCGGCGACGTGAATGTGGGCGACCCCATTCTGATCGACGACGGCAAGGTGGGCCTGCGCGCCATCCAGGTCACCGAGACCGATGTGCTGTGCGAGGTCACCGTCGAGGGCCCCGTCTCCAACAACAAGGGCATCAACCTGCCCGGCGTGGCCGTCTCGGTCCCCGCGCTGTCCGAGAAGGACGAGCGGGATCTCCGCTGGGCGCTGAACCAGGACGTCGACATGGTCGCCCTGTCGTTCGTGCGCCGCGCAGATGACATCAACCGCGTCCACGAGATCATGGACGAAGAGGGCCGCCACGTGCCCGTCATCGCCAAGTTGGAGAAGCCGCAGGCGATCGCTAACCTGCAGGACATCATCGATGCGTTCGACGGCTTCATGGTTGCCCGTGGTGATCTCGGTGTCGAGCTGCCGCTCGAAGAGGTGCCGCTGGTGCAGAAGAAGATCATCCGCGCGGCCCGCAAGTGGGCCAAGCCGGTGATCGTCGCCACCCAGATGCTCGAATCGATGATCTCGAACCCGCGCCCCACGCGCGCCGAGACCTCGGACGTTGCCAACGCCGTCCTCGACGGCGCGGATGCCGTGATGCTGTCCGGCGAAACCTCCATCGGTGAGTACCCCGTCGAGACCGTTGCCACCATGGCCCGCATCGTCGAGAAGACGGAGCGCGAGGGCCACGGCGAGATCCACATCATCGACTGGGATCCCCACACCACCGGCGGCATCCTGGCCAAGGCAGCCGCTGAGGTGGCCGAGCGCATCGGCGCCCGCTACCTGGTGGCCTTCACCAAGTCGGGAGACACGGGCCGCCGCATCTCGCGCCTGCGTTCGCCCATCCCCATGCTGGTGTTCTCCCCGGAGAAGGCCACCCGCCAGACCATGACGCTCTCCTGGGGCGTTGACACCCTGGTCACCCCAGAGTTCAGCAGCCAGGAAGAGGTTGTGGAGGCCGTGGACAAGCACCTGCGTGACCGCGGCATGATCGAGGTTGGCGAGCGCATCGTCATCGTCTCCGGCTCGCCCATGGGCATCCCCGGCAAGACCAACAACCTCCGCGTCCACAAGGTCAAGGAGCTGGGCGAGCTCAACTGAGCGCCCTGAAGCCGAAACACCAACAGAAACACCCCGCAGGATTCCTGCGGGGTGTTCTGCTTTGGTGCCCAGGAGGGGAGTCGAACCCCTACGGTCTTTCGACCAGACGGGTTTGAGCCGTCCGCGTATGCCATTCCGCCACCTGGGCTGGGCTCACATATTGTGCCACACGTGACCCACTTGGCGCTTCCCGGCACCAAGTGAGCGCGGGCTTGGCAAAGGTGAGTAGTATTCACCACAGGTTGACCGACGAAGCTCGCCTCCCGAGGCGAGGGAAAAGTGCCACTTGATATGACGAAGAAGAAGCCCACCGTACTTGTTGCCGAAGACGAGGCCCTGATCCGCCTCGACCTGGTTGAACTCCTCACCGAGGAGGGCTACGAGGTGGTCGGCGAGGCTGGCGACGGCGAAGAGGCCGTCAAGCTTGCCCGTGAACTGGTGCCGGATCTGGTGATCATGGACGTCAAGATGCCCAAGATGGACGGCATCACTGCAGCAGAGATCATCGCCGAGGAGCGGATCGCTCCCATCGTCATGCTGACCGCGTTCAGCCAGCGCGACCTCGTCGAGCGTGCCCGCGACGCCGGCGCCATGGCCTACGTCGTCAAGCCGTTCGGCGCCTCGGATGTGGTGCCGGCCATCGAGATCGCGATGGGCCGCTTCCAGGAGATCGCCGCCATCGAGGACGAGCTGGCCAGCCTTGAAGACCGCTTGGAGTCCCGCAAGATCATCGATCAGGCCAAGGGCATCCTGCAGCAGGATCTCGGCCTCACGGAGCCTGAGGCTTTCCGCTGGATCCAGAAGACCGCCATGGACATGCGCAAGTCCATGCGCGACGTCGCCGAAGGCGTCATCTCGCACAAGAAGAAGTAAGGCGCTCGTCCTGAGCGTTCGTGAGGGACGAACGAACGTGTCGAAGGGCTACTGCCGGTTGATCATGTGGCACGTCAACCGGCCGGTGGCCGTGGTTCGCCCCTCGTCGTCGACCAGCTCCACCTGGTAGGTCACCATGTTGCGCCCCAGGTGCAGCGCCGTAGCGGTACCCGTGACCCGGCCCTGCTTGGCTGGGCGCAGGTGCGTCACGTTGAGGTCGACTCCCACCCCCACCCTGTCCGGCCAGCCGTGCGCCATCGCGCCCATCGAGGCGAGGGTCTCCACCACGACGGCGCTGGCCCCGCCGTGCAGCAGGCCGAACGGCTGCTCGTTGCCCTCCACCGGGATTGAACCCACGACGCGTTCCGGCGTGAGTTCGGTGATCTTCAGGCCGAGCTTGTCGTCGAGCGGGGAGACCTGGTCTGCCAGCCAGTCGGGAATCGAGTTCATGCCTCCGTACTCTGCCACGGGGTAGGCTTGGCGCTTGTGACTGACGCGAAGAAACTCCTGCTCATCGACGGACACTCCGTGGCCTACCGTGCGTTCTTCGCGCTGCCCGTGGAGAACTTCGCCACCAGCACGGGCCAGCACACCAACGCGGTGTTCGGCTTCACCTCCATGCTCATCAACGTGCTGCGCGACGAACGGCCCACGCACGTGGCGGTCGCCTTCGACGTGGCCCGGGAATCCTTCCGCACCGAGCAGTACCCGGAGTACAAGGCCAACCGGGCGAAGTCTCCAGACGAGTTCAAGGGTCAGGTGGCGCTGGTCAAGGACGTGCTCGACGCGTTGAACATCGTCCACGTCGAGAGGGCCGGCTATGAGGCCGATGACCTGATCGCCACCCTGTCGACGGAGGCCGCCGCTGCCGGCTATGACGTCTACATCGTGACGGGGGACCGCGACGCGATGCAGCTCGTGCAGGAGCGCGTGACGGTGCTGTACCCGCTCCGCGGCGTTTCGGATCTTGCTCGCATGACGCCGGAGGCGGTGGAGGAGCGGTACCTCGTGTCGCCCGCCCGCTACCCGGAGCTCGCGGCGCTCGTGGGTGAGACGAGCGACAACCTGCCCGGGGTGCCGGGCGTCGGCCCCAAGACCGCAGCCAAGTGGCTCACCCAGTACGACGGGCTGGACAACATCGTTGCCCGCGCCGAGCAGGTGCCTGGCAAGGCGGGCGAGTCCCTGCGCGCACACCTCGACAACGTGGTGCGCAACCGCAAACTCAACGCCCTGCTGCGAGACCTCGATCTCGATCTTGATCTCCCAGACACGGCCCGGCGCGACTGGGATCGGGAACGCGTCCACGAACTGTTCGACGCGCTGGAGTTCCGTGTGCTGCGCGAGCGGCTGATCGAAGCGACGGCAGCGGCTGAGCCCACGGCCACCGAGGCGTTCACCGTCGAAGGTTCGAAGCTGGAGGGTGGCGAGGTCGCCGGGTGGCTGACCGAGCACGCCGTGGAGCCCACCGCGGTCCACTTCGTGGGTTCCTGGGGTGCAGGCCACGGCGACCTCACGGGGGTCGCTTTGGCGGCTGCCGATGGCAGCGGAGCCTTCATCGACACCGCGGAACTCACGCCTGACGACGACCGTGCCCTGGCTGCGTGGCTGGCAGATCCGGATCACCCCAAGTTCGTCCACGAGGCGAAGGGCCCCACCCTCGCTGCCTGGTCGCGCGGCTGGGAACTGGACGGTGTGCAACTGGACACGCTGCTCGCCGCCTACCTGCTGCGGCCGGATCAGCGCACCTACGACCTGTCTGACCTCGTCGTTCGCTACCTCCATCGTGAGCTCGCCGTCGAACAACCGCCGGAGGACGAAGCGCAGGCCAGCTTCAGCTTCGAGGAGGAGGACGACGCTTCCGTCGAGTTTGCCCTGCTCCACGCACGCGCCGTCTATGACCTCGCAGAGGTGCTGACGCAGCAATTGGCCGAACGCAACGCCACGGCCTTGATGGAGCAGGTGGAACTGCCGCTGCAGCGCAGCCTGGCCCGGATGGAGCGCCTCGGCATCGCCGTTGACGTGGACCGACTGCAGGCGCTGCGCGACGAGTTCGATCGCGCCGTGCTGGATGCCCAACAAGCGGCCTACGACGTGTTGGGCCATGAAGTGAACCTCGGGTCGCCCACGCAACTGCAGGCCGTGCTGTTCGACGAGTTGGGTATGCCGAAGACGCGCCGCACCAAGTCTGGCTACACCACCAACGCTGAGGCGCTCGAACAGCTCTTCGAAAAGACCGAACACCCGTTCCTGGGGCACCTGCTGGCGCATCGTGACCGAATCAAGCTGCGCCAGACCGTGGACGGGCTGTTGGCCACCGTCGGCGACGACGGCCGCATCCACACCACCTACATGCAGACCATCGCGGCCACCGGCCGCCTGTCGTCGACGGATCCCAATCTGCAGAACATCCCCATCCGCACCGCGGTGGGGCGCCAGATCCGCACCGCGTTCGTGCCAGGGGAGGGCTACGAGGCCCTCATGTCGGCGGACTACTCGCAGATCGAGATGCGCATCATGGCGCACGGCTCCAAGGACCCGGGCCTGATTGAGGCATTTGAATCCGGCCGCGACTTCCACGGCGAGATGGCATCGCTCGTCTTCGGTGTGGAACCTGAAGATGTGAGCGGCGAGATGCGGGCGAAGATCAAGGCGATGAACTACGGCCTGGCCTATGGGCTGAGCGCGTTCGGGCTGTCCAACCAGCTGAAGATCTCCGTGGGCGAGGCCCGCGGGCTGATGGATGACTACTTCAACCGCGTGGGCGGCGTGCGTGATTACCTCGCGGGCATCGTCGACGAGGCCCGCCGCGTGGGCTACACCGAAACGATGCTGGGGCGCCGGCGCTACCTGCCGGATCTCACGACGACCAACCGTCAGCGCCGCGAGATGGCGGAGCGGGCGGCGCTGAACTCGCCCATCCAGGGGTCGGCGGCAGATGTGATCAAGGTCGCCATGATCAACTTGGGCCGCGCGCTTGAGGGCGGCGGGTTCGCCAGCCGGATGCTGCTGCAGGTGCACGACGAACTGGTGCTGGAGATCGCACCAGGCGAGGCTGGCGCAGTGGCGGAGGTGGTGTCGCGCGAGATGGGCGCCGCCGCGGATCTGTTGGTGCCGCTCGAGGTGAGCATCGGGGTCGGGGACAACTGGCAGTCCGCGGCCCACTGACCGGTTCCTGAGGAGCGTCCCGCGACGGAGTCGCCGGATGCTCACGAAGGACGACGCTGGTCCCTGAGCGTCACAGGTGCGAG
>JAUNUF010000011.1 GCA_030538315.1 Propionibacteriaceae bacterium
GTCCTCGATGGTCGGCAGCTCCTCGCGGGCGGCCTTGATGGGGCCCAATTCGACGACGTGGCTCAACACGGTGATGCCGAAGGCCTGCTGGAGAAATGCCTGAGCAACGGTGCCCAGCGCCACGCGGGCGGCCGTCTCACGGGCCGAGGCTCGCTCAAGGAGGGGACGTGCCTCGTCCCAGTCGTACTTCTGCATACCCGCCAAGTCGGCGTGGCCGGGTCGCGGGCGGGTGAGCTTGGCGTTGCGGGCCATTTGCGCCAGCTCCGCCTCGTCCACCTCGCCGGGGGCCATGACCTTCTCCCACTTGGGCCATTCGGTGTTGCCGATCATGATGGCGATGGGCGAGCCCAGCGTCTCGCCGTGGCGGAAGCCGGTGAGCAGCGTGAGTTCGTCTGCCTCGAACTTCATGCGCGCGCCACGCCCGACGCCGAGGCGGCGGCGGCGCAGGTTCTCGGCGATCTCGTCCACGCCGACGCGCACATGGGCAGGAATGCCCTCGATGGTCGCGATCAGCGCTTGGCCATGGGATTCACCGGCGGTGAGGTATCGAAGCATGGGTGACATTGTGTCAGAGACTGGAACGACGCTTGAGCTCCCGCTCGGCCGCGGACCGGCACGCATCGAAGGTCACCCGGTGACCGGTCAGCAGGAAGAACTGATCCACCGCCTGACCCGCCAAGAGATCCAAGCCGTTGAGCGACATCCGACCAGCTTCCAAGGCAGCCACACCCAGCGGAGTGGGCCAGGGGTCATAGACCGCGTCGAACACGACGGCAGCCTCAGCCGCCAGCCCAGCTGCATGTTCCTCGGTGGCTGCGGCGGGAATGGTGCTGGCCACCAGATCCACCGGGCCAGCGCTCTCTCCCAACGTCCGCACCTCCGCGTGCAGGTCGAGCGCCCGAGCCAAGTCGAGAATCGACGCTGCGCGTTCCGGACGGCGGGCCAACACCACCACCTCACGCGCCTCGAGGCCTGCGAGTGCGAGTACGAGAGAGCGCGCCGTCGCCCCGTTGCCGAGGATGGCGGCCGATCGCGGACGCTCCAGACCGTGCGCACGCCAGGCCCTGACGAAGCCGGGAACGTCCGTGTTGTAGACCCGGGGTTCGTCCCCGAACACGATGGTGTTGCCGCCGCCCACCAGCCTGGTGGGTTCGTCGGCCTCCCCATAGGCCAGCATGGCCTCCTTGTGGGGGGCCGTGACGCTCAGGCCGGCCCATGCAGGATCGTCGAGGCGGGCGCTGACGAAGTCATCAAGCTCGCCTGGGGAAACAGTGACGGCCTCGTACTTCCAGTCGAGGCCATTGGCCTCATAGCCTGCGCGGTGGATCGCTGGCGAGAGTGAATGAGAGGCTGGGTCGCCGATGACGGCGGCCCGAAAGCGCCCGGTCATCCGCTGCAGCGGCCGGTGTTCGCCTGGCACCACGCCTGGAACTCGGCCACGTTGGCGTCGTGTTCTGCGAGGGTCGCGGCGAACTTGGTCTCGCCGGTGTCCAGGTTGACAGTCACGAAGAACAAGGCGTCAGTGTCAGCCGGGTTCAATGCGGCTGCCAAGGCGGATTCTCCGGGGTTGGTGATGGGGCCGGGCGGGTAGCCCTTGTGGAGGTAGGTGTTGTACGGCGACGGGTTCGCTCGCTCCTCCGCCGTGGTCGTGACCCTGCTCCAGTCCTGCAGCGCGTAGTGCACCGTCGAGTCCATCTGCAGCGGCATGCCCTGGTTGATCCGGTTGTAGATGACGCGGGCCACCATGGGCTGGTCCTTGGGATTGCTCACCTCTGCGGCAATGATCGACGCCGTGATCACGATGTTGCGCGGATTGGAGCCCAACGCGGCGGCGCCCTCCTCCAGCTGGAGTTTCTCGGCGATCCGGTTGAACTGGCCAATCTGCGTGCCGATGAGGTGCGAAGCGACGGCGGGCTCGCCCACCTGGTACGTCGAGGGGAACAGGAAGCCTTCCAGCGAGCCGTTCGCGTAGCCAGGCAGCGCCGGATACTCCTGCTCGGCGGCGGCGGCCATGTCCGCCGACGTCAGCCCGATCTTGGCGTTCGATTCCCGGTCGAGGATGCGCCATTGTCTGACGTTGGCCAAGCCCTCAGGGAAGGTCACCATGATGCGCACGACATTGTCTGGGTCCAGGAGCATCCGCAACGCGGTCTCCGCCGGGATCTCCTTCACGAGCTTGAAGCGCCCCGCCTGCAGCTTGTCCGAATCCCCGCTGCGGGTGGCGACCTGCCGGAATGTGCGCGGCGACTTGATGACGCCGGCCTCGAGCAGGATGTCGCCCATTTGGCCGACGGTGGAGCCGCGCGGGATCAGCACCTCGACCTCTTCGCCGGTGCCCTCGCCGATGTAGTCATCTGCGGTACGCCACGTGGTGTAGGCGTCGTTGGCCTTGGAGTAGATGAACCAGCCGCCGCCCACGAGCACGGCCAGCGAAAGCAATACCGCGAAGGCGCTGCGCGCGTGGTAGCCGATGCGTCGCCAGTTGAGGCGCCCGTCATTGTCGGTGAACTGTGCGCTCACTCTTCCTCCAGCTCTACAGGTTCTCCGGCCACGTCTCCCGTGCGCTCCTCAAGATCGAGTGCACGCTGCAGGATCTCCACCGCGGCAGCCTGGTCAATGACCGTGCGTTGCTGTCTGCTGCGACGACCCGCGTCGCCAAGACTACGGGATGCCGACGCCGTGCTCATTCTCTCGTCGACGAGGAGCACCCGTGTCGCCGGGATCGCTCGCGCCAATTGCGCGGCCTTCCCCAGCACGAACTCGGCGGCAAAGCTGCGCTCGCCCGCCAAGGTCAGGGGCAGGCCCACGTAGACGACCTCAGGCTCATACTCGTCAACGAGCGCGACGATCCGCTTCAGCTCGTCTGGCCCGGCAGGAACGGTCTCGACGGGGTAGGCGAAGGAGACCCCGGCGTTGCACGCCGCGATCCCGATCCTCGCCTTGCCCCAGTCGATCCCGAGGCGGGGGCGCTCAGGCACGCTCCTCCAGAGCAGCAGTGACTGCGGCCAGCGCCTGCGGAGCCGCCGAGGCATCCGTGCCGCCGCCCTGAGCCAGGTCGTCCTTGCCGCCGCCCTTGCCGCCCAGCGCCGCGCAGGCCACGCTGATCAGGCGGCCAGCGCCCAGGCCAAGGCCACGCGCAGCCTCATTGGTGGCCACGATCGCCGTGGGCTTGTCCGCGCCGCCAACGAGCGCCACGACGGCAGGCTCGCTGCCCAGCCGTTCGCGCAGGTCTAGCGCCAGCGTGCGCAGTTCGTTGCCGCCCACACCGGGCGTTTCGACGGCGAGCAGGCGCACACCGTTCACATCTGCAGCTTGGTCGACGAGAGATGCGGCGCCAGCGAGCAGCTTCTCGGACTGCAGCTTGGCGATGGTCTTCTCTGCGTCCTTGAGCTGGGCGACCAGCTTCTCGATGCGCCCCACCAGGTTGTCGGGCTGCACACGCAGGGTGTCGGTGAGCTGGTTGACCAGCGCCCGCTCAGCCGCGAACTTGGCGAACGCGTCTGCGCTGACCAGCGCCTCGACGCGGCGCACGCCCGACCCGATGGAGGATTCGCTGAGCAGGTTGAGTACGCCGATCTCGGACGTGGCGGCGACGTGGGTGCCACCGCAGAGCTCGCGCGACCACGGGCCAGCCAGCTCAACCATCCGCACGAGCGGCGGGTACTTCTCGCCGAACATCGCCATGGCGCCCAGCGCCTTGGCGTCCTCGAGCTTCATCTCCTGCGCGGTGACGGCGTAGTTCGCCAAGATGGCCTCATTCGCCTTGGCCTCCACCTCCGCCTTCAGTTGCTCGGAGAGCCCCTGGGGCGAGGAGAAGTCGAAGCGCATGTAGCCGGGCTTGTTGTAGGAGCCGGCCTGCGTGGCGTTGGAGCCGACGAGCTCGCGCAGCGCCGCGTGGACGATGTGGGTCGCGGTGTGGGCCTGGCAGGCGCCGTGACGCGCGATGCCATCGACGCGAGCATCGGCCTGTGCGCCGAGCGCAAGCTCACCGAACACCTCGACGCGGTGCACCACGAGGCCGGGCACGGGGCGCTGCACGTCGATGACGTCGAGCGAGAAGCCGTCGCCGACGATGGTGCCGCGGTCAGAATCCTGGCCGCCCGCCTCTGCGTAGAAGGGGGTCTCGGCCAGCACGATCTCGACGGTGCTGCCGTCCTCTGCGCGATCGGTGGCAACGCCGTCGGCGATGATGCCGCGCACGGTGGTGGCCACGTTCAGCTCGGTGTAGCCGAGGAACGGCACCTCCCCCTTCTCGCGCAGCTGGCGGTAGGCCTCCATCGAGGTGCCACCGCCCTTCTTGGCCTTGGCATCCGCGCGGGCGCGTTCCTTCTGCTCCTTCATGAGCTCGTCGAACTTCGCACGGTCCACGGTGAGGCCCTGTTCCTCGGCCATCTCCATGGTGAGGTCGATCGGGAAGCCGTATGTATCGTGCAGCTGGAAGGCCTTGTCGCCGGGCAACGTCTTCGCCGCGGCGTCCTTCTTGACCTCGCCGACGGCGGTGTCGAACATGACGGTGCCAGACTGCAGGGTCCGGCGGAAGGACTCCTCCTCGGAGTACGCCGCCTGGGACACGCGGCCCCAGTTCTCCTCGATCTCCGGGAACGAGGCGAGCATCGCCGCCTTCGATACGGGTAGCAGCTCCTGCAGCACCGGATCACCCACACCCAGCAGACGCATGCTGCGCACGACGCGGCGCAGCAGGCGGCGCAGCACGTAGCCGCGGGCCTCATTGCCGGGGGTGACGCCGTCGGTCATCAGCATCAGGCCGGAGCGCACGTGGTCTGCCACCACGCGGAAGCGGATGTCGTCGAGCTCGTTGGCTCCGTACTGCTTGCCCGACAGCTCGGAGGCGCGGGCGATGACGGGGTACACCTCGTCGATCTCGTACATGTTGGCCACGCCCTGCTTGAGGTACGCGACCCGCTCCAGGCCGGAGCCGGTGTCGATGTTCTGGGCAGGCAGCGGGCGCAGGACGTCGAATTCGTCCTTGGCGCGTACCGCGGAGAGCTCCTCCTGCTGGAACACGAGGTTCCAAATCTCCAGGAAGCGATCCTCGTCCGCCTCCGGGCCGCCATCGGGGCCGAATTCCGGGCCGCGGTCGATGTAGATCTCGGAGCAGGGGCCACCCGGCCCCGGGACGCCCATGTGCCAGTAGTTGTCCTTGAGGCCGCGTTCCTGGATGCGCTCGCGCGGGATGCCCGCCTGCTGCCACAGATCGATGGTCTCCTGATCGCCGTGCAGCGCGGTGACCCACACCTTCTCCGGGTCGAAGCCCCAGCCACCGTCCGCCTCAGAGCCCGTCACCAGGTCCCAGGCGTACTGGATGGCGCCTTCCTTGAAGTAGTCGCCGAAGGCGAAGTTGCCCAGCATCTGGAAGAACGTGCCATGCCGGGTGGTCTTGCCCACCTCGTCGATGTCGAGCGTACGCACACACTTCTGCGAGCTCACGGCTCGCTTGTACGGCGCCGGCTCATCGCCCAGGAAGTACGGCTTGAACGGCACCATGCCTGCGTTGACGAACAGCAGGGTGGGGTCGTTGTACAGCAGCGACGCGCTGGGCACGATCTCGTGGTCATGGCGCGCGAAGAAGTCGATGAACCGACTCCGGATCTCGGAGGTCTTCATGATGGTTCCTTGGAAATTGTCAGATCAGTGGGTGGTTTCGGGAAGGTCGAGTTCGCGACGCAGTTCGGCCTCGCGCTCAGCCATGGCGTGGCGGAAGGTGGCCATGAAGTCGCCGAAGCTGGCGGCCGTTTCATGCCCCTTCTGCTCCACCTGTTCAGCAATGCCGCGTGGGGTGAGCCTGTGCAGGAGTTCCTTGCCGCGCATCATCAGGAAGACGGTGAGGCCAACTCCGACGAGCAGCCAGAAGATTCGGCTCACTTCTTGCGCCCCTTGAAGGCCTTGCGGACGCCGTAGGTGAATGCCGCGGTCTTGACCAGCGGCCCACCGAGCGTGGCGGCGAACAACGTGGAGAGCTGGGCCGCGTTCTCGCTCACCACTGTTGCGTGACCGGCTACCCGGGAGGCGTCATCGGTCACGACGCTCAGCTTCGCCAACTCGGTGTTGGTGGCGGCGACGGTGCCCTTGAGTTCCTGCAGTACGGGCACGGAGTTGTGGCCCAGATCACGCACTGCGAGGCGAACCTCGTCCAGCGCCCGTCCGGCCTTCAGCAGCGGCACAGCGGCGAGGGCCACGAATACGCACGCTGCGATCGCGGCGATGAGGCCAGCGACCTCTCCAACAGTCATGAGCGTCATGGGCGTAACTGTAGCCGACGCATCACTGGTCGTTCAGCAGCGTACGCAGCACCGCAACGCGTTCGGCGATGGCGGCTTCCTGCCCGTGGTCAGTGGGTATGTAGTACTCAGTGCCCACCAGATCCTCCGGCAGGTACGCCTGCGGGGCGACGCCGTGGGGGTAATCGTGGGCGTACTTGTAGCCCTTACCGTGGCCTAGTTTCTCGGCGCCGGCGTAGTGCGCGTCGCGCAGATGGGGCGGCACCAGACCGCCCTTGCCCGCTCGGATGTCTGCGATGGCCTCGTTGATGGCCAGATAGGCGGCGTTGGACTTGGGTGCCGTCGCAGCGGCGACGGTGGCGTGCGCCAGCGTGATGCGCGCCTCCGGCATCCCCAGGAGTTGCACCGCCTGGGCCGCAGCGACGCAGGTCTGGAGAACGCCGCTGGCCGCCATGCCCACGTCCTCGCTGGCCGAGATCATCAACCTGCGAGCGATGAAGCGGGGGTCCTCCCCCGCCTCCAGCATGCGGGCCAGATAGTGGAGCGCGGCGTCCACGTCGGAGCCACGCACCGACTTGATGAAGGCGGAGATCACGTCGTAGTGCTGATCCCCGTCCTTGTCGTAGCGCACGGCGGCGCGATCCGCGGATGACTCCACCGAAGCGATGCTGATGAGTGGCTCGCCCTTGGCCTCGGCGGCCGCCGAGGATTCCTCAAGGTAGGTGAGGGCACGACGGGCGTCTCCCCCGGCCAACCGGAGGATGAGTTCGCGGGCATCGACAGCCAACTCGAACCGTTCGCCGTCCGCCGTGGCGAGGCCGCGCTCGTCGGTCAGTGCCCGGTCGAGCAGTGCCGAGAGGTCGTCGTTGGTGAGCGGCTGCAGGCGCAGCAACAGAGACCGAGACAGCAGCGGTGAGATCACGGAGAAGCTGGGGTTCTCCGTAGTGGCGGCAATCAGGGTGACGAGCCGGTTCTCGACGGCGGGCAGCAGCACGTCCTGCTGCGCCTTCGAGAAGCGGTGCACCTCGTCGACGAACAGGACGGTGGCGTTGCCGCGCGCGAGTTCCTTCTTGGCTTCGGCCAGTTCCGCACGCACTTCACGAACGCCCGCCGTGACGGCTGAGAGTTCCACGAAGCGCCGGTTGGTGGCCTGGGACACCACAGAGGCGATGGTCGTCTTGCCGACACCGGGCGGCCCCCACAGGAACACCGACATGGGCTGACCGTCGGCCAACCTGCGCAGCGGAGAGCCCGGCGCCAGCAGGTGCTGCTGGCCGACGATCTCGTCCAACGAACGTGGACGCAACCGTACGGCCAGCGGCGCCTGAGGGTTGTGGGCATCCGACAGCGACCCGCCCCGCTGAACGGGTTCGGGATCGAGGTTGCCGAACAGGTCGTAGCTCATGGCCTACTTCGCGTCGGCAGCTTCCTTGGCCTCGGGCTTGAAGTCCACGCCGGCCTCCTTGCGCTGCTTCGGATCGATCTCCGCCGGCGCCTCGGTGAGCGGGTCGAAGCCGCCACCGCTCTTCGGGAAGGCGATCACGTCGCGGATGGTGTCGAAGCCACCCAGCAGCATGACCAGACGGTCCAGCCCAAACGCGATGCCGCCATGGGGCGGGGCGCCGAAGCTGAAGGCGTCCAGGAGGAAGCCGAACTTCTCCTGAGCCTCCTCATCCGAGATGCCCATCACCTTGAACACGCGCTCCTGCACGTCGCGACGGTGGATACGGATGGAACCGCCGCCCACCTCGTTGCCGTTGCACACGAAGTCGTAGCCGTAGCTGAGCGCCGAGCCGGGATCAGTATCGAAGGTAGCCAGCGACTCAGGGGTGGGCGAGGTGAACGCGTGGTGCACCGCCGTCCACTTGCCAGAACCGACGGCGACGTCACCGGAAGCCTCAGCGTCCTCCGTCGACTTGAACATGGGCGCGTCCACCACCCACACGAAGCTCCACTCGGTGGTCTCCTCGCCGGGGCCGGGGATGAGGCCGGTGCGGCGGCCGATCTCCAGGCGGGCGGCGCCCAGGAGTTCCTGAGACTGCTCGCGCTTGCCGGCGGCGAAGAAGATGGCGTCGCCAGGGTTGGCGCCCATCGCCTCACCGATGCCAGCCCGCTCCGCGTCGGACAGGTTCTTGGCGACAGGGCCGCCGAGCTCGCCGTCCTCACCGATGGTGATGTAGGCCAGGCCGCGGGCGCCGCGCTGCTTGGCCCATTCCTGCCAGGCGTCGAACTGGCGGCGGGGCTGCGAGGCGCCGCCGGGCATCACGACACCTCCCACGTACTCGTTCTGGAACACGCGGAAGGGCGTGTCCTTGAAGTATTCGGTGAGCTCGCGGATCTTGAGATCGAAGCGCAGATCAGGCTTGTCCGAGCCATAGTTGTCCATGGCGTCATGCCACGTCATGCGGGGCAGCGGAAGCTGCATGTCCACGCCGATGAGCTTCCAGCAGGCGGCCATGACCTCCTCGGAGAGCGCAATCACGTCGTCCTGATCAACGAAGCTCATCTCGATGTCGAGCTGGGTGAACTCCGGCTGACGGTCCGCGCGGAAATCCTCATCGCGGTAGCAACGCGCGATCTGGTAGTAGCGCTCCATGCCCCCCACCATGAGCAACTGCTTGAACAGTTGGGGGCTCTGCGGCAGGGCGTACCACTTGCCCGGGTGCAGACGTGCCGGCACGATGAAATCGCGAGCACCTTCCGGGGTGGAGCGCGTCAGCGTGGGGGTCTCCACGTCGTAGAAGCGGTGCTTGGCCAGCACCTCGCGGATGGTGTGGGTCACGTTGGAGCGCAGCACCATCGCCTCGTGCTGGCGGGGGCGGCGAAGATCCAGGTAGCGGTACTTCAGCCGGACGTCCTCGCCCACGGTGGTGCGTTCGTCGATCTGGAAGGGCAGCGGGGCTGCCGGGTTCAGCACCTCGAGTTCGCGGATCGCCACCTCAACTTCACCGGTGGGGATGTTCGGGTTGACATTGCCGTCTTCACGCTTGTCCACCACGCCGGTGACCTTGATGCAGAACTCGTTGCGCAGGTCGTGGATACCTGCGGATTCCAGGTACTCGTCGCGGACGACAATCTGGCAGATGCCCGAAGCGTCACGCAGGTCGATGAAGGCGACGCCTCCGTGGTCGCGGCGCTTGGCCACCCAACCGGCGAGAACGACTTCCTGGCCCACGTGCTCGGCACGGATGGTGCCGGCCTCAAAGGTGCGAATCACTTTTTCCTCTCTCGCGGCTGCATAGACGGTGCAGCTCGCCCGGCCATGGTATCCGTGCGGGGCGCGGCAGCGTCAATCGCTGAGCTCAGGCGCTGCGGATCTCCCACAGAGCACCCTCGAGAGTCGGGAACTCAAACTCGTAGCGCCCCGCCAGCACCTCGCTGGTCACGTGCCGGCCCGTCCAGGCCAGCGCAGGATCCGTACCAATCAAGCGGGCGCCCAGGCGCAGAAGGGGCGACGGCGTAGGTACCCCGAGGCGGTACCCCAGGACGGACGGCGCCCAGAGTTTCCGGAGTTCCCGCATCAGGGTGGCGTTGCGCACCGGATTGGGACCCGTGGCGGCGACGACGCCACTGGGCAGGTCGAACTCGCCCACCCCCAGCGCGGCTCGGGCGATGGCGAGCCAATCCGTCAGGTGAATCCAGGAGAACCACTGGCGGCCCGAGCCCACCGTGCCGCCTGCGCCCAGCTTGGCGAGCGTCACGAGCCTGTCCACCGCAGGGCAATCAGGCGCCAGCACAATCGAGGTGCGCAGGATGGACAGCTTCTCCGTGTCCGCGTCCTGAATGGCCCGTTCCCACGGAACGGCAACGCCCGTCATCTGGGGCAGCGCGGCCTTTCCGGTGGGAAGCGCCGTGGTTTCCGTCACTCGCGCCTCCCCTGCGTCAGACCAGATCGCCGTGGTGCTCGCCTGCAACCACGCAGTCACATCCTTGCCTCGGGCGGCCTCGACCAAGATGCGGGTCGCATCCACCCGGGAGGTTCGCAAGGCGGCGACATTTGCGGATGTTGGGCGGGCGTCCACCAGCTTTCCCGCGAGATTGACGACACGGACATCCTCGCCGTCGAGTTCCCGCTGCCACGGGCCGATCGTGGCGCCATCCCAGTCAACCTGACGGACCCGTCCGCCGGGTTGGGGATTCCGGCTCAAGACCACGACGTCGTGCCCGCGGCCCAGAAGATCAGTGGCCAGGTGGCGCCCGAGGAACCCGGACCCGCCAGCGAGAACGATCTTTGGCATGGGCCAAGCATAGTGCCGCCGGCAGCGAGCAGTGCTCAAGCCGCCGGCGGCATGGGGGGTTATCTCAGGTTGGGGGTCCTGAGACATAGACAAGGTATGGCATCATAAAACCGACACACAACAAATGGGGAAGACTGGGCGGGAAACCGCCAAGCTAAGGGGGATTCGGATGTCCGAACCGTCAGCACTCGTCTTTGCTGAGCGCTCCGTCGCTGTCGCCTTTGAGAAGTGGCGCGAAGAGTTGGGGCGGCCGGACGGCAGATTCCGAGTCCTGGCCTTGGGAGAGGAACAGATCCGGACCCAATTCATCGAGATCTCCCGCACCGTGACCCAGTTGTGGACCATGCAACGCTCCGCCAGCCTGGCTGCCACAGCGGCCACCCTCGATGCCAGCCTGAGATCCATCGATCTCGTGCATGACGCCCGGATGCTCATCCCGGAGGCGGTCGCGGTTCAGAACCCTCTGGAGTTGCGGATGGCCGCCGGGGACATCCGCTACGCCCGGTGCCCTGGGCACGTGATGATTCTGAACCGGAAGGCATTCACCATCTCCGGGCCCCTGACCCCCAACGGCGATCCGACGGTGTGGATCTGCAAGGACGAGGCCCTCGTCGAGCAGGCGGCGCAGCTGCACGAGCAGTTGTGGGAGCACGCCAAACCTGCATCGCCCCCCAACATCACCGTGCGTCAGGGTGAGGTGCTGCTGAGGCTGGCGCTCGGCTCGTCAGATCGTGAGATCACCAAGCTGATGGGCATCTCGCAGCGCACCTTGGAGCGGGAGATCTCCACGGCCCAGCAGGTGTTCGGGGCCTCAGGTCGCGTCGACCTGCTGACCAGGCTGGCTGGTGTCACGAGGTTTCCGCTGGCCCCAGAGGCCCGCTAGGCCCAGCAACCTCAGGCGCCGCCCACGCTGACATGAAGATCCGCAGCGGGAGGCATCCACCCGCCAGCATCGGCAGGAACCTGCTCCCCCGTCCGAATGTCCTTGACCGAATCGTCGTGCCCGGCACCGAACCAGACGAAGGGGATGCCGCGACGTTCGGCAAACCGGATCTGCTTGCCAAACTTGTCTGCCTTGGGCGCCACCTCCACCGGGATGCCGCGTGCACGAAGCGCCGCCGCCACCGCGATGGCCGCCTCGCGAGTCTCCTCACTGTCCACCGCGACCAGCACCGCGCTGGGGACGCTGCGGGAGGCGATGAGAGCCTTGCGGCCGATGAGAGGCGCCAGGATGCGGGTGATGCCGAAGGAGTAGCCAACGCCTGGAAAGGTGGTGCGACCATCGGAGGCCAGCGAGTCGTACCGGCCGCCGGAGGCCACGGAACCGAGCTTCTCTGAACCCACCAGCAGCGTCTCGTAGACGGTGCCGGTGTAGTAGTCCAGACCGCGAGCGATCTTCAGATCCGCGACCACGCGATCAGGCACAGAGGTGCGTGCCACCCGGATGAGGGCCGCCAACTCCTCCAGCCCCGTCTCCAGGAGCTCGTGGGTCACGCCGAGGGCGCGCACGTCATCGACGAACGACTCGTCCGGCGCCGAGATGCCAGCCAGCGCCACGCACGCCTTGGCCTGGGCCTCGCTCATGCCAAGGTCACCCGTCAGCAACTCGATGACGGCGGCCGGACCGATCTTGTCGTACTTGTCCACGCGCTGCATGACCCCGGTCACGTCCTCGACGTCGAGGCTGCGATAGAAGCCCTCCAGCAGCTTGCGGTTGTTGACGTGCAGGCTCACGGGCGGGAGGCCGAGATCCTTGTGCAGCTTCTCGAACACATCGAGCGCGACCAGCGGGATCTCCACGTCGTGATGAGAGGCAAGAACGTCTTGGCCCACGATGTCGATATCGGCCTGCGTGAACTCCCGGTAGCGGCCCTCCTGCGGCCGCTCCCCGCGCCATACCTTCTGGATCTGGTACCGGCGGAATGGGAAGGCCAGATGACCCGAGTTCTCCAGCACGTAACGAGCGAACGGAACGGTGAGGTCGAAGTGCAGCCCGAGCTCATCCGCGTCGGTGGCCTCCGCATGGAGGCGGCGCACGACGTAGATCTCCTTGTCGATCTCGCCCTTCCGAGCAAGCTGATCGAGGGGTTCGACGGCGCGCGTCTCGATGGGCGCGAAGCCGTGCAGTTCGAAGGTGGCGCGCACGACGTCGAGCACGCGGTTCTCGACGAACCGGCCAGCGGGCAGAAACTCGGGGAAGCCGCTCAGCGGCTTGGGGCGCGACACTTCGGTCAGTTCCTCACAGGGTTCCGGGCTGCAGATAGGGGTTGGTGGCGAGCTCCTGGCTCAGGACGGTGGCCTGGCCGTGACCCGGAAGGAGCGGGGTGTCCGCCGGGAAGTGCTCAACGATGCGCTGCAGCGTCTCACGCATCTCGGACATGCTACCGCCGGGCAGATCCGTGCGCCCGATGCTGCCCGCGAAGAGCACGTCACCGCTGAACACAACCGACACGGACGGGGAGGCGATCTGCAACAGCCGCGACCCGCGGGTGTGACCCGGGGCGGCGAAGGTCTCGACGGTGAGCCCGGCCACCTCGAGGCGCTCGGGGTAGGCGCGCACGTCGTCGATGGCCGGCAGCGTGTCCGAACCGGTCAGTTGGTGCAGCAGTTGCGCCCCCATGGGGCCCAGCCCGTCAGCGGGGCGCGTCAACAAGCGCTGATCCTCTTCGTCGAGGTAGATGGGGATCCCGTAGGTGGCAGTCAGGAGGTGTGCGTCGCCCACGTGATCCAGATGGCCGTGAGTGGCGAGGATTGCCACCGGTGTCAGCTCGCGCTCCTCGAGCGCCGCGGTCACGTCCGGCGCCCCGGTGATCCCCGGATCGATGATGACGCACTCGGAAGCGCCCTCCGAGGCGGTCACAAGATAACAATTTGCCTGCCAAGGGGACACAGGTATGGGTTGAACGAGCACATACCCACCCTATCCGGCTAGATTGGGCCCATGAGCGAACCGCAAGCGCCCGCAGATTTCGGCCGTGTCGATGAGGACGGCACGGTCTACGTCATCACGGGTGACACAGAGCGAAGTGTCGGGCAGATCCCCGATTCCACCCCAGAAGAGGCCATGGCGTTCTACGTCCGCCGCTACGAGAACCTCGCGGCGGAGGTGGGCCTGCTCGAATCGCGTATCCGAGCCCAGGCCATGTCGCCCGACGAGGCCAAGACCGCCATCGAGACGGCCAAGACCAACGTGGCCGAAGCCAACGCCGTCGGCGACCTCGCGTCGCTGACCACCCGCCTCGAGGCCCTCACCGACCTGTTGCCCGCCCAGATCGAGGCCCGCAAGGCCGCCCGGGCCGAGCAGAACGCCACCACGATCGCTGCCAAGGAGGCCATGGTCGTGGAGGCGGAGACGCTTGCTGCCGGCAACGACTGGCGAGGTGGGGTCGATCGCTTCCGCACGCTCCTCGACGAGTGGAAGGCGCTCCCCCGCATCGACCGCGCCACCGACAACGAGCTGTGGCACCGCTTCTCGTCTGCCCGCACGCAGTACACCCGCCGCCGCAAGACCCACTTCGCTGATCTCAACAGCAAGCGGGACGAGTCGAAGGCGCTGAAGGAAGCCATCATCGCTGAGGCTGAGCCGCTGGCTGCCTCCACCGAGTGGGGCCCGACGTCGGCCGCCTTCCGTGATCTCATGCAGCGCTGGAAGGCTGCGGGCAGCGCCCGTCGGGCAGACGACGACAAGCTCTGGCAGCGCTTCCGCGCGATCCAGGACGAGTTCTTCAACGCCCGGACCACCGCCCAGAGCGCGGTCGACGGCGAACAGTCTGAGAACCTCGCAGCCAAGCAGGCCCTCGTCGAGCAGGTCGAGAAGGACCTGCAAGGCGTCACGGATGTTGAGGTGGCCAAGACCACCCACCGCGAGTTCCTCGCCAAGTTCAACGAGATCGGCCATGTGCCCCGCAACGCCATGCGTGATCTGGATGCCCGGGTCCGCAAGGTGGGAGACAGGGTTTCCGAGTTGGAGGCCGAGGAATGGCGCCGCACTGATCCCGAGGCCCGTGAGCGTGCCGAGAGCACGGTGGCCATGTTCGAGGCCCAGATCGCCAAGCTCGAGGCAGATCTCGCCAAGGCTGAGGCCAAGGGAGATTCGAAGAAGGCCAAGGACGCCAAGAAGTCGATCGAGACCTACACCAGCTGGCTCGATCAGGCCAAGGAAACCTTGGCGGATTTCACGAAGTAATCAGCCAGCGACGCGGAAAACGTCGTAGACACCGGGGACCCGGCGCACCAGATTCATCACATGCTGAAGGTGCGTCGGGTCTGCTGATTCAAAGGTGATCTTGCCGGTGAACTGACGCTGCTTGTTGGTGGTGATGTTGACCGCCAGAATGGCGATGTGCTGCTCAGACAGCACCGAGGAAACATCCGAGAGCAGGCGGGCACGGTCGATGCCTTCGATCTGGATCGTCACGTTGAACGTGGCGCCCTCTTGGGTGCCAGACCAAGCCACCGGAATCATGCGTTCCGGTTCCTTCATCAGGGATGGCACGTTGCTGCAGTCTCTGCGGTGCACGGAGACACCGTCGCCCTTGGTCACGAAACCAACGATGTCGTCTCCCGGCAGCGGGTAGCAGCACTTGGCGTATTTCGCCGTGACCGAATCATCACCGTCCACGAGGATGTGGGCGCCGTCTGTGATGGGCCGACGGTGCTGCTTGACGACGACGTCCTCAGTGACGGTGTCGACCGTCTCGTCCTCGCCGCCGTGCAGCTGCACCAGCTTCTCGATGATGCCCTGTGGCCCGAGATTCCCTTCGCCGATAGCCACGTAGAGGCTCGGAACGTCCTTGTAGCCCAACGCATTGGACACCGCGGTGAGATTCTCCAACGTCAGCAGCCGCTGCAGCGGCACACCGGCGCGCCGCAGATCCTTCGCCAGCATGTCCTTGCCCTGCTCCATGGCCACGTCGCGGCGTTCGCGAGAGAAGTGCTGGCGGATCTTCTGGCGGGCGCGGGAACTGACGACGAAGCTCAGCCAGTCTCGGCTGGGGCCGGCCCCTTCGGCCTTCGAGGTGAGGATCTCCACCTTGTCGCCCTGTTGCAGCGGGGTGCTGAGGGCCACGAGGCGGCCGTTGACCCGCGCGCCGATGGTGCGATAGCCCACCTCCGTGTGCACGGAGAACGCAAAGTCCACAGGAGTCGCGCCCACGGGCAGCGCCATCACTTCGCCCTTGGGCGTGAACACGTAGATCTCGTCCGCGTTGATCTCGAACAGCACCGAGTCGAGGAACTCGCTGGGATCCTCCGTCTCCTTGCTCATCACCCCGAGCTGGTGGATGGCCCGCAGGCCGGCCTCTTCGGGCGTCACGCCATCACGAAGATCCGCCTTGTACTTCCAGTGCGCCGCAACACCGTACTCCGCTCTGCGGTGCATTTCGTGGGTGCGGATCTGGAACTCAACCGGCTCATTGTTCGCACCTAACACGGTGGTGTGGAGCGATTGATACATGTTGAACTTGGGGCCCGCGATGTAATCCTTGAACCGGCCCGGGATGGGCTTCCAGCCGGCATGGGCCACCCCGAGGACGGCGTAACAATCCTTGATGTCGCCCACCAGGACGCGCAGCCCGATGAGGTCGTAGATGTCCTTGAAGTCTCGGCCTCGAACCATCATCTTCTGGTAGATCGAGTAGTAGTGCTTCGGGCGGCCGTACACGGTCGCGTCGATCTTGGCCTCGGCCAGCAGCTTCTGGAACTGGGCGATGAGCTCGCGCAGGTAGCGCTCGCGGCCCGGTGCCTGCTGGGCCACCATGTCCACGATCTCGGCGTAGACCTTGGGCTCAATCGTGGCGAAAGAGAGGTCTTCCAGTTCCCACTTGATGGTGTTCATGCCCAGCCGGTGGGCCAAGGGCGCGAAGATGTTCAGCGTCTCGGTGGCGATGCGCACCCGCTTGTCTGGCCGCAGGTAGCCGAGCGTGCGCATGTTGTGCAGCCGGTCCGCCAGCTTGATGACGAGCACCCGGACCTCTTCGCTGGTGGCCATGATCATCTTACGGATGGTCTCGGCCTTCGCCGTCTCGCCGTAGGTGAGCTTGTCCAGCTTGGTCACGCCGTCGACCATGTGGGCGACTTCCTCACCGAAATCCGCCCGTAGTTGGTCCAGGGAGTAGTCAGTGTCCTCCACCGTGTCGTGCAGCAGCGCCGCCACAAGCACGGGCTCCGTCATGCCGAGCTCGGCCAGAATGGTGGCGACGGCCAGCGGGTGCGTGATGTAGGGATCACCAGACTTGCGGGTCTGCCCAGAGTGATGGTGCTCCGCCACTCGGTAGGCACGTTCGATGACGGCCAAATCAGCCTTGGGATGGTTGGACCGAACGATGCGGTTGAGCGGGTCCAGGATCGCCGACTTGGGGCGCACCGCGCCGAGCCGCGCCAGGCGATGTCGCATCCTGAGGCGCGGCTGCTCGGGCCCGGTCACCAACCGGGAGGCACCACTCAGCAGCTCATCCGTCATGCCAGCCAAGTCTAGTGCCCTCGGGCCGCTGGGCGCAGGCCCGACCACGGTCAGTCGTCGTCATCCTCCGCCGAGCGCAGCACGTCGCGCGCCCCGATGGGCGGCTGAGCGCGACGGACGACGATCAGCTCGTCGCCGGTCTCGATCCTGGTGGCCGTCTGGTCATAGAAGCGGCGCAGAGTGCCGTTGCGGATGAGGCCGATGACCCGCTCCCCCAGCACCGACGACGGTGGCTTGCCGACCTCATCAGCCTCGGCCAGGCGCTGATGCACCTCCAGCCCCTCGCCGCCGGTGAGCATGTCCTGCATGATGGCGCCCATATCAGGCCCGATCGCGGAGAGGCCCAGCAACCGACCCACAGTTTCAGAGCTGGTCACCACGGAGGAAGCGCCGGATTGGCGCACCAGCGCCACGTTGTCCTGTTGGCGCACCGCCACGATCACGCCGGCCGTGGGATTGATCTGGCGCACGTTGAGGGTGGTGAGGATGGCTGCGTCATCGCGGTCCAGGGAGATGATGACCTGGCGGGCCTTGGCAACCTCAGCCCGAATGAGGAGTCGACGCCTCGTGGCGTCTCCCTGGAAGGCAGCCAGACCGTCCAGATTCGCCTCGTTGACGGCGGCCGCAGACGAATCGATGACCACGATCTTGTCTGCCGCCTCGCCCTGCCTTCGCAGCGTGTTGACGGCGCTGCGCCCCTTCGTGCCGTAGCCGATGACGACGATGTGGTTGCGCATCCTTTTCCTCCAGAGGCTGTCTCTGATGCTGCGGCTGCCCTCTTTGGTGAGCACCTCGATCGTGGTGCCGACCAAGAGCACGAGGAAGGCAACGCGCACGGGCGTGATGATCAGGGCACCGATGAGGCGCGCGTGGGGCGCCAGCGGCGTGATGTCGCCGTATCCGGTGGTGGTCAGCGTGACGGTCGAGTAGTACAGCGCGTCGATGAAGCTGATGCCATCGCCGGCCGTGTTGTCGATGTAGGACTCCCCGTCCAGCCACACGATGAGGGTGGACAGCAGGAGCAGTGCCAACGCCAGCAGGCCGCGTCGGCCCAACTCCTTGAACGGGGAGCTTGAGATGCGCGGCAGGCTGACCAGCGACAACACGCCGCCGCGTCCGCCAGGCTGCAGTTTGGCCATGGCCTCAGACTGTCACCAGTGCGGTGCAGTTGTCGATGCCACGCTCCGCGAGCCGCTCGCGGCCGCCCAGGAAACTGAGCTCCATGACGACGGAGACGTGCACCAACTCGGCACCCATCTCCTTGAGGAGTTCTGCCGTGGCGCCGATCGTGCCGCCCGTGGCGAGCACGTCGTCGACCACCAGCACCCGCGCACCGGGGCGGATGGCGTCTCGGTGCATCGTGAGGGTTTCGTGACCGTACTCCAGCTCGAAGGAATGGCTGATGGTCTCCCCCGGCAGCTTGCCCGGCTTGCGGACCGGCACAAAGCCAGCCCCGAGCGCCAGCGCAACGGGTGCGGCGAAGATGAACCCGCGGGCCTCCATGCCCACCACCACGTCAATGTGCTTCGGTGCGGTGGTGACCAGTTCGGTCACGGCCGCCTGGAACCCACGCGCCGAGGCGAGCAGCGGAGTGATGTCCTTGAACACCACGCCCGGCTTCGGGAAATCCGGGACGTCGACGATCAGCTTGCCGACGAGCTCACGCCTGGCGGCCGATTCCTGCGCGGTCATTTGCCCTTCTTCCGCTGTGCACGAGTACCATCCGTGCGCCGTTGCCGCCGCTCACCAGTGAACTGATCAGCCGAGATGGTGATGGTGTCGCCGTCGATGCTCATCGCCGGGCTGAGATCAGCGGCAGCGATGTTCTGGCGATGGGCCGACTTGGCCTCTGAGCGAGCCTTGCGGCGCTCCAGCCGTTCGCGATGCTCCGCCATGGCGGGCTCGCGCTCACGCAGCCAAGCCAGCAGCGGAGCGGCGATGAACAGCGACGAGTACGCGCCAGCCAGCATGCCCACCAGCAGTGCGAGGCCAAGATCCGCGAGCGGGCCGCTCTGCAGCATGGAGCCTGCACCAAACAGCGCCACCACCGGCAGCACGCCGATGATCGTGGTGTTCAGCGAGCGGACGATGACCTGGTTGGTGGCCAGGTTCGCCTGGTAGGAGTAGGTGTGGTTCGACTCGTGGATGTTCTTGGTGTTCTCGCGGATCTTGTCGAAGACCACCACCGTGTCGTACAGCGAGTAGCCCAGGATGGTGAGCACACCGATCACCGTGGACGGGGTGACCGTGAAGCCCACGAGTGCATAGACACCCACCGTGACAATCAGGTCGTGGAACACCGCGACGATGGCGGCCACGGACATCTTCCAATCGCGGAAGTAGATCGCGATCAGCAGCATGACCAGCACGGTGAAGACCACCAACGCGATCACGCCCTGCCGGGAGATGTCCTTGCCCCACGAGGCGCCCACGACGTTGGAGGTCACGTCTGCGGGCTGGACGCCCGCGATCGTGGCGATCTCGGTGCGGGTGGTGGCCATCTCTTCCGGGGTCAGGGTGCGGGTCTGGATGCGGATCTGCGAATCGCCAAGGGAGAAGACCTGGGGTTCGAGATCTGGCACCGTGAACTCGTTGGTGTGGGCGCGCACGTCGTCGACCGTGGTGGACGTCACCTGCATGGGCACCTGGAAATCCGTGCCACCCCGGAACTCAATGCCCAGCGTCAGGCCACGCAGCAGCACCACGAGGATGCTGACGGCGATGATGACGGCCGAGATGATGAACCACGTGCGGCGGTGCTTGATGAAGTCGTAGGAGATCTGGCCCGTGTAGAGACGGTGGGCCAGGCCCAGCTTCGGGGTTGCGTCAGCCATCATGCCTCCTGGGGCGTGGTGGAGGTGGGACGGCGAAGGCGGCGGCCGAGCAGGGAATCTCGCGAGACACCCATGTGGGCCGCGTCCATGCCAGACCACTTGTGGCCCTGGCCGAAGAACTTCGTGCGGCCGAGCAGCTCAACCAGCGGCTTCGTGAAGAAGAACACGACGGCGAGGTCGAGCAGGGTGGTGAGCCCCAGCATGAAGGCGAAGCCCTTCACGCTGCCCACGGCGAGCACGAACAGCACCAGAGCGGAGAGCAACTGGACCATGTCGGAGATCACGATGGTGCCGCGGGCCTTCGCCCAACCGGCCTGCAGCGCGGACTTGAGGGACTTGCCCTCGCGGATCTCGTCTCTGATGCGTTCGAAGTAGATGACGAACGAATCTGCTGTCATGGCGATACCGACGATGGCGCCTGCGATACCGGGGAGGTTCAGGGCCACGCCCATGGTGGAGCCGAGCAGCACCACCATCGCGTAGGTGGCCAGGGCCGCCACGATGAGAGACAGCACCACGACGATGCCCATGGCCCGGTAGTAGAGGAACGAGTAGAGAGCCACGATGGCCAGGCCGATGATGCCGGCGATGATGCCAACGCGCAGCTGTTCGCCGCCAAGGGTGGCCGAGACGGTCTCCACTTGGGACGGTTCGAAGCTGAGCGGCAACGCGCCGAACTTGAGCACGTTGGCGAGCGCCGCCGAGGTCTCTGCATTGAACCCGCCACTGATGACGGCTTCGCCGTTCATGATGCGGTCTCGGGCCGAGGCTGCGGATTCCACCACGCCGTCGAGCACGATGGCGAACATGTTGCTGGGTTCAGGCTGGCCGACGAGCGCGCCCGTCAGTTCCGCCATTTCCGCGGTGCCAGTGGAGTTGAAGCTCAGGGTGACGACGTACTGCAGATCGCCCTGGGGGATGCCGAAGGACGCGGTGGAGAGCTCCTGGCCCCTGATCACGGTGGGGCCGAGCAAGTACTTCTGGAGGCCCTGTTCATCACAGGCGGCAAGAGCCCGGGTGGGGTCCTCGTGCGTTTCGTCACCGCACTGGAACTCCTGGAAGTACTGCACGTCTTCCTGGGTGGGCTGGTAGGCGATGGCGTCGGCGGTGGGGAGCTTCTGCGGATCACCCTGCATCTCCTCTGCGGGAGGCTTGGGAAGGCCAGGCAGGCCGGGCTCACCTGAGGCAGGGGTGCCGGCGGTGCCGACGTCGATGCTCAGGATGCGGCGGAAGGCAAGCTGGGCAGTGGCGCCCACCAGATCCACCAGGTCGTCGCGGGAAACGTTGGGGGCGGAGACGACGATGTGCCGCTCGCCCTGCACGGCGACGTTCGCCTCGCCGACGCCGAGGCCGTCGACGCGCTGACGAATGATGTCGCGGGCCATCTCAAGCTGCTCGAGGGTGACCGTCTTGTTGGTGGCGGTCAGCGTGATGGTCTGGCCACCCTGGAGGTCCAGACCGAGCTTGGGCGACCACGTGCGCGTGGCTGCCATGATGGTGAACAGGCCTGCGAGAATCAGCAGGAATACGAGGAGGACGACGCCGGGGCGTGACCTCTTGGCTTGGGTTGCCACGGTTACTTGGGATCCTCGGTGCGGGGCTCGTCCGCGTTGGGGGCGTACGGGTCAGTGGGGGGTTCGGCGCTGAACATCTGCTCCAGCTCCTCATCGGTGACGATCGGCTCCGTGGCTAGCGCGTCAGGGGCCTCATCCTCGAACTCGAACTCTTCTTCGTCCGCATTCGCGGGGCGAGCCACGTTGCCCTTGAGCACCGTGACCTCTGCGCCGGGAGCAAGCTCGACGATGACCTGGCGCTCTCCCACGTGCACGATGGTGCCGAACATGCCCGAGGTCAGCAGCACGCGGGTGCCGGGGGTGAGCTGCTGCTGCATCTCCTGATGCTGCATCATCCGCTTGCGCTGCGGACGGATGATCAGGAAGTAGAACAACGCGATCATCGCGATGATCATGAAGATGAAATCAAATCCAGGGGGCATGGCTTATCTCCGTAGGTATATGGGCCACCGGCAAGAATAGCGGAGGCATGGGAAAAGTCGGGTACCGGCTGGCTCGCCAGCGGCTTCTCTAGTCAAACAGCGCAGGGTTCGCCGACGGCGGGGTCAGCCCGAGGTGCGCATATCCGGCGCGGGTGACCACTCGTCCCCTGGGCGTGCGCACCAGCAGGCCCTCCCGGATGAGGAATGGCTCTGCCACCTCCGAGACGGTCTCGATCTCCTCCCCCACGCTCAACGCGAGAGTGGACAGACCCACCGGGCCGCCGTCGAAGAGGTTGCAGAGCGCGTTGAGGACGGCACGGTCCAGCCTGTCGAGGCCCCGTTCATCCACCTCATACAGCTCGAGAGCAGCTCGGGCCACTGCGCGATCTGCCACAGGGTGCCCCTTGACCTGAGCGAAGTCTCGCACCCTGCGCAGCAGCCGGTTGGCGATGCGGGGCGTACCGCGGGAGCGCCGCGCGATCTCGGCGGTGGCATCTGCATGGATTGCCACGCCGAGCTTGCGGGCTGACGAGGTGACGATGTCTGCCAGATCAGCAGCCTCGTAGAAATCCAGTTGGCCGGTGAAGCCGAAACGATCCCTGAGCGGGCCTGGCAGCATGCCGGCGCGCGTCGTTGCCCCCACCAGCGTGAACGGGGGCAATTCGATGGGGATGGCGGTGGCTCCCGGGCCCTTACCGACGATCACGTCGACCCGGAAGTCCTCCATCGCGAGATAGAGCATCTCCTCTGCTGGCCGCGAGAGGCGGTGGATCTCGTCGAGGAAGAGCACCTCGCCCTCGTCGAGGCCAGACAGGATGGCGGCCAGATCTCCCGCGTGCTGAATGGCTGGGCCAGAGGAGATGCGCAATGCGGTGCCCATCTCCTCCGCGATGATCATCGCCAGGGTGGTCTTGCCCAACCCGGGTGGGCCGGAGAGCAGCACGTGATCCGGAGTGGTTCCGCGGTGGCGGGCCGCATCCAGCACCAGCCCCAACTGTTCGCGCACGCGGGGTTGCCCGCCGAACTCGGCCAGCGACTTGGGCCGCAGCGCGGCCTCATAGTCGCGCTCTTCGACCAGGCTGTGCGGGTCCATCTCCGAGTGATCCACTACCGCCTCGCCAACGAGTTCAGCGCCGCACGCAGCAGCTTGCCGATGGGAATGGAGGGCTCTTCAGCGACGAGCGGGGCCACGTTGTCGCACGCCTTCTCCGCATCGCGCGCGGACCAGCCAAGCGACTGGAGGCCGTCGCTGACCTGGAGCCGCCACAGCTCGCCGGTGCCGGTAGCGGGCTGGGCCGTGGGCTCACCCGGTTCGTCGAGGCCGAGCGCAACCACCTTGTCCCGCAGCTCGATGATGATCTTCTGCGCGCCCTTGGTGCCGATCCCTGGCACGGTGGTGAGGCGGCGCACGTCCTCCGTCTGCACAGCGCGGCGTAGCTCCGCCGGGGTGAGGACGGACACGATGGCCATCGCGAGCTTGGGCCCCACACCAGAGGCGATCTGGGAGAGCACGAAGGCCTCCCGCTCGCCTGGCTCGCTGAACCCGAAGAGCGTCATCGAATCCTCGCGCACGACCAGCGAGGTGTGCAGCGTCGTCACCTCTCCAGGCCGGAGCGCGGCAGCGGTGGTGGGCGTGATGTTGACGAGGTAGCCCACCCCGCCCACATCGAGCACGCATTCGGTGGCACCCGCGCTCAGCACGGTGCCGGTCAGTTGGGCGATCATCGCTTCCCCTTGGCTGCCGCGACTGCCGCGGCATAACGGTTGGTGCCGCCACCACGCCACACGTGGGTCACGGCAATGGCCAACGCATCTGCAGCGTCAGCCGGTTTGGGTTTCTCGGTCAGCTTGAGGATCCGCGTCACCATGAGGGAGACCTGGGCCTTGTCTGCCGAGCCGGATCCGGTCACCGCCGCCTTGACCTCCGACGGCGTGTGGAAGGCCACGGGAAGCCCCCTCCGTGCGGCGGTCAGGGCAGCCACCCCGGCCGCCTGGGCGGTGTCCATCACCGATTGGAGATTGTGTTGGGCAAACACGCGCTCGATGGCAGCGGCTTCTGGTTGGTACTCGTCGAACCATTCGGTGAGGCCGCCTTCGAGGGCCAAGAGGCGCTGCGCCACGTCGAGGCCGACGGGAGTGCGCACCACACCCACCGCGACCAGCCGCGGCGGCCTGCCGACGGTGCCGTCGACGATGCCGATGCCGCAGCGGGTCAGGCCGGGGTCGATGCCGATGACGCGCATGCCCGCCCGGTCACTCCTCGGCGTTTTCGAGTGCCGCGGCCACCTCAGGCGTCAGGTCGAGGTTGGAGTAGACGTTCTGCACGTCGTCGCTGTCTTCCAACGCGTCGATGATGCGGAAGACGCGCTCGGCAACCTCCACGTCATCCACCGGCGTGCTGAACGTGGCAACGAAGCCCACCTCAGCGGATTCGAACTCGATGCCGGCACTCTCGATGGCCTTGCGCACCTCGTCGAGATCGTTGGGATCGCAGTGCGCCTCCCAGTTCTCGCCCTCGTCTGCCACCTCTTCGAGGCCGGCATCCAGTGCGGCCTCGAGGATCTCGTCTTCGGAGATCTCCTTGCCAGCTTGGCTCTTGGGCACGGACACCACGCCCATGCGGGCGAACCCGCGCTGGACGGAGCCGATGTCTGCCATGGTGCCGCCATTGCGCGTGACAGCGACGCGGACCTCCGAAGCGGAGCGGTTGCGGTTGTCTGTGAGGCACTCGATCAGGATGCCGACGCCGGCGGAACCATAGGCCTCGTACATGATCGTCTCGTAATCCGCGCCGCCGGATTCGGCGCCGGAGCCGCGCTTGACGGCGCGATCGATGTTGTCGTTGGGAACCGAGGACTTCTTCGCCTTGAGGATTGCCAGTTCGAGCGCGGGGTTGCCAGCGGGATCCCCGCCGCCCATGCGTGCGGCAACCTCAATGCCCTTGACCAGCTTCGCGAACAGTTTGCCGCGCTTGGCGTCGATGACGGCCTTCTTGTGCTTGGTCGTCGCCCACTTGGAATGGCCCGCCATACGGTCCCACCTTCTGTAACTCGGGAATCTCTGTGCTCAGAGAAGCTTACAGTGATGCAATCAGTCCACGACTCTGGACAGGAGCGCCACCGCGTCGCGTGTCGCGTAGCCCAGTTCCGCCGCGAAGCGTTTGATGCCCAACCCGTCGACGGTGTCGACGCCGATCCCGGCCTCCAAACACCCGGAAGCACGCATGGCCGTGAGGCAGTGGCTCAACAGGGCCAGCGATACGCCACGGCCCCGGTAATCAGGGTGCACCCCGAACCGCTCCGTCCAGCCGACGGGCT
This sequence comes from Propionibacteriaceae bacterium, assembly GCA_030538315.1. GTDB lineage: Bacteria > Actinomycetota > Actinomycetes > Propionibacteriales > Propionibacteriaceae > Arachnia. The sequence goes on from JAUNUF010000011.1 coordinate 25,085, forward strand.
GGTCATCATCGAATTCCTCGTCTTCGCCGCTCATCGCGTAGCCGACGACGCGGTCACCGTCGAGCGCGAGGTAGGACCAGTCCTTTCGGAAGGATCCCTCCTCCAGCCGGTGCTCCCACGCGGCCGGCTCCACATCGGAACCTCCCAGCGCTGCGAAGCACAGGTTGTGGAGGACACGTACCTCCTCGGCACGGTCATCCGTCAGCTCCTGGAACGTGAGCCCGGGTACCTCGTGGCGCTTGACGGGATGCGTGAGGTCTCGCTGCAGGTCGAAGTAGAAGCGTTCGGTGGTGAAGCCAAAGTGGCTGGCCACTCTTTCCGTGCCGGGGCGGCCCAGTTCCGCGTAGCAGCCCAGCCACAACGGTTGCCCTGGCCGGTTCTCGTCTCGCCACTCGATGGCGCCCTCAACCTGCCACCGGAACAGCGCCGTGCCGATCGATTGATGGCGGTGCACCGGATGCACCCCGCCCATCAGGTAGATGCGCAGCGGATCCGTGTCTGCGATGTAGCTGACACCGAAGGCGGACAGGGAGCGGTAGGCGTCCCAACCCCCCACGGCCATGCCTTCGCCCACGAACAAGTGGGAATCCGTGATGGCCGAGGCCACCCCAGACAACACCGAGTTGTCCAGCGCATCGAGTTGCTGACGGAACTCGTCAACCTCTTCGGCGTCTTCCGGCCCGAGGAAGCGCCAAGTCAGGTGCGGTTCGACGTAGGCTTCCATGGTTCAACCCTACCGCCAGATCCGGCTGCCGTCCTTGGGCTTCGGAGCGCTCTGATCCCACAACCTGCGCCACCTGGGCATGTGAGTGGACGGCTCTGCCTGGCCATGGCCGAGGCGCCGGCGCTCAACGGTCCACCAGGTGAGCTCGCCCTCGTGCACGAGTTGCTCGACGCGATCCTGCAGCTCAGCAGTGGTTTCCAGGAGTGAGTGGCCCCGCACATAGATGGGGGCCCCGAACCGGATAGACACCTTCGGTTTTGCGGTGAGCGGCAGCTTCAGGATGTCAGTGAGCTTGAAGGTGCCGGTCAGGCCGACGGGCACGATCGCCACGTTGTGCTGATTGGCCAGCTCAGCGGGCACCGTCGAGAAATCCCCCACCAGACGGCCGGGCGGCGGATCGTCGGTGAACGTGACCACGTTGCGGCCGCGCAAGAGGGCCCGGGAGACGCCGAGGTTGGTGGGGCGCATCCGAGACGGCAACGCCATGCGCAGGATCTGGTAGTCCAACACGCCCTGCTCGTTGGCCGCGAAGACCAGCGGCTGCCGCAGGCCGGTCAGGGCATCCGCCCCCACCAGTTCAATGTCGAAGCGCAGGCGCAGCAGCCCCAATGTCAGGTGACCTTCCGGCAACTGGACGCGCGAGGCCAGTTCGAGCCCGCTGCGTTCCTGCTTGGGCGCACCAGCTGGCTTCTGTGGCGCCTTCAGCAAGCGCACCACATCAGCCAGCCACGTGAAGCGCGGCTTGGCCTTGGACCTGCGGGCCTGCGCCCAGGAGGGGAGGCTGCGGCTCATCGGACGTCGCCCAGCGCCAACCCAGGGCCGCGGAGGAAAGTGATGGCCGGCTCGTTGCCCACCACGTCCGAGGCGATCTCGAGGGCATCCGCATAGGTGCTTGCCGCGCGATGGCCGAGGAGCGCGGCGCTGCGGCGGTCTCCGCCCACCCAGATCACGTTTGACAGGTTCCTCGCGGCTTCCGCGGTGCGGTACCACTGGTGGTAGACCCGCAGGGGGTGATGGGCGAACTGCTTGCGGTACAGATCCAGGTACCAGTCGTCCGCGATGGCTTTGGGCTCGAACTCCGCGGCGATCTCCGCAGGATCGGTGCTGGCCGGCAGCACCTTGGCGAAGAAATCCGCCGCCGCAGACTGGCGTCGGTTGGAGAACTTGTTCGGCAACGGGTGGAAGCCGATCAGCACGCCACCTTCCCGCACGAACGGAGAGCCGAGGTGCGAGCCCGCAGCGGTCACGAGGGCATGGTGGGCGGCATCCAGCGGAGATCCGATGGGGCCCTCCTCGATGGCGGCTCCCCACACCGGTGTGACCAGCACATCCGCGGCGCCGGCCACCTCGACGGCGTTGGCGGCCTGCCACACCCGCGAGGCGTCGCGCCGCACCGCCGTGGGATCTCCCGCCACCACGTCGATGATGGCGTAATCCGCCGACAGCGCGTTGTGAACGAGCGACGCACCGTTGCGTGGCATGGCCGCGACGATCTGACGGGCGCCCGCATAGGAGAGCTTGTCGCCCAGGTTCCATTCCCATTCGCGCTTGGAGACGAACCGCATGGCGGGGCCGAGCAGCGGCTGGCCCAGCACCGCGACCAACGAGAACGCGTCGACGTGCCGGGCAACGAGATCCTCCACCGCCGCGCTGGCGCCAGGGGCCGCGTGGGCGCCATACATGCGGTTGATGGTGGCCAGATCCGTGAGGCCGCCGGCCACCGGGCACTGGGCCGTGAGGGCCGATGCCAAGCCGATGACCACAACGAGATCAGACTCTGCCACGCGGCGGTTCAACTGCACGGGGGCCCCGTCCACCTCGCCGATGGTGACCAGGTCCTCGCTAGTGACGTCGTGGCTGGTGATCAGCCCGTCCGGGAGGAAGCTCGTGGCGACCCGATCACCCAACACGCTGGTGATCTGAGCGGGCGACCAGCGCTGACGCAGGCCGTTGGCGACCACCAGTTCCACGTCGTCGACACCGGCGCGTGCAGCTGATTCAAGCACTCGCTCCACCAGGGTGCGGCGGGGATCAAACTGCGGCCGCGGGAACGGCGGATCGTCATCCGCGATCACGAGGGTCAGCTTCGTGCCCGGCCGGATCCGCGATGCCAATGACTGCGCGTTGAGCGGCGCAGTGAGCGCGGATTCGATCAGTGCGGTGGGATCCGATGATGCAACGGCATCAGCCGGGTAGACCACGCGGGTGCCGATACCGAGGCGCTCCAGCCGCAGTTCGGCGCCAGCGGGCGTCATGAGCGGCGGGGTCTTGTCATCGACCTCAAGCACAAATCCAGGGCGAGCCATCAGGAATCCTTTCCGTTCACGACATCTTCCAACGCGGCAGCGGAGACATCTCCGGCCACTCGACGATCGACCAGCCCTTGGACTTGGCGGCCCGCATGAGGCCGATGTCCGGGCTGACCGCCACGGGGTTGCCCACGGCGTTCAGCATGGGAAGGTCCACGTGGCTGTCGGCGTATCCGTAACTGTTGGCCAGATCGATGTCGTGCAGCTTGGCGTAGTGGTTGAGCCAGGCCGAGCGTGATTCGCCGACCATGGGCGGCCCGCTGAGGAACCCAGTGCAACGGCCCTCGTCGTCCGTGGCCAATTCAGCCGCGACGATGGTGTCGAACAGGCCCTCGAACGGGCGGGTCAGGGGGCGCACCGCGCCCGTCATCAGAATGGTGGTGTGCCCGGCGTCGCGGTGCTCACGGATCCGCCGGATCGCGTCGGGAGACATGCGGTCCAGGATGAGCGGCGCCAACTTCTCGTCGACGTAGGCCTCGAGGGCGGCAAGATCTGCACCGGCGTAGCGTCGGTAGATCGAGCGGAGGAACACGCCACGGTCTCGGCGCTCTGCACCGAGGTACAGCGGCAGTTGCGCCGCGATGCTGACGACTTCGCCCAGCCGCCGCAGCGGGCTGAGCTCCGGCAGGCGGGCCCAGAGATAGGTCTCCACCACGTTGGTGGCCATGACGGTGCCGTCCAGGTCAAAGGCCGCCAGCACAGTGCCCTTCTTGCTGGGCTTGAGTTCCTTGAAGGTGGCGGCGCGGGCCTGGCGGCGCTTGCGCACGGCCTCGAGGCGGCGCACCGGATTGGTGATGGCCGGAATGTGCACCTCCTCCATGTAGTGCTGCCAGTCGAAGGAGGCGGAGTCAAACCCGAAGCGTTCCTTGTCGTCCTCATGCAGCGAGTTGTGCAGGGCGAGCGTGCTGTCGTCGACGAAGTGCAGCTCGGATTGCAGGTACTCGCCGTAGAGGGTCAGGTACTTGCCGAGGAACTCCAGGTTCTTTGCTGTCTTGTCCAGGCTGGTGGCCATGGCGCGCACCTTCTTGCCGCGCGGGGCGAAGCTGATCAGCTTGTTGCCCACCTTCACGGCCTTGTCGCCCACCCACATGAGCTTCTCGATGGGCTCGGCGCCAGGGAACTTCCAGGTGGCCAGCGGCGTTGAACCCTGGCCGGACAGGTACGGGTGTTCGCTGAAGTAGTTGCGCACATGCTCGTAGATGCCGCGGAAGGTCAGCGGATTCCTGGCGCCGGACGAGCCGTGGTAGTACTCCGGCTCCCCCACCGTGGGATCCGTGGCGCAGACTGCCACGATGCCGTTGACGATGAAATCGCACGGGATGATGTCGATGACCGCATCCGGCGAGGCTGGGAACTCAGGCAGCTGCCCGCGGCCGTAGGCCAGGATGATGGGATCTGCCATCTTGAAGCCCTCGATCCACCCCGGATAGGGGTAGCGCAGCGAGGATTCCACGATGGCAGGGCGGAAGATGGAAACCTTCATGTCGTGGGCGACATCCGCCACGACGCGCTCGCCCAGCGCCTTGGCAAAGGTGTAGACATCCGTCCAGCCCAGCGAGCGGGCGCGCTCCGTGCCGGCGGAAACGAGCTCCTGCTTGACCCATTCCTGACGGCGGCGCTCCGTATCTTCCGAGGTGGTCAGGTAGCCAGCTTGGCGGTGAAGAGCCTCCGCCTGCTTGCGCAAGATGGTGAGCTGCTCCGCGCTTCGGGAACGGGCCTCGATGTGCTCCGCCATAGCGAGCGCCGCCGCGGTTTCCGCCTCGTAGTCAATGGTGTGGACGTGGGCGGCCTCCGGGATGGCCCCGCGGCGCCGCCCGGCTGTGTACGCCGTCGAGACATGCACGTAGTGGGGCACCCGCTCGAGGTTGCCATCGGCATCCGAGCAGGACTCCCGCAGTTTGGCCAGCAGGGCCTTGGTGCCCACGACGTTGGTCATGAACGCCTGATCGATGGGTGGGTCGAACGAAACGTCGCCGGCGCAGTGCACCAGCACGTCGATGTCGCGCGGGAGATCCGGCACCTTGGGGAGGTCGCCTTCGATCACCTGGACGCGGGCGGCCATCAGCGCCTCCGCGCCTCCAGCCTCATCCACAAGATCCTTGAAGATCTTCTTCTTGAGCAGGCCAACGACGCGCTCCTCCGCAGTCACCGAGCCCTTGCGGCGCACCAGAACGGCCGTGGTCGTGTCTGGGCACTCCGTGAGCACCTTCCACAACAACTGCTCGCCGATGAAGCCGGTGACGCCGGTCATGGCGATCTTCTTGCTTGCCAGCAGATCCTTGATGCGGCCGTTGAGCAGCGGGGGCACATGGACCCGTGTGGGGTCGACTGGGCCAAACGTGCTGGCCGGGGCCTTAGCCATCGACGTCGCCCTCAGCCACCGCGAGCGCCTCTTCGATGGTGAACCGGCCCACGTAGAGAGCGGTGCCGACGATGGCGCCCTCGACGCCGCGGTCGACCAGCTTGCGGAGGGCGCGCAGATCATCCAGCGTGGCGATGCCGCCGGAGGCGATGACCTTCTTGCCGCTGCGCTCGGCCACCGCCATGAGCAGGTCGACGTTGGGGCCGGTGAGCATGCCGTCGGAGTTCACATCCGTGACGACGAAGCGCTCGCACCCGGCGGCCACCAGACGGTCGACGACCTCCGGCCACGGGCCGCCCTCGGTGGTCCAGCCACGGGCCGCAAGGTTCTCGCCGCGCACGTCGATGCCAATGGCGATGCGGTCTCCGTGTTCGCCAAGGATCCGGTCACACCATTCTGGGTTCTCCAGCGCGGCCGTTCCGATGTTGACGCGGCGCGCACCGGTGTCGAGCGCGCGGGCCAGCGATTCGTCGTCGCGGATGCCGCCAGAGATCTCGACCTGCATGTCGAGCTGGCCCACGATCTCCTTGAGCAGCGCGGCGTTGTTGCCGCGGCCGAACGCCGCGTCGAGGTCAACGAGGTGCAGCCATTCGGCGCCGCCGTCCTGCCAGCGCAGCGCGGCCTTGAGGGGGTCGCCGAACTCCTTTTGGGTGCCGGCAATGCCCTGCACCAGTTGAACGGCCTGGCCGCTCTGGACGTCGACGGCGGGCAACAGTTGAAGCTTCTCCACGACGCCCAACCCTACCCCTTCAACGGAGCGCTGCGGCACTGCTGCCTATTCGGTCATGATCGCTTTAGCCAACTCATCCGTATGGAATGGTGATCTCTGGAGCCGCCTCTGGAGTGAAGGGATAGCCATGTCGTCACGATCCACCCTCGCCACACTCACCGACAGCCTTACCAAGGTGCTGCCGACGTGGGAGCCCAGCGAACCGCTCAGAGCACTGACCGGCTGGACTGGCGAGACGCTGTCCTTCCAGGTGGCATGGCGGCCGGTGCCCACCGATTACGCGGCGCCTACCACCGACGTCGTCCTCACCGTCACGGGAGCCGAAGGCATCCAACTGCACGCGGTGGACCTCGTTCCGATTCAAGTCCCCTGCTGGGAGGAGCACGGCGACGGCTTCCTCACCGAGACACCAGGAATGCTCCCTGACGTCCTGCGCCCCCTCGGGCCAACATCCGACGGTTCGGTGTCGCTTCGCGCGACCCACATCGGGTGGCACTCCGTCTGGGTCGACATCGAGGCGCCCATCGACGCAGTGCACGTCACCATGACGGCCGACGGGCAACAGATCCTCGACGTCACGCTGCCAGTGCACTTGGTCGATCGGGCACTGCCGGAGCATGGGATCGAGAACACCCAGTGGTTCCACGCGGATTGCCTCGCCACCCACTACGGCGTCGAAACCTGGAGCGAGGCCCACTGGGACATCATCAGAGGCCAGATGCAGGCCGCGGCACAGATGGGCGTCACCATGCTGTTGACGCCCGTGTGGACTCCCCCGCTCGACACCGCAGTGGGCACCTATCGCCGCACCACCCAACTATTGGAGATCGGCTTGGCCGACGGGACGTACTCGTTCGGGACCAAGCACCTCGACAGATGGCTCGACACTCTCGCCGAGGCCGGCATCAGCCGCGTGGAGGTACCGCACCTCTTCACCCAATGGGGCGCAGAGTGGACGCCGAAGTTCGAGGTGTGGGAGAACGGCCAACGCACGGACAGGTTCGGCTGGGACACGCCCGCCACGGATCCGGAATATCAGCGGTTCCTGAGCCAACTGATCCCGTTCCTGAAGAGCTATTTCGCTGAACGGGTTGGGCTGGACAAGACCGTCTTCCACATCTCGGACGAACCCAACGAGCACCACCTCGACTCATACCGCCGCGCCCGCGACTCGGTGCAGGAACTCCTCGACGGCTGCCGGGTGCTCGACGCACTGTCGCACCCCGAATACGCCGACCTGGTCCAGACTCCTGTCGTCGCCACAGATGCGGTTCCCTCCTTCCGCGCGGTGGGTACCGAACCCAGCTGGGTGTACTACTGCATCGCCCAGTCCAGGGACGTGTCCAACCGGTTCATCGCCCAAGAGGCCGTGCGTACCAGGGCCTTGGGCTGGCAGCTCTACAAGTTCCGCGCCGTCGGATTCCTGCACTGGGCGTTGAACTTCTACTCCCGCCAACTGTCCCGGGGCGCCATCAATCCGTTCGCCGAGACCAGCGCCGGGGGTGGCTTCATCAGCGGCGACCCGTTCATCGTCTACCCCGGCCCCGGTGGTGCGACGTGGCCCTCGCTGCGTCACCGGCTCATGCGCGACGCGTTCGACGATCTGGCCGCAGCGCGTGGTGCGGAAGAGGTGCTGGGCCGCGAGCGGGTGTTGAGCATCATCGACCCGGACGGCACGCTCGACTACAACGCTGGCTGGGTGAGTTCAGAGGTGTGGCTGGGGCGTCGCCGCCAACTTGACGAGGCGGTCGCCCGCCCCTGAGGTACGTCGGATAGGGTTCCGGCCATGGTTGCTGTGATTGCCGTGGACATGGACGGGACCTTCCTCAGGCCTGATGACACCTACGATCGCGCTCGGTTCGAGCGCCTCCTCGCCGTGATGCGCGAACGCGGTATCCGTTTCGTGGTGGCCAGCGGCAACCAGCTCACCCAGTTGCGATCCTTCTTCCAGCCCTTTGACGATGCCGCCTTCGTCGCCGAAAACGGTCACATCGTGGTGGATCAGGGCCAGACGACGCCGCTGGCCACTGCGGTGCTTGACCCGGAGGCGGCGCAAAGGGTCATCCGCTCCCTGACCGCGCTAGGCCACCCCTTCGTCATGAGCGGCACGGAGGGTGCATTCGTGCCCGCCACCGCCCCGGAGTGGTTCGTCGACGGCATGCGCCGCTACTACCACCGCCTTGACGTTGCCGAAGACCTGCTGGCCCTCGACGTGGATGTCATGAAGTTCTCCATGATCACCGACACGGATGTGGTGGAGGTCGCGCGTCAGGTCTCCGAGGAGGTGGGCGACGTGCTGAACGTGGTGATCTCCGGCCCACGCGACATGGACATGAACCAGCCGGGCATCCACAAGGCCCACGGGCTTGGTCTGCTCCTGGACAGGTGGGGCGTGGACTGGAAGGACGTCGTGTCGTTCGGCGACGGCGGCAACGACGTGGAGTTGCTGGCCGCCTCGGGCCGTGGTTACGCGCTGGAGGGAGCCCGCGACTCCCTCGTGGAGGTGGCCACGCACCGTGCCGGAAGCAACGCCAACGACGCGGTGCTCGACGTCATCGAGGAACTGCTCAGCTGAGCCAGTTCGAGATCAGGCGGGCCCCGGCCGCGCCGGATTTCTCCGGGTGGAACTGCGTGGACGACACGTGTCCGCGCTCCACCGCCGCCACGAACGTTGCCTCCTCATGGCGCGACATGCTGACCACGCCTTCCATGGGCGGCGTCTGCGCCGCATAGCTGTGCACGAAGTAGAAGCGCTCCCCGGCAAGGCCATCGAAGAGTCGTGAGCCTGCGCCGGGTTCGACGGTGTTCCACCCCATGTGCGGCAGCCTGCGGGCGGGCACCTGGCCGACCACGCCGTCGTGCAGCCCGATGCCTCGGGTGCGATGGCCATGCTCATGGCCCTCGGCGAAGAAGACCTGATGGCCCACACAGATGCCCAGGAGCGGCCGCTCCGCCAGTACCCAGGCGCGGATCAGGTCGTCACCGCCAACCCGCTCGATCCCGGCCATGCACGCAGCGAAGGCGCCCACACCCGGCACCACCAAACCGTCCTGCCGCAGCAGCTCGTCATGATCAGCGGACACGACAACCTCTGCGCCGGCATTGCGGAAGGCCCGCGCGGCGCTGTGCAGGTTGCCTGAACCGTAATCCAGCAGCCCCACCCGCCGAATCAGAGTGCACCCTTCGTGCTGGGGATGCCCTGCTGGCGCGGATCGATCTCGACGGCGTCGCGCAGCGCGCGGGCCAGCGCCTTGAACTCGGCCTCGACGATGTGGTGCGGATCCCGGCCAGCCCTCAGCGTGAGGTGCAGGCAGAGGCCGGCATTGAGGGCGAGCGACTCGAAGAAGTGGTAGGTCATCGAACCGGCGTACGGCACGCCGGAGCCCCCGATCAGCGCGTACACCTGGCCCTCAGGCTCGCCCTGGCAGGTGACGTACGGCCGGCCGGCCACGTCCACGACCACCTCGGCCACCGCCTCGTCCAGCGGGACGACGGCGGAGGCGTAGCGCCGGATGCCGGACTTGTCGCCCAGCGCCTCCTTGAGCGCCTGGCCGAGGCAGATGGCGGTGTCCTCGATGGTGTGATGCCCATCGATGTGGAGATCGCCCTCAGCCTCCACGGTGATGTCGATCAGGGAGTGCTTGGAAAGGGCCGTGAGCATGTGGTCGTAGAAGCCAATCCCCGTGGAGATCTGGGACCTGCCCGTGCCGTCGAGGTCGATCGTGACCTTGATGCTGGATTCGCTGGTGGTGCGTTCAACGGTTGCGGTGCGGCTCATGGCTGCCTTTCGGGGTCGAGTTCGGTGAGGGCCGCCTTCAGCGCGGCCATCTCTTCGGGCGTGCCCGCGGAGACGCGGAGGAACCCGGCCGGGCCGGTCTCCCTGATCAGAATGCCCCTGTCCAGGAGTTCCTGCCACACCTGGTGGCGATCCGGGAAGCGGCCGATGAGCGAGAAGTTCGCCTCGGAGTCGATGACCGCGTAGCCGTGCTCGCGGGCCCAGGCCTCGAAGCCGCGCGCTTCCTCCGTGAGTTGGCGCACCTGGGCGAGCAACTCGTCGGCGTGCGCCAGCGCCACGCGCGCCACTGCCTGCGTCTGCGCACTGAGGTGGTAAGGCAACCGCACGATGCGGCAGGCGTCGACGATGGCCGGCGCGGCGGCGAGGTATCCCAGGCGCCCGCCCGCGAGCGCAAACGCCTTGCTCATGGTGCGCGAAACCACGAGCCGGGGGTGCTTGGCGAGCAACTCGAGCGCGCTCGGGCGGCTCGAGAACTCCTGATAGGCCTCATCTGCCACCACGATGGCGTCCGTGCCGGCGCACACCTCGTCGATGACCTCAAGCGGCACGGTGGTGCCGGTGGGGTTGTTCGGGGTGGTGATCAGCACGACGGTGGGCTGGTGCTCAGCGATGGCGCCCAGGATGAGCTCGGCGTCGAGCGAGTAGTCGTCGTGGCGATGCACGGTGACGAACTCCGTGCAGGTGTTGCGTGCGTACTCGGGGTACATGGAGTACGTGGGCGTGAACGTGAGCACCTTTCGCCCCGGGCCGCCAAAGGCCGTGAGCAGGTGGCTCATGATCTCGTTGGAGCCATTGGCCGCCCAGATCTGTTCCGCAGAAAGGCCGTGGCCCAGGTAGGCCGCCAAGTCAGCCCTCAGCGCCCTGGCTTCCCGATCCGGGTACCGGTTCAAGCTGCCAGCCGCCTCGACGACGGCCTCAGCCATCTCCTGCCGAATGGCGGGCGACGGCGGGTAGGGGTTCTCGTTGACGTTGAGCACCACGGGCACGTCCAGTTGAGGAGCGCCGTAGGGCTCCTCCCCCACCAGATCCGCGCGCAGCGGGAGTTCGTCGAGGGTGATCACTGCGGCCTCCGCACCGTGATGGCGGCCGCGTGGCCGGGTAGATCCTCTGCCAGCGCGAACCGCTCCACCCCGTCCGCGATGGCCATCAGTGCATCTGCGGTGTAGTTGATGACGTGCACCGTGCGCATGAAGGAGCGGACAGTGAGGCCAGAGGAGTGGCAGGCGCAGCCCGCGGTGGGAAGCACGTGGGTGGAGCCAGCCGAATAGTCGCCTAGCGACACCGGGGCGTAGTCCCCCACGAAGATCGCGCCGGCGTTACGGATGCGGGCGGCCACTGCCTCTGCGTCGGCAGTCTGGATCTCCAGGTGCTCAGCTGCGTAGGCATCGGCCACTGCAAGAGCCTGGTCGATGTCGCGCACGAGCACGACGGCGGACTGCTCACCGGTCAACGCCGTGCGGATGCGCTCCTGGTGCTTCTGGGTTTCCACCTGCCGGGCAACTTCGGCTCGCACCGCCTCCGCCAACGCGGTGGACGGGGTGATGAGTACGGAGGCGGCCAGCGGGTCGTGCTCGGCCTGGGAGATGAGATCTGCAGCGACGTAGGCCGGGTTGGCGGTGTCATCCGCCACGATCGCGATCTCGGTGGGGCCGGCCTCCGAATCGATCCCCACCAGGCCGCGCATGAGGCGCTTGGCGGCCACCACGTAGATGTTGCCGGGGCCGGTGATCATCGAGACGGGTTCGCACAGGCCCTGCACACCGTGAGCGAACATGGCGATGGCCTGGGCGCCGCCCACGGCGTAGACCTCGTCCACGCCCAGGATGTGGCACAGCGCCAGGATATTGGGGTGCGGCAGCCCGCCGAACTCCTTGTGGGGCGGCGAGGCAACGGCGATCGATTCGACGCCTGCCACCTGGGCCGGCACCACGTTCATGATGACGGAGGAGGCCAGCGGCGCCAGGCCGCCCGGCACGTAGAGCCCCACCCTGTCCACGGGGATGTTGCGCAGGCCGACGCGTGCGCCGTCGGCCAGTTGCGCGGGCTGCGGGTTGGCATCGAGTTCGAGGGTGCTGGCCACGGTGCGGCGCCGCTCGATGGCGACGGCGAACGCCTCAGCCAAGCGGGGGTCGAGTTCCTGCGCAGCACGGGCAAGCTCCTCGGCAGGCACGCGCAGATGTTGAGGGGCCACGCCGTCGAACTTCAGCGAGTACTCGCGAAGAGCTTCAGCTCCGCGGGCCGCCACATCGTCGACGATGGGCCGAACCACCTCGACGGCGGCCTCAACATCGAACGAACCTCGCGGCAGCATGGACCGGTAGGGGCCTTCGACCCCCGTGAAATCAAGATTGCGCAGCACGATCACCCATCTTAGTGGGTGGGCTCTAGCTCCTCCGCCGGCTGCTCATCCGCGGGCTCAGGCCAGAAAGCGGCAAGCAGCATCACCGGGGTGATCGCCGCGAACGGCGCCACCATGAGGGCAGCCATCGAGTGGAGTTCCAGATCCACCGCCACCACATCCCCAGGCCGCGCAGTGGCCAACCGCTGGGCAAAATCACTGCCACTGATCACGAGGCCCAACCGCCACGTCATGAGGGCCGCCAGAAGCCCAGCCGAGATGGAGCCGAGAATCACCAACCAGCCCCGCCGGTAGAGGACGAACCAGCCCGCGGCTCCGGCCAGCAGGCCGATGATGCCGGTGATGAGCACGTAGCTGACATCTGCGCCCACGATGGTGGCCTGGCCACGCTCGGAGATCAGCGCGGTGAGGTTCTCCTGAATGAGATACGTGGGCCGGGGCGCGGTGCTGGCCCAGACGAGGCCACCGAGTGCCCCCAGCACCACGGCGGATGCCACGAACACGATCAGGCGCCACCAGGTGTTGTCCCACAGCTCGGCCAATTGGCTGCGGCGGGTGACCACGAGGAATCCCTCAGACATCCACCCTCCCCATGCCCACGCAGGCGGGGCCGAGGACGGCCTTGAGATCTGCGAACAGCGCGGATGTGAGGTCCACCCGGAATCCGTCACCGAGGCGGAACGTCTTGATTTGATCCCCCGTGCGCAGGTTGAGGTGCACCTCCGCAGAGCCCGGGTACTGCGCCAGGATGTCCTTCAGCCGGTTCACCATGCCTGGTGTGCAGCGCACGGCGGGAATGGACAGGGCCAGCGGCCCAGCGTTGCCTTCCGCGCTCACATGCGGGGTGAGCACCTGCTGCGCGCGCATGCGGCCGCGGTCCTCGCCGTCCTCCGCGATGCCGCTCACCGACACGATGGTGTCTGGCTCCAGGTATTGCGCCACCTGGTCGTAGACGCGCGGGAAGACCGTGACCTCCACCGAACTGGTGAGGTCCTCCACCGTGATGATGGCCCAGATGTTGCCCGCCTTGTTCACCCGCCGGTTGACAGAGGTGATGAGGCCGGCAACCTTGGTGGGCCCGCGGTAGCCCTCCGTCGAGGCGACTGAGGCGATGGAGCGTTCTGAGTTGGATTGCAGCACGTGCTCCAGCCCGTTGAGCGGGTGATCCGACACGTAGAGGCCCAGCATTTCGCGCTCGAAGGCCAGCTTGGTGCGGCGATCCCACTCGTCCATCTCCGGCACCACCTCGCGCAGGGCCGACGACGTGGCCGCGCCCTCGGTGTCGAAGCCGAAATCAAAGCCGTCCTGGCCGTGTTCGGCGTTGCGCTTGAGGTCGATGACCGAATCGACGGCGTTCTCGAAGATTCCCATGAGTGCCCGACGCGTGTGGCCCATCTCGTCGAAGGCGCCCGCCTTGATGAGCGATTCGACCACCCGCTTGTTGCACATGAGCAGCGGCGCCTTGTCCAGGAAGTCGTAGAAGTCTTCCGCTGGGCCGAGCTTCTTGCGCTCCTCCACCCAGGCGGTCACCACCTTGTCTCCCACGTTGCGCACCGCGCCCAGGCCGAAACGGATGTGCTCGCCCACAGGGGTGAACATCACTTCCGAGGAGTTCACATCCGGCGGCAGCACCTCGATGCCCATGTGGCGACACTCGGCGAGGTACTGAGCGGATTTGTCCTTGTCGTCGCGCACAGACTGCAACAGCGCTGCCATGTACTCGACGGGGTAGTTGGCCTTGAGGTAGGCCGTCCAGTAGGAGATGACCCCGTAGGCAGCGGTGTGGGCCTTGTTGAACGCATAATCCGAGAACGGGACGAGGATCTCCCACAGCGCCTTGATGGCACCGTCGGAGTAGCCGTTGGCGCGCATGCCCTCGGAGAAGGGCACGAACTCTGCGTCCAGGACTTCCTTCTTCTTCTTGCCCATGGCGCGGCGCAGCAGATCTGCCTTGCCCAGCGAGTAGCCGGCCACGCGTTGGGCGATCTGCTGGACCTGCTCCTGATAGACGATGAGGCCGTAGGTGGTGGACAGGATGTCTGCGAGCGGCTCCTCGAGCTCCGGATGGATCGGGACGATCTCCTGCAGGCCGGTCTTGCGCAGGGCGTAGTTGGTGTGGGATTGGGCGCCCATGGGGCCAGGGCGGTACAGCGCGAGCGCTGCGGAAATGTCCTCGAAGTTGTCTGGCTGCATCTGGCGCAGCAGCGTGCGCATGCCGCCGCCGTCGAGCTGGAAGATGCCGAGCGTGTCGCCGCTGGCCAGCAGCTCGTAGGACGCCTTGTCGGTCATGTCCTCAACCAGCGCGTCGAGGTCGAGGTCGAAATCCCGGTTGAGCTTGATGTTGCGCACCGCGTCGTCGAGGACGGTGAGGTTGCGCAGACCCAGGAAGTCCATCTTGATGAGACCCAAGGACTCGCAGCCCGGGTAGTCGAACTGGGTGATGATGGCGCCGTCGGCCTCGCGCTTCATGAGCGGAATGATGTCGATCAGAGGATCCGAGCTCATGATCACGCCGGCGGCATGCACGCCCCACTGCCGCTTCAGGCCTTCGAGCCCCTTGGCGGTGTCGACGACGGTGCGCACGTCCGGCGAGGATTGGTAGAGCTCGCGGAACTCGGTGCCCTCTGCGTAGCGCTTGTGCTGCTCGTTGAACAGATCTGCCAGCGGAACGCCCTTGCCCATGACATCTGGCGGCATGGCCTTCGAGATCTGCTCACCGATGGCGAACGGCATGTCGAGGACGCGGGCGGCGTCCTTGACGGCGGCCTTGGCCTTGATGGATCCGTAGGTGATGATCTGGGCAACCTTGTCGTTGCCGTACTTCTCCGTGACGTACTGGATCACCTCGGCGCGGCGGCGATCATCGAAGTCAATGTCGAAATCCGGCATGGAGACGCGCTCCGGGTTGAGGAAGCGCTCGAACAGCAGGCCGTGCTGGAGAGGGCACAGATCCGTGATCCGCAGCGCGTAGGCGCAGATGGAACCGGCACCCGAGCCGCGGCCCGGGCCCACACGGATGCCGTTCTTCTTGGCCCAGTTGATGAAATCCGCCACCACCAGGAAGTAGCCGGTGAAGCCCATCGTGGCGATGATGTTCATCTCGAACTCGGCGCGCTCGCGGATCTCGGCCGTGATGTTGCCGCGGTAGCGCTCCTGAAGGCCCCGTTCCACTTCCTTGTGGAACCAGGAGTCCTCAGTTTCGCCGTCGGGCACCGTGTACTTGGGCATGTAGGTGCCCATGCCCTCGTCGAACGACGTTTCGATGCGCTCCGCGATTGCAAGCGTGTTGTCGCACGCCTCCGGCAGCTCGTTGAACAGGCGCCGCATCTCCTCGGAGGACTTGAGGTAGTACCCGTTGCCGTCGAACTTGAACCGGTTGGTCTCCGCCTTGCGTGATCCCGCCGAGACGCACAGCAGCGTGTCGTGGGCGTCAGCGTCATGGGCGTGCACGTAATGGAGGTCGTTGGTGGCCACCAGCGGGAGGTCAAGTTCCTTGGAGAGACGCAGGAGATCGTGGCGCACCCGGGTCTCGATGTCCAGGCCGTGATCCATCAGCTCGACGAAGAAGTTGCCCTTGCCGAAGATGTCGCGGAACTCTCCTGCAGCGGCCTTGGCGTTGTCGTACTGATTCAGACGTAGGAACGTCTGCACCTCACCGGACGGGCAGCCGGTGGTGGCGATGAGCCCCTTGCCGTAGCTGTTGAGCAGTTCCCGATCAGCGCGGGGCTTGTAGAAGAACCCTTCGAGCGAGGAGCGCGTGGAGAGCCGAAAGAGGTTGTGCATGCCGTCGTTGTTGGCCGCCCACATGGTCATGTGGGTGTAGGCGCCCTTGGAGGCGACATCGTCTCCGGTGCCATCACCAAACTGCACGCGCTTGCGTTCCGAGCGGTGCGTGCGGGGCGTCAGGTACGCCTCAAGGCCGATGATGGGCTTGACGCCGTACTGCTTCGAGGCCTTGAAGAACTCGTAGGCGCCGTACAGGTTGCCGTGATCCGTGATGGCGAGGGCAGGCATGCCCATCTGCTCAGCGCCCTTGAAGAGCTCGTGGATGCGGGCGGCCCCATCCAGCATGGAGAACTCGGTGTGGCAGTGCAGATGAACGAAATTCTCAGCCACTGACAACCAACCTCCACCACGACGGACCGACGGTTCCCCACCTTACCCCGACAGCGCAGGCCGCCGAGTCAGCAACCCGCCCTCTCACATCAGTGCTGCGAGGATCTGGACAGCCACGATCTTGGCGACGATGGCCAGCGCGAACAGCGCTGCATAGCCCGCCTCGACGCGGTCGTCGTCAACCCGTTCGTTGGCGAACGCAAGGATGGCCGGCTGGCCAATGAACCCGGCGAACGCCCCGGCGCTCCGAGGCGCCGAGAGCCCCATGGTGCGTGCCCCGATCATGAACAGCAGCGCGGCCACCACCACCAAGCTGGCCGCCATGAGGCCTGCCCTCACCCCTGCCCCCGTGAGCGCCTGCTGGGCGAACATAGGCCCCGATGCCAGGCCCACCGTCGCGAGGAAGAGCAGCAGGCCCAATTGCCGGATGGTCAGGTTCACCGAGAGCGGGATGGCCCACAGCAGCGGGCCGGTGCGGTGCACGGCACCGAGGATCATGCCCACCACTAGCGGCCCGGCCGCCGGGCCGAGGGACAGTTCGATGCCGCCGGGCAGCGGCACCACGACGGCGCCCAGCAGGAGCCCCAGCACCAGGCCCAGGCCCAGCGCCAGGGCGTCAACCTCGGAGACCTTCCGCTCGGAATCTCCGAAGAAGGCGCCGATGGAATCCAGATCGCGCTGCGGGCCAACTGCCAGGACCCGGTCACCGGGCTGCAGCACGAGATCGTCCTTGGCCAGGAGATCAGCATCCCCACGCCTCACGCGGGTGATGACTCCGCCGAAGCGGCCGGGCAGGTTGAGTTGCGCCACGCTGCGGCCGGCCACCGTAGAGGACGAGACCACGAAACGGCGGAAGTCCACCGAGCCACGGTCTGTGGTGAGTTCCTGTTCCAAGCGGGTGCCCAGATACTCGATGGCCCTGGCGGTGGCCTGTGGCGATCCCACCACCAGCACCTGGTCCCCCGGGACAAGATCCTCCCCTGGCGACAGGACGCGGGTGCGGCCATCGCGCACCAGGTAGCTCATCTTGATGGATTCATCGGTCCATCCGGGCACCGCCCGCAGCGCGGTGGTGCGATCCACCTCCACCGATTCCGCGACGATGCCCGCGGCGTTGGCGGAGGGCTCATCGCGGGCGCCGGGCCAGGCGCGTTGCACCACGAGGGCGACAGCAATGATGGCCAGCACCACGCCTACCGGGTATCCCAGCGAATAGCCGACGGCCGCATCCGGGCTCCCGGTGGCCTGCGTTGCGGCGGCGAGGGCGGGTGTGGAGGTGAGGGATCCCGCGAAGACGCCAGCGATCAGCCCCGGGGTGAGCCCGAATGCTCTGCCGATCAGCAGCGAGGCAACCGCCACCGCGGTCAGCACCGCCAGGGCCAGTCCCATGAGGGGAAGTTGGCGGCGCAGATCGGCAAAGAAGGTCTCCCCGGCCGCGACGCCCACGGCGTAGACGAACAGGGCCAGGCCGAGCGTCGACACCAGACCCATCCCCTCCCCCAGCGACGGCTCCACAGCGCCGAAGAAGAGGCCCACGAACAGTGCCCCGGCCGCTCCCAGGCGCAGCGGGCCGAAGGGGATCATGCCGACCGCGGCCCCCAACGCCACGACCACCATGATGGTCAGCAGCGGTGAGGCGGTCAGGAGGTCAAGCACGCCTCACAGGCTATCGCCTCAGCCCCGAATCAGAGCCGCGATGACCGTGCGATAGATCACGGAGAGATAACACTCGGCTCGCTTTGTTCCCTGTCTGGACATTTTGCGTTCATCTTCTGTTTATCGTGTGTTCATCCCCGGTTCATGAACCACCAGACCCACCGCAGGAGATCAACGATGACCCTCAGGATCCGAACCATCGCAGCCGCGGCCGCCGTTTCAGCACTGCTGCTGTCCAGCTGCGCCATCGAGGATGAGACCACACCGGCCCCACCGGCCGACGGCGCAACCACCGGCGCAGCCGGCACCGAGCCAGCCGCTCCCTCCGCCGCTGAGCCTGAGGACAGCCTCGTCGTGGCCTGCGGCAACCAGGAGGACGTGTGCCAGGCATGGGTGGCAGCCTTCGAAGAGAAGACCGGCGTTGCCACCAGCTACGTCCGGCTCGCCTCGGGTGAAGCGGTCGCGCGTCTCGAATCCGCCAAGAGCAACCCGGAGTTTGATGTCTGGCACGGCGGACCGGTTGACGGCTACAACGTGGCCGCGGCCGCTGGACTGCTCGACACCTACAACTCACCCGCTGCCAGCGAGATCGATCCCAAGTACATGGATCCTGACGGCTACTGGGGTGGCATCTACGTCGGCGTTCTAGGGTTCTGCTCCAACCAGGCCGTCCAGCACGGCCTGGGCGTGGAAGCCCCGAAGACCTGGGACGACCTCCTGGATCCCAAGCTCAAGGGCCAGATCATGATGGCCCACCCGGCAACCTCCGGCACCGCCTTCACCACGCTCTGGACCCAGGTGGTACTGCGTGGCGGCGAAGACCAGGCCCTTGACTGGATGCGCCAGCTGCACGGCAACATCCTGCAGTACACCAAGTCCGGCTCCGCGCCGGCCCAGTCTGCCGGCCGCGGCGAGGTGGCCACCTCCATCGTGTTCAGCCACGACTGCGTCAAGTACGAAGAACAGGGCATGACCGATCTCGTCACCACCATCCCCAGTGACGGCACCGGCTGGGAAATCGGCGGCGTGGCGCTCATCAAGGGTGCGCAGCACCCCAACGCCGCCAAGCTCTACTACGACTGGGCGCTCTCGGCTGAAGCCCAGGAGATCGGCCCCAAGCACCAGTCCTACCAGTTGTTCACCAACCCGAACGGCGCACCGGACGAACGCATGGTCAACCTCGATGAGGTCACCTTGGTCGATTACGACTTCAAGGCGGCTGCCGAAGCCAAGGAAAGCCTGACGGCTCGCTTCGACGAAGAGATCGCCGCAGCTCCGAAGGAGTAAGGCCCGAGTCACCCAAGGGTGGGGCCAGGCTCTGGCCCCACCCCCCAGACCCAGGAAAGTGCGCATGACCGCCACCGTTGACGTTCCACCCGCCGTTGATCCGACGGCTCCTGCCCCGAAACGCAAGCCCCGCCGGGTCCGTCAGGACCCAGTGACGATCGGCCTGATCGTCGTCGTGGTGGCCATCTTGTTCCTCCTCGTGCTCCTCCCCTTGGGGCGCACCTTCATGGCCGCGTTCTCCGAGCGCGGCATGGCCACGCTGACCCGGATGTTCACCTCCGAGGTCAATCGGCGAATCCTTCTCAACACCGTCATCCTCGGACTCCTGGTTGCGGCCATCGGCACCCTCATCGGGTTCGTCCTCGCCTACGCCCAGGCTCGCCTCCAGTGGCGCGGAAAGAAGATCGTCCACCTCCTCTCGCTGTTGCCGATCGTTTCTCCCCCCTTCGCCGTCGCCACCGCAGTGATCACCCTGTTTGGCCGCGGAGGCATCATCAGCAAGCAGCTGCTGGGCCTCAACTGGAACGTCTACGGCCTCGGGGGCCTGACGTTCGTGCTCGCCCTGTCCTTCTTCCCGGTGGCATACCTCAACCTGCTCGGCATGCTGCGCTCACTCGACCCCTCGTTGGATGAGGCGTCGCAGAGCCTGGGCGCAAACAAGTGGCAGATCTTCATCACGGTCACGTTGCCCATGCTGATCCCCGGATTCGCAGCTTCCTTCCTGCTGCTGTTCGTCGAGGCCATCGCTGACCTGGCCAACCCGCTGGTGCTGGGTGGAGACTTCACCGTGTTAGCATCCCGGGCCTACCTCGCCATCATCGGCGAGTACAACCTGGGGGCAGGCGCCGCCTACTCCCTGGTGCTCCTGGTGCCGGCTCTCATGGTCTTCATCGTGCAGCGCTACTGGTCCAACCGTCAGTCCGCCGTCAGCGTGACGGGCAAGCCGGCAGGCACGGCCAAGCTCAACTCGTCCAACCTGGCCCGCATTCCCGTCCTCAGCGTCGTGGGGTTCCTCATGCTCCTCATCGTGCTGGTGTACGGCACCGTGATCGTGGGCGGGTTCGTCCGGATCCTCGGCGTCAACAACACCTGGACGCTGGACAACTACCGCTACCTGTTCCAGGGCATCGGTTCAGATGCCATCATCACCACCACCCTGCTGGCCCTGATCGCCACCCCGATCGCGGGTGTCATGGGCATGCTGATTGCCTGGCTCGTGGTGCGCAAGCTCCGCAAGGGTGCCGGCATCCTGGACTTCCTGGGCATGCTCGGGCTCGCCGTCCCCGGCACGGTGCTTGGCATCGGCTACGCCATCGCCTACAACACTCCCCTCGACGCCTGGGGGCGCCGCTTCCTCCCAGCGCTGGCAGGCGGTGGCGCCATCTTCGCAGGGGCCATGGCGATCGTGATGGTCTACATCGCCCGCTCCATCCCCGCTGGTCAACGATCCGGCGTCGCGGCGCTCCAGCAGATTGACCCCGCCATCGACGAGGCCTCCACCTCGCTGGGCGCCAGCGGACTGACCACGTTCCGCAAGGTGACACTGCCGTTGATCCGGATGGCCCTGTTGTCTGGCCTCACCTACGCCTTCGCGCGCTCCATGACGACGATCTCCGCCATCATCTTCATCACCACCCCACGC
This sequence comes from Propionibacteriaceae bacterium, assembly GCA_030538315.1. Taxonomy (GTDB): domain Bacteria; phylum Actinomycetota; class Actinomycetes; order Propionibacteriales; family Propionibacteriaceae; genus Arachnia. The sequence continues at coordinate 46,066 of JAUNUF010000011.1, forward strand.
ACGCGCATCATGACCTCGCAGATCCTCTCTGAGGTGGAAGCGGGACGCTTCGGCAACGCGTTCGCCTACTGCACCATCCTCATCCTCATCGTGCTGGGTGTGATCGGCCTGCTGAACTTCGCCATGCGCGGACGCAGCAACGTCGCAGCCCCCGCCATTCCCCCTTCAGCAGCCTGAGATCGGAGACAGACAGATGACAGACCTCGCAGCCGCCGACAAGTTGCTCGAAGACACCCAGCCCAACACCGGCCGCCTCAGCCTGGTGGGTCTGACCAAGGAGTTCGGCAACGGCCCGGAAAAGGTCACAGCCGTCGACGCCATCGACCTCGACATTGAACCGGGTGAGTTCATCACCCTCCTCGGCCCTTCTGGGTGTGGGAAGACCACCACCCTGCGCATGATCGCCGGTTTCGAAGATCCCACCGGCGGCGAAGTGGTGTTGGACGGGCGCAACATGATTGACACCCCACCCAACCGACGCCCCATGGCCATGGTCTTCCAGTCCTACGCCCTCTTCCCCCACCTCAAGGTGCGCGACAATGTGGCCTACGGCCTGAAGCTGCGCCGCATGGCGGCCGAGAAGGTCAAAGAGGAAGTTGACCTCGCACTGGAGTCGATGAACCTCCAGCAGTTGGCCAATCGAGCCCCCAACCAACTTTCGGGCGGGCAGCAGCAGCGAGTGGCCCTGGCCCGTGCGATGGTGATGAAACCCAAGGTGTTGCTGTTTGACGAGCCGCTCAGCAACCTGGATGCCAAGCTGCGCGAACACATGCGTCTGGAGATCCGCCGCCTGCAGAGGCACCTGGGTATCACCAGCGTCTACGTGACGCACGACCAGTCCGAGGCGATGAGCATGTCCGACCGGATCGTCGTGATGAACAAGGGCCGCGTGGAGCAGGCCGCGCCGCCTGAGATGATCTACCGGCAGCCAGCCTCA
>JAUNUF010000118.1 GCA_030538315.1 Propionibacteriaceae bacterium
TGGCCAGGGCCTCAACCACGGCGAAGCCGATGAACGCGGTGCTCATCATGGCGCCACGGGCCTCAGGCTGGCGGGCGGTGCCGTTGATGACCGACGCGAAGATCCAGGCAACGCCGAGGGCCGGGGCGATCGTGGCGATCGCGTAGCCGATCATGTTCAGGTTGCCGGTGATTTCGAGGAGGGACATTGTTTTCCTTTCGGATGGCTACCCAGGCGGTCGACCTGGGGAGATTGTGGGGATTTAGTGCGCCTCGGCGATCGAGGTCGACACGTACTGGGCGGTGAGAACCGTGAAGATGTAGGCCTGCAGGGCGCCGATGAACAGTTCCAGCAGCATGATGACGATGCTGAAGAGGATCGAGACGCCGCCGGAGATGTTGTAGAACAGGTTGTCCTGCTGGCTGAGCAACCAGCCGCCACCAATGGCGAACACCATGACCACGAGGTGGCCAGCGAACAGGTTGGCGAAGAGACGCAGCGCCAGCGTGATGGGGCGCGTGATGAAGGTGGCCAGGAACTCCAACGGGATGACCAGAGGGAGAAGGTAACCAGGCACGCCTTCTGGGACGAGGGACTTCTTCAGGAAGCCCCCGAATCCCCACTTCGCGAAGCCAGCGCCCACATAGACGAGCCACGACAGGATGGCCAGGCCGTAGGCGAAGCCCACGTTGGAGAACGCCGGGTACATGAAGAGGAAGAACTGGCCGAACCAGTTGTTCACCAACAGGAACGTGAAGAGGCCCAGCAGGTAGGGCAGGTACTTGCGGAAATCCGCGTGCAGGATGTCGCGGGCGATGCCGTTGCGCACGAACTCGTACATGTACTCAGCGAAGAACTGACCCTTGGAGGGCTTGATGCTGAGCTTGCGAGAGGCCAGCCACCAGAGCACGATCACGAGCAGGGCCGCGATGATCGCCTGCACCAGCGGCTTGTTCACCCAATCGGGCAACACGCCCGGCCAGAGCGAATACCACAGGAAGTCCTTGGTACCAGGAGGGGTGTAATCGCCGGTCTCCAGCGGAAGAAAGCCCAGAGTCACGTAGCGCTCCCGTATCTCTTGATGATGAGGTACAAGCTACTGATCAGACCCGCGATGAGCCCAACCGGCAGCAGCCAAGTTGTCTTGAGGAAATGATCACCAATCCAGCCCAAGCCCCCGTAGAAGATGATTCCCGCGAGGATGTAAGCGAGGACGGCCATACCGTCTTCACGTCCAGTAGGAGCAGAACGCTCTGCTCCGTTGCTTGGCGTAGGTGTGGTGCCCATGTCGGGAGTGAGCCTAGCGGAAACGCTGGACGGTTTCACCTTGACGACTCTGCGTCCCAAAAACCCGGACGCTCAGGCGCCTGATGGCGGCTCGTACTCCGTGTCATAGACGGGAACGTGCTGGCGCGACGCTACGAACACGACGCCGGCAACCCACGCCAGGACAGTGCCGGCAACGCTCAGGAGGAGCCAGCCGTCGGAGACGAGCGGGGCGATCTGCGGGAGCCCCAGCAGCGCCCACAACCCTGCCGCGATGCCCACGACGCGCACCGCGTAGCTGACCAGCACCAGACCCAGGCCTTGGAAGGGCTCCAACTCGGAGGCGACCACTTCGAGGGCCTGCCCGATGGAGTAGAAGATCACGACGGCGGCGAACCCCAGCGCGGCGGTCAGGGCTGGCCCTGCCCCGCCGATGCCGAGCGCGAGGCCGACGATGGTGAGGCCCACGACGTGGCCGCCGATGAGCCCGCCGATCATCATCTCCTTGGCCCGCTTCGTGGCGGCGGTGACCTTGCGCGGTTCAGCCACGGGGCAGCCTCCGGTCCACGACTTCAGCTTCCCGCCCGCCGATGTAGCTGGGCGCGGTGCGCACCGGCCAGATGGTCAGCACCAGGACGGTGATCAGGCTGCCCACCACCACCCACACCGCGGTGGAGCGATTGGTGAGCGCGATCACCACGAGGCCCACGGAGACGACGGCGGACCAGCCGTACATGAGCAGTACGGCGCCCCAGTGGGAGTGGCCGCGCGCCAGGAGGCGGTGGTGGAGGTGCTGCTTATCTGCCTGGAAGGGGTGCTGGCCGTTGAGGGTGCGGCGCACCCAGGCGAGCATGAGATCCAGCAGCGGCAGCGCCAGGGCCGCCACGGGTAGGAGGATGGGGAGCAGGGCCGGGAACGAATCGCTGCTCTGGGGCAGGGCACCAGAATCGAGTTGCCCGGTGAAGGAGATGGCGCTCATGGCCATGAGGAAGCCCAGCAGCATGGCGCCGGAATCCCCCATGAACATCTTGGCGGGGTGCCAGTTGTGGAACAGGAATCCCACCGAGATGCCCACGGTGGCGACGGTGATGAGGCTCGCCGTCGTGGCGCGCTCCAAACCCAGTTCGCGGGCCAGCACGTAGGCATAGCTGAAGAACGCGCCGGAGCCGATGGCGACGATGCCGCCAGCCAGGCCGTCCAGGCCGTCCACGAAGTTCACGGCGTTGACACAGATGGCGATGATGATGACGGTCAACAGGATGCTGGTGGTGTCGTCCAGCGAGATGATCCGGTCTGGCAGCGGGATCCAGAAGATCCGCACGCCGTTCATCACCGCGACGCCCGCAGCGAGCACCTGCCCGCCGAGTTTCACCAGCGCTGGCATGTCATACATGTCGTCGAGCACACCCACCACGCAGATCACCAGACCGGCCCACAGCACCGCCCAGGCGTCATGTTCGACGGATGTGTAACGGCCAAGGAACGGCATCTGCACGGCGAGCAGCAGCGCGATGGCGAGGCCACCGAACATGGCCACTCCCCCGAAGTACGGGATGGGGTGGGTGTGTACGTCCCGGTTGCGGACGGTGGCGAGCGCTCCGGTGCGCACCGCGATGTTCCGGCACAACCCTGACAGCAGGTAGGTTGCGCCGGCCGCGACGAACAGCACCAGCAGATACTCGCGCACTACTGCTCCGGTTCGGCTTCCGGTTCGAGCTCGGGCTCCGGCTCAGGCTCCGAAATGCCCACCACGTTCGGCGCGACCTCGTGCAGCTGCGCCAGCGACAACGCGCCTTCACGCAGGACGCGACCCTCCGGGGTCGACGCGAAATCAACGATCGTGCTGGCCACTCCCCCGGCGGCCGGCCCCGCGTCGAGGTACACCGCGACCTTGTCGCCAAGCTGCTCGACGGCGTCCGCGCAGGTGAGCGCGGGTGCCTGGCCGTGGACGTTGGCGGAACTCACGGCAAGGGGGCCGGTGCGCCGCAACAGCGCGCGGGCACCGTCGTGATCCGGCACGCGCACCGCGACGGTGCCATCGGTCTCCCCCAATTCCATCCCGGCCTTCGGTTGGGCGCGCAGGATCAGGGTGAGGGCGCCGGGCCAGAAGGCCTTGGCGAGCGCGGCTGCTGCGTCAGGCACCTCGTCCGCCACGGCGCGCAGCATCAGCGGCTCGGCCACAAGCACCGGCGGCGGCATGTCGCGCCCGCGCTCCTTGGCGTCGAGGAGGCCCTGCACCGCGTCGGCGTCAAAGGCGTTGGCTCCGATGCCGTAGACCGTGTCCGTGGGCAGCACGATGCACTTGCCAGCCCGGATGGCCTCGGCTGCTTCGAGCAGGCCGGTATCGGCGTCGGGGCTGAGGGGGTAGACGTTGTCAGTCACAGGTCAATCCTGCCATCTTCCAGAGGAGCAGCGGCGCTCACGTACCGGGGGCGGCCAGTGAGATCCAGATGCGAGGCCACTTCGCGGAAACCAGCAGCCTCGAAGAGGGCGACCACGGCAGGAGCATGGGAGTCGTCGTGTTCGGTGGCCAGGAGCCCATCCGGGCGGAGCAGACGCGTGGCGACCCGCGCCACCACATGCATCGCATCCAAGCCCTCAGGGCCAGAGAACAGCGCCTCGGCCGGATCCTCCAACACGTCGGCTGGCAGGATCACGCGGTGTGATTCAGGGATGTAGGGCGGGTTCACGATCACGAGGTCGACGGTGCCGTTGAGCTCGTGGAACGCCTCGGCCATGTCGCCCAACACGATGTCGACGTCCAGCCCCTCGAGGTTGTGGACCAGGTAGCGGTGCGCCTCCGGCGAGAGCTCGACGGCGTGCAGTTCCAGGTTGCCGAGCTCGCGAGCCAGCGCGGCGGTGATGGCCCCAGAACCCGCGCACAGCTCCACCACCCGGCGGCGATCAGCGGGCCGGTCAGCCAGCCGGGCCAACGCCCAGCCCACCATCTCCTCCGTCTCGGGGCGCGGGATGAAGACCCCCGGCCCCACGGCGAGGGTCTCGTGGCGGAAGTAGGCGACCCCCGTGAGGTGCTGCAACGGCACCCCCTGCGCCCGCTGCTCCGCCAAGGCCTCGACGGCGGCGCGCTGCCGCGGGAACGCCGAGGCGATCAGCAACTGGGACGGCTCGATGCCCAGCACGTGGGCCACCAGCGTGCGGGCCTCAGGGCCCGGGCTGGGCGATCCCGCGATGGTCAGGCGTTCGGCGACCTCGTGGGCGAGGTCGAGCGCCTTCACCCCCCGACCCCGGCGAGGCGCTCCGCGAGATCCTGCTCCGCGAGGGCGTCCAGCAAGGGGGTCAGCGCCCCCTCCAGCACGGCGTCGAGGTTGTGGGCCTTGAAGCCGATGCGGTGATCCGTGATGCGATTCTCGGGGAAGTTGTAGGTGCGGATGCGCTCCGAGCGGTCCACGGTGCGCACCTGGGACTTGCGGGCATCCGAGGCGGCCGCAGCAGCCTCAGCCTCCGCCACCTGGATCAGGCGGGCACGCAGCATGCGCATGGCGGATTCGCGGTTCTGCAGCTGCGAGCGCTCGTTCTGGCAGCTCACCACCGTGCCGGAGGGCAGGTGCGTGATGCGCACCGCGGAGTCGGTCGTGTTGACGCCCTGGCCGCCGGGGCCAGAGGCGCGGTAGACGTCGATGCGCAGGTCGTCGTCGTTGATCTCGATCTCATCCGCCTCCACATCCGGCATCACCAGGACGCCGGCCGCGGAGGTGTGGATGCGGCCCTGGGATTCGGTGACGGGCACGCGCTGCACCCGGTGCACGCCGCCCTCGAACTTGAGGCGCTCGTAGGGTGCGAATGCAGCCCCGGCGCTGCCCTTGACGGCCACGGTGACGGACTTGTAGCCGCCAAGATCCGTCTCCTGGGAATCCAGCACCTCCAGCTTCCACCCCAGATCCTCGGCGTAGCGGGTGTACATGCGCAGGAGGTCGCCGGCGAACAGCGCGGATTCGTCGCCACCCTCACCGGACTTGATCTCGACCAGCGCGTCCGCGTCGTCGTTGGGGTCCCTCGGCGCCAAGAGCCGGGTCAGCTTCTCGGTGGCGGCCTCCAGTTGGGCGTCGATGTCTGCCAACTCGTCGGCAAACGACGCGTCGTCGGCAGCCAGCTCAGCGGCGGCCTCGCGGTCATCCGTCAGGCGGCGGAACTCGTCGATGCCCTCCACGATGGGGCGCAGAGCGGAGTACCGACGGCCCACCCGGCGCGAGCGCGCCATGTCGCTGTGGAGCTCGGGGTCAGCGAGCTGCTGTTCCAGGTCGCGGAACTCATCGATCAGTGGCTGGGCATTCTCGAACATGTCTCTCCAGGGGTTGCGTCAGGCAAAAAGAAACGAACGCCGGCCCGGGAGTCCCAGGGCGCGGCGTTCGTCAGAAAAGCTACTTCTTGGCGTAACGCTTCTCGAAGCGGGCCACACGACCACCGGTATCGAGGATCTTCTGCTTGCCGGTGTAGAACGGGTGGCACTCAGCGCACACGTCTGCGTTCAGCGTGGCGGTGGTGCTGCGGGTCTTGTACGTGTTGCCGCAGGTGCAGGTCACCGTGGCCTCAACGTAATCAGGGTGGATGCCCTGCTTCATGATGGTCTCCTTGTGGTTGTGTTTCGACCGGGTCGCCTGGAGGTGGCGTGAGCCGGCACGGCTATCCATTATGCCACGCGGGCGGCCTGTGGCCTAACCGTCCGCCGCAGGCGTCGTCTTGAGCATGCTGAGCAGGAAATCGTGGTTGTTGGCCGTCTTGACCATCCGCGACTTCAGCGTTTCCAGCGCAGCCTGATCATCGAGGCCAGACAGCGCACGGCGCAGCTTCCAGATGATCTGGAGCTCGTCGCGGCCCAGCAGCAGATCCTCGCGGCGGGTGCCCGAGGCGTCCACGTCGATGGCCGGGAAGATGCGCTTGT
>JAUNUF010000119.1 GCA_030538315.1 Propionibacteriaceae bacterium
ACCGAGGCGGCCACCGAGGCGTTGAGGGATTCCACGGCGCTCGCGATGGGGATGGACACCAGTTGGTCGCAGTGCTCACGGACGAGACGGGCCAGACCCTCGTCCTCGGAACCCACGACGATCACCAGCGGACCGTCGAGCCCCGACGCGCCGGAGATGGCGACGTCGCCCTCACCCGCGAGGCCGAGGATGGTGAAGCCAGCCTTGGTGGCCTGCTCCAGCGTGCGGTTGAGGTTGGTGGCCATCGCGATGGGAAGGCGGGCAGCCGCGCCGGCGGAGGTCTTCCAGGCGGCGGCGGTCATCGACGCGGAGCGGCGCGAGGGGATGACCACGCCAGTGGCGCCAAACGCGGCCGCAGAGCGCACGATCGCGCCCAGGTTGCGGGGATCCGTGATGCCATCGAGGGCGACGATGATGCCGTCGGTGTCGAAGGCCTCTGCAATGAGATCCTGCGGATCTGCGTATTCGTAGGCCGGCAGCTGGAGCGCCACGCCCTGATGGACGAGACCGCCGGTGACCCGGTCGAGCTCAGCGCGAGTGACCTGCAGCATGGGCAGGCCGTGATCTGCGGTGAACTTCAGGATGTCGGCCAGCCGCGCGTCGCGCTCGGCTCCCTCCGCCACGTAGGCCTGCTTCACGGGCATGCCCGCCATCAGCGCCTCGTAGACGGGGTTGCGGCCCACCACCCAATCGGCGCCCGCCGGCTTCTGCCGGGTCTGCTTCTGCTGGGGGCGGCGCGCAGCAGCCTGCTTGGCCTTGTAGGCCTTGTGATACGTGCGGTCTTCCGCCTTGGGCGTTGGCCCGCGTCCCTCAAGGGACTTGCGGATGCGGCCGCCGGAGCCCGCCGCCTTGTTCTTGCCCTTGCGGGTGGCGCCGCGGCGCGAGGAGTTGCCTGCCATGAATGTGTCCTTCTGCTACCCGAGGCTCCACTTGGGGCCGGACGGGGTGTCTTCGATCGTGAGGCCGACGTTGCTCAGGGTGTCGCGGATGGCGTCGGCGGCGGCCCAATCCTTCTCGGCGCGCGCCTTGGCCCGCTGCTCGAGCAGCGCGGCGACCAGGCCGTCGACGACGGGGGTGAGGTCGCCGTCGGAGCCTTGGCCGCTCCACTCGGGGGCGTCGGGGTGGATGCCGAAGACGTTGAGCATCGAGTTCACGGCGACGGCGTACTGCTGCGCCTTGCTCTGGTCGCCGTCGGCGATGGCCTGGTTGCCCACGCGGATCGCCTCGAACAGAGCGGCTGTGGCGGCGGGGGTGCTCAGGTCGTCGTTCATCGCGTTGCGGAACGCCTCGTATTGGGGGAGGTCTGGAGCCTTGGGGGTTTCGACACTGCTCGTAGAACTCGCAGGCTCAACCAGCGGATCTGGCTCGACCAGCGCGGCGGTGCGCTCGACGAAGGAGTCGATGCGGTGGATCGCCTTCTCCGCCTCATCCAGCGAACCCTTGGTCTCCTCGTCGGAGGGGGAGAACTCGATGGTGCTGCGGTAGTGCGGCGTGAGCAGGAAGTACCGCACGGCGCGCGGGTCGTAGGCCTTGGTGACTTCGGAGACCAGCGCGGTGTTGCCCAGCGACTTGCTCATCTTCTCGCCCGCCATCGACACCCAGGCGTTGTGCATCCAGAACCGAGCGAAGCCCTGCCCCGCGGCTGCAGATTGTGCCAGCTCGTTCTCGTGGTGCGGGAAGCGAAGGTCGATGCCGCCGCCGTGGATGTCGAAGGTGTCGCCCAGGTACTTGCCTGCCATGGCGGAGCACTCGATGTGCCAGCCCGGCCGGCCGCGGCCCCAGGGCGACGGCCAGCTCGCCGTCAGCGGCTCGCTCGGCTTGTGACCCTTCCAGAGCGCGAAGTCACGCGGATCCCGCTTGCCGCGCGGATCCGCGTCCTCCGCGGCCTCCATCTGATCCACCTTCTGGCCGGAGAGCTCGCCGTAGCGGGGCCAGCTCTTGACGTCGAAGTACACGTCGCCGGAATCATCCGGCGCGGGGTAGGCGTGGCCCTTCTCGATGAGGGTGGCGATCAACTCGATCATCTCGGGCACGTGGCCCGTGGCGCGCGGCTCGTAGGTGGGTGGCTTGCAGCCGAGCGACGCGTAGGCCTCGTGTAGCTCGCGCTCGAAGTGGTAGGCGTGGGCCCACCACTCGACGCCCTCTTCGGCGCTCTTGTTGAGGATCTTGTCGTCGATGTCCGTGACGTTGGCCACCACCGTGACGTCGTAGCCCTCATGTTCGAGCCAGCGGCGCAGGACGTCGAAGTTGACCTCCTTGCGGATGTGGCCCAGATGCGGCGACGCCTGGACGGTCAACCCACAGTGGTAGATGGAGACCTTGCCGTCGACGAGGGGCACGAACTCGCGCACGGTTCGTGAGGCGGTGTCATACAGCTTGAGCGTCACAAGAGCGCAGTTTACCGTTCTACTTCACTTCCGCCCGCATGAAGCGCACGAGGCCGACGGCCAGGGGCAGCAGCACCCAGATGGTGGCGGCCGAGGCGATGTGCAGCCAGTCTGCGCCGGTGGCGGCATAGGGCGCCTGCGTGACGGGGTTCATGGCGTGGTTGAGGTCAATCCACGCGGCCCGCTCGGCGAGCCACGGCACGAAGCTCACCACGGTGGTCCAGAGCTGCGCCAGCACGAAATAGACCACCACCGCGGCGGGCACATTGAGCAGCAGCATGGCCCAGGCGCTGGCCTGCAGCATGAGGAACATCATGTTGAGGGCTGTGCCGCCCGTTGCGAGGTCCAACGACCACACCTCCCACGTGCCGCCAGTCAGCGTGACCAGACCGGCTGCGGCATAGGCGATGGCGAGTGAGATGAGCATCACGGCCATGGCGGCGAGTTGAGTGGCGATGAGCTTGGCCGCGGCGACGCGCCACCGTCGGGGCTCCAGAGCGAAGGTGGTCAACCCTGTGCGCTGTGACCATTCGGCGCCGGAGGCAAGGATCGCCACCACCGGCACGAGCATGCCCAGCGGTAGGAAGGCGAACATGAAGACGTTGAAGATGTGGGTGGCCTCGAAGGCGGTGACGGCAAGGGCAGTGGCTGCGGTGCTGAGCGCGAGAGCGATGATCAGCAGCCATCGGCCGGCGCGGGTGTTGACGAGCTTGCGGCACTCCACGAGCAGGAGCCTGCCGAAGCTGACCGACGGTGCGGCCGTGCGCTCGGCGGTGAGGCGGCGGGAGGTTGCAGTGGAGGTGGGGGCGGGGGCGGTGAGCGTGGTCATGGCGATGCTTTCTGTACGTGGGCGGTGAGGCGGTGCGCGGCGGTCAGGCCGTGAGGGAGAAGAAGGCCTCTTCGAGGCTGTGGGATCCGTTGGCGGTGAAGTCCTGCACCGCGCCGCGGGCGACGATGCGGCCACCCTCGATCACCACCAGGTCGTCGGCGATGAGCTCCACTTCGTGCAGCAGGTGGGAGCTGAGCAGGACGGTGCCGCCGTCGTCGGCGAACTGGCGCAGCAGGGTGCGCATCCACCGAATGCCGGAGGGGTCCAGGCCGTTGGCGGGCTCATCGAGCATGAGCACCTGCGGCGAGCCGAGCAGCGCGTTGGCGAGGCCGAGGCGCTGGCGCATGCCCAGGGAATAGGCCCCCACGCGCTTGCTGGCGGCCTTGGTGTCGAGCTGCACGATGTCGAGCACCTCCTGGATCCGACGGCGGGGCACGCCCATCTGGAGGGCGCTCAGGGCGAGCACCTCCCGACCCGTGCGGCCCATGTGCTGGGCGCCTGCGTCGAGGAGGACGCCGATCTGGCGGCCCGGGTTCTTCAGCTCGCGGAAGTTCTGGCCCAACACGAGGGCGCTGCCGGAGGTGGGGGCCGTCATGCCGCAGATCATGCGCATGGTGGTGGACTTGCCGGCGCCGTTGGAGCCGAGGAAGCCGGTGACGCGCCCTGGCTCGGCGCGGAAGGTGACGTCGCTGACGACGGTGGTGGAGCCGTAACGCTTGGTGAGGTTTGAGGTACTGATCATGGCTCCAGCCTTTCGCGGCGGGGGTGTGCCGGGGATCGGCCAGACGGCTCGAAACACTGTTTCCAAGGGCCTGTTCCCGCGCAACTTTGGTAGGGGGTGGAACCCCTACCGAGGCGTGATGCACCTGCACTCCGTGACTCCCTAGACTGGCGAGGTGACCCGCTCCCAGCTCTCCGAGCCGCCTGCCACTACTTGGCGGCGGGTTTGGGGCGAGGCATGGCGCTTCGGGGTGTCGCTCCTGGGCGGCACCCTGATCTTCGGCATGCGCGTCGACATCAGCCAACAAGCGGCGTTGATCCCTGCGGAGAGTGAGCCCATCGGGTCCTTCACCGTCACCGCGGCCCCTGTCACCGACCTCTGGCTGGCCGTGGATTTCGTCGTGGGCGTGGTTGTGTTGCTCGCGCTCTTCCTGCGCCGACGGTGGCCCCTTCCGGTGGCCGCGTTCGCCGTCGCCGCCACCGCCGTGACGTCCTTCGGAGTCGTCGCGGCGATGGTGTGCGTCGTGTCCATCGCGACGAGGCGCCGGATAAGAGACCTGTGGGTGTTGGCGCCGCTGATTCTGTTGGCGGTTGGCGTCAACCTGGGTTTGGCGCCGCTGCCCGGCACCAGTCGGCTGGAGCAGGCGATGACGTTTGGCAGCACGCTGGTTCTCTTCGCGGCAGCTTGGGCGTGGGGCGCCTACCGGGGAGCCCGCCGCGACCTCGTGGCCTCGCTGCGTGAACGCGCTGCCACGCTCGAGAGCGAGCAGAGCCTCCGCGTCGCTCAGGCGCGCACGGCTGAGCGCTCCAGGATCGCCCAGGAGATGCACGACGTGTTGGCGCACCGCATCTCACTGATCGCCGTGCACGCCAACGCGTTGTCCTTCCGCTCGGATCTGCCCCCTGCGCAGGTGGCCGAACACGCCGGTGTGATCCGCGACAACGCTGACCGCGCCGTCGCGGAACTGGCCGGGGTGCTCGGCGTGCTGCGTGGAGGAGAGGGCGACGCCACCGCCGCGCCCCAACCCACGCTCGAACAGCTACCCGCCCTTCTGGAGGACGCGCAACGCTCCGGCACCCGCGTGGCCGCCATCGGCGCCATGCCGGATTTCGACGACCTGCCCCTGGCCACCAGCCGATCGGCCTTCCGGATCATTCAGGAGTGCCTCACCAACGCCCGCAAACACGCCACCGGGCTGCCCGTGACCCTGCAGATCACCGGCACGGAGGGCGTCGATCTGGATATCGTCGTGAGTAACCCGCTACCCGGCACCGATGCTGAGGCTGGGGCGCCCATCCTGGGAACCGGCATGGGGCTCCTGGGCTTGGCAGAGCGAGTCGAGTTGGCGGGCGGCACCATGAGCCACGCGGTCGAGGACGGGTTCTTCGTCGTGCGGGCCCACCTTCCCTGGAGTAATTGATGGAACCGGTCAAAGTAGTTCTGGTCGACGACGAGCCCCTCGTGCGCGCGGGCCTCAAGGCGATCCTCGGAGGAGCGCCCGAGATCGACGTCGTGGGGGAGGCTGGCGACGGCCGCGAGGCCCTGCGTCGCGTGGCCGAGCTCGCGCCCCACGTGGTGTTGATGGACATCCGCATGCCCGTGATGGACGGGGTGGCCGCCACCGCCGCCATCCGCGAGGGGAAGGCAGACGGGGCCGGGCCTCACGTCGTCGTCCTGACCACGTTCGACGGCGACGATTCGGTGGCGCAGGCGCTGCGGGCCGGCGCGCGTGGATATCTGCTGAAGACCACCTCCCCGGAGCGGCTCATCTCGGCCCTGAAGGATGCGGCGCAGGGGCAGCCGGTGTTGTCGCCGTCTGTCACCACGCGGCTCATGCAGTCGGTGGCGGCGGGCGGGAGCCGCGACGTGCGGGACGCTGCTCGCGCCCAGTTGGAGCAACTGACCGAGCGCGAGCTGGACGTGGCCCGCGCCGTGGCGCGTGGGGACAGCAACACGGAGATCGCCGGCACGTTGTACCTGAGCTTGGCGACGGTGAAGGCGCACGTGTCGCGGGCGTTGATGAAGTTGGGCTTCGACAACCGGGTGCAGCTTGCCCTGCTCGTCCGCGACGCCGACCTCGATGCTGGTTCCTGATATGGGTGGGGGTCTTGTCAAGTGGCATGGTGAAACCGGGCCCTGA
>JAUNUF010000120.1 GCA_030538315.1 Propionibacteriaceae bacterium
TGGGCATCACCACCGTGCTGTGGTCCTGGAATGATCTGCTCTGGCCGCTGATCATCACCACGCGTGAAGAGTCCATGCCGCTCTCCGTCGGCATCTCCACGCTCGCCGGTCAGCACGCTACGGATTACGCCACCATCATGGCCGCATCAGTGATGGCCATGGCGCCCATCTTCGTGCTGTTCTTCAGCATGCAGAAGCGCGTCATCTCCGGTCTGGCGTCGTCTGGGCTGAAGTAACCCGGTATTTGTCCACTCGATGGGGTCACCCCCCTGTTTTTCAGGGGGGTGACCCCATCGAGAGGACATTCAGCGGGTCGCGCGCAGGTTGACGCTGAGGGCCGCCGCGGTCATCGGCTCCACCGTCACCTTCACCTTCCCGTCCTTCACCTCGAACTGGCCTTCCGGGCATTCGGTGGCGACGACGGCGTCACAGTAGAGCCCGTCCGGCAGGTTGGTGGTGAGCACCGGCTCGATGCTCTTGGTGGAGTTGCCGTTGATGGCGAGGAGCCCCAGATCGCCGCGATCGAAGGCGACCGCGTAGCCCTCCTGCCAGACGTTGGCTGGCTCCGCGTCGCCCACCGCCGCAACCCACTGCGCCAGCCCCGCGTAGGTGCGGTGGTCGCACACCCATTGGCCCGGCTCGTACTTCGCGTCGGTGCGGGGCTCGGCGCACTCGACATCGCTGACCACGCCGTCGACCTGTGGCACCCCGGCATCCCGATCCGTGAAGGCGTAGCCGCCGTACAGCGTGGGGGTGCCGTAGGGCACGGCCAGCATCAGCAGGTTGGCCAGATGGTACTTGTCTTTGTCCTTGTAGGTGAGGGTTTGGCGGTTGCGTTCGGTGTCGTGGTTGGTGATGAACGTGAACGCCTGCTCGGAGGGAACGCTGCCGTCGCGCACATCCAGGGCCCGACGCACGGCGCCGCCCGGCACGATGCCCGCGATGTCCTTGGCGAACTGGAAGGCGAAGACATCGCCGGCACCCAAGTAGTCCTCCGGCTGGATGGGCTCTCCGGAGCCGCGGATGACCTCGGAGATGATGATGGGGTCGCCGTCGAGCGCGCCGACGATCGCCTCAACATCGGCGGCTGGCATGTGTTTGGCTGCGTCGATGCGGAAGCCGTCCACGCCGAGGCTGAGCAGATCTGTGAGGTAGCCCACGATCTGCTCCCGCACGTACGGCTCGCCCGTGCGCAGGTCGGCCAGGCCGCTCAGCTGGCACTCCTGGATCTGCTGCTGATCCATGTAGTTCTCGATGTTGCCCGACGGCGTGGCGCAGGTGTTGAAGTCCGCCTCCGTGTAGAGGCCGGGGTAGTCCTTGTGCGTGAACGCCGTGCCCGCCACGCCCGTGCCGCCGTCGATGCCAGCCATGTGGTTGATCACCGCGTCGGCAATCACCTTGACGCCTGCCGCGTGGCAGGCCTCCACCATCGCCTGGAACTCCGCGCGGGTGCCCAGCTTGGACTCGATCCGGTAGCTCACCGGCTGATACGACGTCCACCACTGCTCGCCCTGAATGTGCTCTTGAGCGGGGGAGAGCAGCACGAAAGCGAACTGGTTGGGGCCCAGCACATCGGTGCATTCGCGGGCGATGGAGTTCCAGTTCCACTGGAACAACTGCACACCCACCTGGCGTGTCATCTGCACAGGCTCTGGGGCCGCAGCAGTGGTGGTCTCCGCGACCGTGGCCGACGGCGTGCCCGGCGTGCCCGGCGCGCCGGGGGCGCTTGGCGCGCAGGCACTGAGCGCGAGGATTCCGGTGAGCAGGAGGCCGAGGACGCGTCGCATGTCACCGATTGTACGGACAGTAGGATGCGGGGGTGACCCAGCAGATGACCGCGCCAACGACCCGTTACGGCTTGGTGCAGGCCGCCTACTGGAGCGGCTTCTGCATGATCGTGCTGTTCGCCAGCGCCTACCTGCTCGACGCGGAGCTCACCAACGCCCAGATCGGTGTGGTGATCGCGGCGGGTGGCCTGCTGTCGGCCGTGCTGCAACCGGTGGTGGCTGGCCTCGCGGACAGGTCGCATCGGGTGCCGCTGCGCCTGTGGTGCTCGGCGCTGGGCCTGGTGATCGCCGCAGTGGCCGCGATCCTGCTGGTGCCCGGCCTCACCTGGCTGCTCACCGCAGTGTTCTTCGGGCTGCTCGTGCTCACTGTCCAGCTGCTGCAGCCGCTCGTCAACGCGCTCGGCATGGCCGCCATGGCGCGAGGGGTGAAGGTCAACTTCGGTGTGGCCCGGGCCGCCGGTTCTGGCGTGTTTGCGCTGGTGTCGGTGGGCGCAGGGTGGGCCATCGCCAGCGCAGGCACCGTGATGGTGCCGCTACTGATCATCGGCTTCCAACTGATCCTGGCTGCCGCGTGCCTCACCTTTGTGCACCGCGGGGGCCCCGCCGTCGTGGCTGAAGAGACGGTGGATGCCCCGCCGCTGCGGGTAGCGCCCCTTACCCGGCAGCGATGGGTGCGGTTCTTCCTGCTGCTGGCGGGCATCACCTTGTCCATGTCTGCGCACGCCATGATCAACAACTACCTGCTGCAGATCATGCGCCACCATGGCGGCGACACGGGGGAGATGGGCACGGCGGTGATGATCGCGGCCCTCGTTGAGCTGCCGGTGATGATGCTGTGGGGTCGCGTGGTGGGCCGGTGGAGCCCGGGGTTGTTGCTGCGGGTGGCTGGTGTGTTCTTCGTGATCAAGACCGCGGCCACCTGGCTGGCTCCCAACCTGCTCAGCATCTATGGCGCGCAACTGCTGCAGATGCTGGCCTTCGCCGTGATGATCATGGCCTCGGTGTACTACGTGGAGCGCCTGCTGCCCGCGGCGGATCGGATCAAGGGGCAGGCCTACATGACGATGACGTCGACGGCCGGCTCAGTGGTGGGGTCGCTGGCTGGCGGGGCGCTGTTGGACGCGGCTGGGGTGTCGGTGATGCTGCTGGCGGCAACCGTGATCGCAGGCGTTGGCGCCGTGTTGACGCTGTTTTCCGCGGAGCGCTGAGTCGCTTTCCCTGGGTTGCTGCGCTGGATTCGGCGAGTCGCCGGACTAGCACAGTGTTATTCGTGCAGATGTCTGCCATACGGCGACTTGTGCAGGAAAAACCCGGCTCTAGAAATCATCAGTCGAGATCAGAGGTGATTTCCTGCGGCGAGGTCTGCAGGAGGGCCAACCGCTCGTTGACCTGGGCCAACACCTCGGCCGTCTCCCGGTTGAGCGCCTTCATCGCCTTGCGCCGCGCCTTGCCGGTGTTGGCGTTCCACGCCAACTCGCCGCGCATTCGCAGCGCCTGAGCCTGCCGACGCCAGGCGGATGGATCCTGAGACTGCGGGAACGTCTCCGCCACCGCGTCCGCGGCCACCTCGATGGCGTGGAGCTTCGCCTCGAAGCGCAGCTTCGGGTTCTCCGAATTCATGGACTTCTTCAGCTTGTCCACGGCACCATCCACCGCCTCGGCCAGCTGCGGGTTCTCCCGGAGCGCGCCGAGCAGCGTTGCCGTCGCGGCGATGACGCCAGAGGCCGTCGTGACGATGAGGCGAATCTTGCTCATGGGTCAATGTTACGGGGTCAATGAGGGCGGATCTGCTTGGCGGCCCTTCGTCGCGAGGCGATGCTCGCCCTTCGACCTGGAGCGGTGCTCGTACCTCGCACGCACCAGGCTCAGGGAACGAGCATGCATCGCGCTCAGGGACCAGTCAGGCGAGGACCGTCTGGTCGTAGGAGTACATGGAGGCGCGGTAGACGTGCATGCCGAACTCGATGGCCTTGTGCTGCTCGTCATACGCGGTGCGCTGCATGGTGAGCAGGGCGGCGCCGGCGGGTTCGTTCAGCAGGCGACCCTCATCCGCCGTCGCCAACCGGGCGCCGATCTGCTGGTAGCCAGCGGCCACCTTCACGTCACGGTCGCGGAGGAAGGCGTAGAGGCCACTCTGCTCGAGATCTGCCCGCGACGGCGCGATGGAGGTGGGCAGCCAGTTCTGCATGATGGCCAGCGGCTCGTCGCGCAGCATGCGCAGGCGCTTGAAGAACACCACCTCGGTGTCGATGGGGATGCCCAGCGCCGCTGCAACGCCAGGGGTGGCTGGCTCGAGGCGCCAATCCAGCACCGATGTGCTGGGGTCGACCCCGGACTTCTCGAGGTCGTCATTCAGCGAGGTCAGCGACATGGGGCGGTGCACCCGCATGGGCGTGACCTGGGTGCCTGCACCTCGACGGCGCACGATGAGGCCGCGGTTGGTCAGCGTCTCCATCGCCCGACGGGCAGTGGGACGGGACACCTTCAGGCGGGCTGCCATCGACACCTCGTCCTCAAGGCGGGTGCCGGGCGGGATCTTCCCGGTCTCGATCAACTCCGTCAGCGGTTCCGCGATTTGTGCGTGGAGCGGCGTCGGGCTCTCTCTATCGATGTGGATGTCCGCAACGTATGGGTGACCGTTCGGCATGACCCCTCTTATCTGCCGGGAAGCAATCCGCCGGCAGTGGCGGATTGTGGGCATTGTAGTGCCAAATCAACTGTCCGTGCGGGATATAAGGCCCAGTGGGGGAGGGCAATCCCGGGCACCGTGATCAGAAAGTTATGAGAAGCGGCCCCGGGAGGGTCCCGGGGCCGCTTGAGGTGAAGTTCACTGCTGTGGGTCAGGCGAACTGCTTCAGGGCCTCGAAGGACTTCGCAGCGTTGCTCACGGGGCCGGCTCCGGGCAGGGGCTCCTCGTCGAGCATGATGTCCTGCTCGAGCACCCAGTAGCCGTCGAAGCCAGCGTCGTTGAGCAGGCCGACGATGGTGGCGAAATCGATGTCGCCTTCACCGATCGGGACGAACATTCCGCCCTTGATGCCCTGAGACCAGTTGATCTCACCGGGGAGGAGCTTCTTGGCCAAATCCAGCCGCACGTCCTTGGCGTGCACGATGCCCACGCGGTCTGCATACTTGCGCACCAGTTCGACGACGTCCGCGCCGCCGCACGCGAGGTGACCGGTGTCGAGGCACAGGCCCACCGTCGAGTTGTCCAGCACGCGCTCCACCTCGTCGACGTTCTGCACCATCGTTCCCCAGTGTGGGTGAAGCACGGCGGTGACCCCGCGCGCTGCGCAGGCCTCCGTGATCCGGCTGAGGTTCGTGAAGAGGGTGTTCCAGCCCTCGTCGTCCAGTTCGGGGCGGGCGTCGTAGCCCTCCTGCCCGGAATCCGCCGCCAGCACGAGGAACTCGCCACCGGCGGCCTCGAAGGCGTCCAACTCCACATTGACCATGGGGATGGGGTCGAACGATGGGTCATGCATGACGGCCAGGAAGAAGGATCCCACGGGCTTGAGGCCGAACTGGTTGACGACGGCGGCGCGCTCCTCGGCGTCCACCGGCAGCCAGCCCTGCGGGCCGAACTCCGTGGCGGTGAGGCCGATCTCCTTCATCTCCGTGAGCACCCGCTCAGGCGACATCTGGTAGCCCCAATCGGGGACCTCGCACACGCCCCAGCTGATGGGCGCACCGGCGATCTTCATGGTTTCTCCTCGAGAAGTGGTGGGTAGCTCGTCAGTGAGCTTGCCACCATTATGTCCTGCCAATGTGGGGTAACACAATGCGGGGTCCAAAGAGCCATCCGCAGCGCACGGTGAAAATGTGAGCACAAGTTTGGCCACTGGAATGGGCCCAGGCGGGCAGGAGATCAGGCGATGAAATCGCCCCAACGCTCGATCTTCCAGCGGTCCGCCGTCGAGCCGTTGAGCACAATCCACTGCGTATTGCGCAGCGGCACGGCGTTCTCAAACCCAATCTCCGGGTCCTGCCAGATCGCCCACACACGCAGCGCCGCGCCGTGGCTGACCAGCGCCACCCGCTCGTCGCCCGCCTGCTCCATGGCCGCGACGGCGTTGCTGAAGCGGGTGAGGAACTCGCGGGCCGTCTCGCCGCCTTCGAGGCCGACGTCCATGTTGTCTGGGTGCCAGGTGTTGA
>JAUNUF010000121.1 GCA_030538315.1 Propionibacteriaceae bacterium
TCGGAGGGATTCGAACCCCCAACCTTCTGATCCGTAGTCAGATGCTCTATCCGTTGAGCTACGAGCGCTTGGGCAAGAAAGGACTATACGCGGTTTCTTGCGGAATCGCCAAAACGAGTTTCTCGGTACGGGAATCGGGCTCACAGGGATGTCGCATTCCTGCGAGTAGGCGTCCGTTCATTGCGCAAGACTGGGCGCATGCACCGACGGCTGCACCCAGGAGGAACAGTGACCACCCACAGCATCATGGACAGCCCCATCGGGCCGCTCACCATCGTGGAGCGCGACGGCGGGCTGGCCGCCGTCTACATGGCCGAGCACGCACACGCACCGGGCGTGGAGGCTCTGGGCGAGCGGGTCGATGACGCGCTGCCTGAAGCCACGCGGCAACTCGCCGAGTACTTCGCGGGTGAGCGCACGGAGTTCGACCTAGCGCTGAACCCCGCTGGCACCGAGTTCCAGCGCCAGGTGTGGGCGGCCCTGAGCGAGATTCCGTACGGAGAGACCCGCACCTACGGCCAGCTGGCCGCCGAACTGGGGCGCCCGTCGGCCTCCCGCGCGGTGGGCATGGCCAATGGGCGCAACCCCATCAGCATCGTGGTGCCCTGCCACCGCGTGGTGGGCAGCAGCGGGAAGATGACGGGCTATGCCGGAGGGGTCGCCCGCAAGGAGTTCCTCCTTGCCCTCGAACGCGGCTTGTGCGCATGAATGTCCGCCACATCGCTTGACCCCCTCCAAATCGAGGGGGTCAAGGCAACTAGTGGACATCCATGCGCACTATGCGGGGTTCTTGGCCATGTGGCGCGCCGCCCGGATGCCGAAGACGGCGGCGGGGCCGATCGTCGAGCCAGGCTCGGTTGGACTCCGAGAACTCGGTGGATGTCCCTTCGATGGGACCTCCCCCTCTGAAACGGGAGGGGTGCCCCCGTCGAGTGGACAATCAGCGGGTTGCGGCGAGGGAGCCGATCACCGCGAGGGCGTCGTCGAGCCGGTCCAGCGGCACCAGAAGATGATCATGGTGGAAGCCAGCCAGCATGTTGCAGCTGATACCAGCCCCAGCCAGCGCCGTCGACACCGCCGCAGTCAGCCCCACGGCATGCAGCGACGAATGCACCTGCAGCGTGATCCAACCGAAGACCCCGTCGAACTCCAGCTCGTAGTCAGCAGCCAAACCCTCTGCCACGATCAGCGTGCGGCCCTCATCCTCGACGATGACGGTCTCGGCCTCCATCTCGACCCACTCCCACTCCATGTCCTCGGCGGAGTCGAAGCCGTCGTCCGGGCGCACCACGTAGACGAAGCCGCCGTCGCGGACCACCGGATCGAGGTTTCGCAGCATCTCAGTGAGGTCAGTCATCCCAGCCATGCGCCCCACCCTACGGAAAACGGCAGAACCCCCGCGGATGGCGGGGGTTCTGGTCACATGGCGGAGGTGGCGGGATTTGAACCCGCGATCGAGTTGAAGCTCGAAACCCGCTTAGCAGGCGGGCGCCATAGACCGTACTAGGCGACACCTCCAGTGCCGAACCAGCCTAGCCGAGCGGAATGTATAGCGCCAAACAGCCCGGGGTTACACTGGCCGACAGAGCGATCGGGCAGGAGCAACATGAGCGACGACGCACCGCGGCGAGGTTACGGGCTAGGTGACGAGCCGCATTTTGACGATGCCCCGAACGAGGTCGAAGACACCTCAACGTTCACCTTCCCGTCAGACGACGAGTGGTTCCGCCCGGCGGCACGCCCCACCTCCGTCCCGCAACGCGCGCTCCGCGCCCGCGACGAATGGGCCGACGTGCCATGGGGGCAGCAAGCCAGGCGCCTGGATGAACCCGCGCGCCCATCAAGCCCGACGGCGCCCCAGCCGAGCCCCACCCGGGACCCGTTCGAGCCCCAGCCACCCAACGCCTCCGAACCGTTCGAGCCCCGGCAGCCCAAAGCCCAGACTCACGCGCGCAGCGCCAAGAAGACCGCCGGCACCAAGGAAGCGACCCGCCGCCAAAAGCTCCGCACCTCGCTGCTGCTCACCGCAGCATCCACCGTGCTGCCGGGCTCAGGACTCTTGGGCGCTCCCCAACGCTGGCTGAAGATCACCGGAGCCGTCACCAGCGTGCTGGCTCTGGCGCTCGGTGCCTTCTTCCTCACCTGGGCACTCGGCGACACAGCAGGCTTCGCCAGCGTCACCGTCGACCCGAGCTTCCTCACCCGCACCAGCTTCGCCCTCATCGGGCTGGGCCTGCTGTGGGTGGCGCTGATCGCCACCACCCACATCGCCACCCGCCCCGGCGGGTTGGTGCACGGCAAACGGCTCCTCGGCGCCGTGGTGGTCACCGCGCTGGCGTTCGGGGTCAGCGCGCCTTCAGCACTGGGCGCCCGCTACTCCCGGGATCAGGTGATGCTCGTGGAGAAGGTGTTCGGCCCCATCACCGCAGATGAGGAAGTGGTCTCCTCCACCCGCCCCACCCTCGCAGCCGATCCCAAGGAAGACCCCTGGAAGGACATCCCCCGGGTCAACATCCTCCTGTTGGGCGCCGACGGCAACGAGGCGCGCGCTGACGCCGTGGCCGAGTTCGGCATCCGCACCGACACCATCATCGCGGCCTCCATCGACACCACCACCGGCGACACCCTGCTGGTGCAGGTGCCCCGCAACGTGCGGTTCACCCCGTTCAAGGAGGGCTCCGAGCTGCACGACATCTGGCCCAGGGGCCAACGCGGCGAGGAAGAGTCTGACGCCTGGATCAACGGCCTCTGGCGCAAGATCGAGATGGATTACCCCGACGTCCTCCGCGGCCAGACCTACCGGGGCGCGGAGGCGCTCAAGCAAGGCGTGGAGTCCATCACTGGGCTCGAGGCTGACTACTTCATGATGCTCGACATCGACGGCCTCGAGCGCCTGATCACCGCCATGGGCGGCGTGCGGGTCAACATCAACGAACCCCTCCCCATGGGCCGCGCCAAGAACTGCCGCGACCCCGAGAAGTGCCTCATGCCCGGCCCCAACCAGCGCCTCAACGGCTACGAGGCCATGTGGTACGCCCGCAGCCGCGTCACCACCTCGGATTACTCACGCATGGCGCGCCAGTCCTGCCTCATCGACGCCGTCATCAAGCAGGCCAACCCCGCCACCATGCTCACCAGCTACGAGGGCATCGCCAGCGCGGCCTCCCACATGATCACCACGGACATCCCGCAGCGCGACCTCAAGGCGTTCGTGGAGCTCGCCTTCAAGGTCAAGGACGCCAAGATCCAGCGCCTGGTGTTCACGCCGGGCAAGAACGGCTACTCGTATGAGAACCCGGATTTCGAGGCGATGCGCCAGGCAGTGGAAGACGCCATCAACCCGCCCGCGCCAGATCCGGTGGTCACCCCAACCGACACCCCCAGCTCTGAGCCGACGACGGCCTCACCGTCGCCGTCACCCTCAGCCTCCGCCACCCCCGCCGAACTCGTCGAGGGCGCCCAGACGGTGGCAGACGCGTGCGCCTGGCACGGCGGAGACGAAGAGGGCTAGTCAGATGCCCTTGACGACGCGGAGGCGTTCCTTGAGATCCGCCACCACCGCATCCACCTGCGCCGCATCGTTGCCGGGGAACATCAGATAGGTCGCGCGCTCCGGCCCGTGATGGATGGTGACGCGGTTGCCCGTCTGGGTCTGCGTGACCTTGGTGACATCCACCCAGGACCCCTCGCCCTCCACCTCACGACCCTGCACGCGGTAGCCGTCCTTGGTGAACGTCACCTGCACCGCAAGCCGCCCCATCGACATGAACGCGGCCACCAACAACGCCAACCCGGCGACGAACAGCAACGCGAACAGCAGCGAGACCACCACGTGCCAGCCCGAGCTGAGCGATGCCACGAGCAAGACGGCACCCAGCAGGGTGGCGACGGCGGCGATCGCGAACGCCCGAACCGGCGGGCGGGGCTGGATGAGGTAGGTGGTCTCGGCCATGCGCTGAGCCTACCCCGACGGCGAACTCGGCCGCGCCCACGTGGGCGCCGTGGGCACGAGCCGCTACGATGGTGGGGCACTGGCGAGATCGCATAGTGGACTAGTGCAGCCGCCTTGAAAGCGGCCGAGTGGCAACGCTCCGTGGGTTCGAATCCCACTCTCGCCGCCAGTTTGCCTCGACGACGGGTTGAGGCCGGAGGAGAACATGCCGCCCAAATCCCCACTGCCGCCGCGCCATGGGTTGCAGGCCGCGTGGGTGCGCACCCCAGATCGGGACCCTGCCAACGCCCTGCCGTGGCCCACCATGCGTGACTGGCTGATCCACAAGCTCGCACCCTCCCCCGAAGACGTCGACGACATGCTCGCCCGCGGCTCCTTCGTCGACGACCAGGGCAAGCCTTGGACCGGGCGCGAGATCTACCGCCCCCACACCTTCGTGTGGTTCCATCGCGAGCTGCGCGACGAGGCCGAAGTGCCCGGGGAGCTCACCGTGCTGCACCAGGATGAGCGCATCGTGGTGCTGGACAAGCCGCACTTCCTCTCCACCATCCCCCGCGGCCGGCATGTGGTGCAGAGCGCGGTGGTGAAGGCGCGGCAGGCGCTGGGCCTGCCTGAGCTATCTGCCGCGCACCGGCTGGACAGGGGCACCGCCGGGGTGCTGCTGATGACCACGGAGAAGCGCTGGCGCGCCGCATACCACTCGGTCTTCACCGAGCGGACGGCAACGAAGGTGTACCGCGCCATCGCACCGTTCGACGCCAGTCTCACGTTCCCGCGACGCGTGGAATCCCACCTCATCAAGCGCGTGGGCACCATGCAGGCCGAGACCCTCCCCCGGGAGCCCAACGCCTTCACGGACATCCATCTCCTGGAGGTGCGCGGCCAGCACGCCCTCTACGAGGTGCACCCGCTCACGGGCAAGACGCACCAGATCCGGGCGCACTTCAACCAGCTGGGCATCCCGCTGCTGGGCGACCCCCTGTACCCCGAGGTGCTACCCACCGAAATCGACGACTTCTCCACCCCGCTGCGCCTGCTGGCGTATTCGCTGGCCTTCCCAGACCCCATCGACGGCGCACCTCGCCGCTTCGTGTCCACGCGCAACCTCATGTGGGGGTAGAGACGTATTCACGCTTGGGGCGCGGTAGCTTCTGCCAGCGTTCCCCCACGGATCAAACACGCTGTTATGGTGATCCGGGAAGGAGAGCAATGGCGCACCCACAAGGAACGATACGAAGCCTGCTGCTCAGCATTGCACTGGCGGTGGGCCTCATCGTCATCCCCACCCAGAGCGCCGAGGCCTTTGACGTCTACACCACCCCGGGCTACCACACCGTCAACGGGCGTGAGTGGCACACCAAGTGCGAAAAGTACTCCTCGACGGTGGAACGATGCCGCACGGAGATCAAGGCCGACACCATCATCCACGCCAACGGCCGCTTCACTCAGAAGCGCACCTGGACGTTCAACAACCTCACCTACAAGCCCTCCCCCAGAGCAAACTGGGCGGGCAACATCCTGACCACGCCTGGAGAGCACGCCAGCGGCGGCCGCCGCTGGAAGACCGAATGCGACACCGCCTGGACCGGGCGCGGCGCCTGCCGCTCCATGATCTGGACGAACAGCTACATCCGCACTGCTTCCGGCTTCGGCACCAAGTGGCAGTGGGTGTTCAACAACATCGTGCGCTTCACGGACAGCCCTGCCCCTGCCCCCACACCCACACCAACGGAGTTCTGCGTACCCGCGAAATCCAGCGTCGCGGGCATCGCCTTCCGCGCAACCGACGGGCTGGAGGCCCCCGAGGCCCCCGAGGCCACCGATTCCCCGGAGCCC
>JAUNUF010000122.1 GCA_030538315.1 Propionibacteriaceae bacterium
TGAAGCCCTGCGACGTCGTGGGTGGGGTTACTTCAGGTCGTCGTAGGCGCCGGCGTTGGTGACATCTGTGAAGCCGAGGTTCTCCATGATCGACTTCGCCTGGCCGCTGCGGTTGCCGCTGCGGCAGTAGAGGACGTACTCGGCGTCCTTGGGTAGCTGGTCGACCTGCGCCGCGAAGTCGGGCGAAAGGAAGTCGATGTTCTTGGCGCCCTCAAGGTGGCCTTCGGTGTACTCCTCAGGGGTGCGGACGTCGATCACCACAGCATCGGCCGAGAACTGGCTCTCGCCAGCGGGGGCGTCGTCGCCGCAGGCGGCGAGCGACACGCTGAACGTCACGGC
Organism: Propionibacteriaceae bacterium; assembly: GCA_030538315.1. Lineage (GTDB taxonomy): Bacteria > Actinomycetota > Actinomycetes > Propionibacteriales > Propionibacteriaceae > Arachnia. Next base: position 340 of record JAUNUF010000122.1, read on the forward strand.
AAGGGCAAGAAGAAGTTTGCGCATGGGCAAACCGTACCCCAGCGGGTATTCAGCGGAAAAGCGAAGCGCACCCAGCGGGCAGCTAAGAGAACCCCCAGCGGGTAGTCAAGGGAACCCCCAGCTGTTGAAGGGAAAAGGCGAGGGGCCCACTCCCCCGGAAGTGGGCCCCTCAGGCTCGGGACTGATTTTTCAGCTGCCTTTTTCGTGTAGATCTTCGCCATACGGCGACATCCGCAGGAAAAAGGCAGTCGAAGAATCCTTAGGCGACCACCTCGACCTCATCTGGGATGTTCTTCGTCGAGATGCGCTTGCTGAAGACGTAGTAGCTCCAGCTCTGGTAGGCGATCACGATGGGCACGAAGATCACTGCAGCCCAGGTCATGATGGTCAGCGTCGTGGGCGACGATGCCGCGGTCAGCATGTTCAGGCGACCCGGATCCATGACATCCATCGACGTGTCCTGCGCGAAGCCCAGGTTGCCGTACATCTTCAGGAAGATGCCCGCGATGAGCGTCACGATGGTCAGGCCCGTGAGGATGAACGCCCAGCCGTCGCGGCCCTTGCCGCTCATGACGGTGCCGCCAGCGATGGCGATGATCGACAGGATGCCTGCGATCCACGCGAACACGCCCAGGTTGCCGAATTCGGAGTTCGCCGGCCAGAAGATGTTCTGGCAGATCACGAACACCGCGACGAGTGCCGTGGCCACCCAGCCAACCTTGGCGGCAAACGCCTCAGCCCGCTCGTGGATGATGCCGCGCGTCTTCAGCGCCAGGAAGGTGGAGCCGTGCACCAGGAACAGCACGACGAACAGCACGCCACCCAAGAGGGCGAACGGCATGAACAGGCCGAAGAAGGTTCCTGCGAACAGCGGAGCCGGGCCAGCCGGGGTGTCCACTGCCTGCTGCGGAAGGCCCATCACGAAGTTCGCGAAGCCCACGCCCAGCACGAGCGACGGGATGAACGAGCCAATCGTGGCGAACCAATCCAGCATGTTGCGGTACTTGGAATCGTTGTGCTTCGAGCGGTACTCGAAGGCCACACCGCGCAGGATGAGGCCGAGCAGCACCAGCAGCAGCGGTAGATACAGCGCCGAGAACGTCGTCGCGTACCAACCCGGGAAGGCGGCGAACATGGCACCACCGGCGGTCAGCAGCCACACCTCGTTGCCGTCCCACAGGGGGCCGATGGTGTTGACGATGACGCGCTTTTCCTTCTCGTTCTTGCCGAACACGGGGATGAGCATGGCCACGCCGAAGTCGAAGCCCTCAAGGAAGAAGAAGCCAATCCAGAGCACTGCGACGAGCAGGAACCAGATGGTCACGAGCAGCGGCGAGTCAACGCCGGTTTCAAGCAGATTCAACATCTCTCATCTTCCCTGTCAGTAAGCGAAGCTCATGGGAGCGTCGGGATCTGTCTGCACTTCGACGGGGGCAACCTCCGGTAGGCCAGCCTTGGCGTACTTGAGGAACAGCCACACTTCGAGGACGGCCAGGCCGCCATAGAGGAGGGTGTAGACGATCATCGAGAACAGCACTTCGCCTGCGCTCACCGTCGGGGAGACGGCGGCCTGGGTGGGCAGCACGCCGGCGACGATCCAGGGCTGGCGGCCCATCTCGGTGAAGATCCAGCCGAACGAGTTGCCGGCCAGCGGAGCCAGCGGCACTGCGAACATCAGTAGGGTCCACCACTTGCTGTAGACCGGCAGGCGATCCTTGCGCAGCGTCCACAGGATGAACAACGCAATGGCTGCACCGAGCATGCCGATGCCGATCATCAATCGGAACGTCCAGTAGGAGATGGGGACGTTGGGCATGGGGTCGACGTCGTAGTTGGCGGCGAGCTCAGAGGCGTATTCCTGCTGAATGAGCGTCTGCGTGTTGTCGTAGCGGAGGAAGCCCTGCTCCTTGTACTCCTCGCGGAGGTCGTTGATGCCCTTGACCGTCTTGTGGCCGGAGAGCCAGGAGAGCATGCCGGGGATCTTGACGGCCCACTTCTCCGAAGTGCCGTCCGGGGTGCCGACGGTGAAGATGGAGAACGCGGCGTTGTCTTCGGTCTTGAACACAGCTTCGGCGGCAGCCATCTTCATGGGCTGCACCTCCGTCATGATCTTCGACTGGAGGTCGCCCGTGATGCCGACGCCCACGGAGGCGACCAGCAGCACCCAGGCGCCGAACTTGGCGGCCCAGCGGTAGGCGGCGGTGTCGCCGTCCTTCATCTCGCCGTCGCGGTTGATCTTGGCGAGGTGCCAGCCGGCGATGCCAGCGATCAGGCCGCCGGCCACCATGTAGGCGCCGAGGATGACGTGCGGGAAGGTGACGAGGAACACCGGGTTGGTGAGCACTTCGAGGAAGCCGGACACGCCGTCGAGCTGCGCGCGGCCGTTCTCGAAGGTGGTGCCGACGGGGTGCTGCATCCAGGAGTTCGCCGCGAGGATGAACACCGCAGAGAGCATGGTGCCGATGGCTGCCATGTAGATGGACAGGAGGTGCAACTTCTTGGGCAGCTTGTCCCAGCCGAAGATCCACAGGCCGATGAAGGTCGACTCGAGGAAGAAGGCCAGGAGCGCTTCAAGTGCCAGCGGTGCGCCGAACACGTCGCCCACGAAGCGGGAGTATTCAGACCAGTTCATGCCGAACTGGAACTCCTGCACGATGCCGGTGACGACGCCCAGCGCGAAGTTGATCAGGAAGAGCTTGCCGAAGAACTTCGTGAGGCGCAGGTAGGCGTCCTTGCCCGTGCGCACCCACATGGTCTGCATGACTGCGACCAGCATCGACATGGCGATGGTGATGGGAACAAAGAAGTAGTGGTAGACGGTGGTGATCCCGAATTGCCACCGTGCCAGAATCACAGGATCCATGGCCGCACCGTACTACTTCTTGTCGTAGTAAGACAACCTGTCGCTAAAATCGGGACGGGTTGGGCCTATGCTTAGCCCCATGTCGTCCAGGGGTGAGCTTGAGCAGCGTGTGATGGAGCTGCTGTGGGCTTCTGCTGAGCCCATGAGCGTCGCGGATGTGCACGCCAAACTCTCCGAGGAGCGGGAGCTCGCCTACACCACCGTCATGACGGTGCTGGACAGGTTGGCGAAGAAAGACCTTGTGGACAGGGAATTGGTGCAGCGCGCTTGGCAGTACACGCCGTGCAGCACGCAGGCTGAGGTCATCGCCAGGGACATGCTGAACCTGATCGACGGCGTGGCCGAGGACGTGAAGATCGCCTCGCTGCGACTGGTGGTCGCCGAGCTGTCCGACGAGGTGCGCGCCGCCGTCGAACGTCCCGCTGAGCTCGTCTGAGAGTCGGCTGCTGGGGGTTGGGCTCACCCGTGGGGTCGCCTGAAGTTCACCCGTCTTCCCCCGCTGGCAAAGACCCCAAATCTAGATTTGGGTCGGTCTGTGCCTCCGAATCTAGATTCAGGGTCTGTGGTGGGGTAGGGGTTGAGCCCCCAAATCTAGATTTGATGTCGTCTGGCACCCCAAATCTAGATTTGGGTCACTTTGCCCGAGCTAGTTCTGGGTCTCCAGAAGGCTCTTCTTGTGCTTGAGTGTGGCCTCCATGTCGGCGACGAGGGCCTCGCGCTTGGCGGCGAGCTCCGCCTTGAGTGCCTTCCGCTCCTCCTTGGTGTCGAGCCCATTGCGCACCTCGGTGGCCTCTGTGTACACCTCAAGGCTGCCGTCGATGGCGCTCTGGAGCGTTTCGGCGGTCTCGTCGTAGCTCTCTTGGAGCGCCTTGCGCGACATACTGGCGGCGAGGCGCGCCCGCTCGCCCTCGGGAGTCCAGTCCTCTTCCTGCGGGGGCCAGCGGAGGTCCATGTCGACCAGCGTGCGCAGCAGCACCTCGGTGACGGCTAGGCGGCTGTACCACTTCTTGTCTGCCGGCAGCACCATCCACGGCGCGTAATCCGTGTTGGTGAGGCGGAACACGTCCATGTAGGCCTCTTGGAAGTCGTCCCACTTCTCGCGCGTGTCGATGTCGCCGGGGTTGTACTTCCACCGCTTGTCTGGGCGGTCGATGCGCTCCATGAGGCGCTTGGCCTGCTCGTCCTTCGACACCATCATGGCGAACTTCAAGATGACGAAATCGTCCTCAACGAGCTTCTTCTCCCACTCGTTGATCTCGTCGTAACGCTTGGACCACACGTCCTCCGGCACCAGCTCGTCGACGCGCACCACGAGGACGTCCTCGTAGTGGGAGCGGTCGAACAGCCCGATCTGGCCCGCCCGGGGGAGTGCGCGCTCGATGCGCCACAGGTAGTGGTGGCTGCGCTCCTCCTCGGTGGGCACGCCGAAGCTGCGCAGCGAGATGCCCTGGGGATCGAACAGGCCGAACACGTGGCGGGCGATGCCGCCCTTGCCTGCGGTGTCGAGGCCCTGCACCACCACGAGCACCTTCTTGGTGCCGCCCGAGCGGCCGTGGGCGTACAGCCGCTCCTGGAGTTCGTCGAGCAGATCCTGCTTGTCAGCGATGTAGGCGGCGGCGTCGTTCTTGTCGCCGTCCCAGCCGGGGGCTGAGTTGCGGTCGAAGGTGGCGAGGTCGAAATCCTCGGTGACGCGCAGCGCAATGCGCGGATCCTGGCTCCAGAGATTGGTCATGGAAGGTCCTTTCGGTGATCCCATCCATTCTTGCTGATCAGATCTGGGGGTGCCGGAACTATTGCTGCGAAAACGGGGGGGTCATTGTGGAATATGCACAGTGACCCCCCGTTTTGGAAGCAGGAGTTTCTGATCAGCTAGTCCCTGAGCTTTGGCGTCCTTCGACCTGCCTGGCTCGCAAGCTCGCAGAGGCAGGCTCAGGAACCGCAGCACTGGTCCCTGAGCGGAGCGCCTGCGAGGTACGAGCAGCGCGATCCGACGAAGGGCCGCCAAGCGATCAAACAGCAGTAAGTCGAATCTCGTTGCGCCAGGGGTCCAACACCGTCAGGGTCCGGCCGTCGTGGGTGGTGGCGAACCCGGCATCCTTGAGGCGCGCGGCGGCCGCGTCGACCTCCTCGACGGTGGGCACCACGACGTCGACGACCCCCATGCCCAACGTGCTCGCCCGCGGGCCCGCGCCGGCCGAGTTCCACACGTTCATCGCCATGTGGTGGTGATACCCGCCGGCGGCGACGAACAGCGCCGAGCCGCCGAAGTTGAGCGTCTGGTCGAAGCCCAGGGCGTCCACGTAGAAGGCGCGGGCGGTGGCGATGTCGCCCACCTGAAGATGCACGTGGCCGAGTGTGCCGGCCTGTGACGTGGGCTCCTCGGTGAGGTGTTCGGAGATGAACTTCTTGGGGTCGATGTGGAGCGTGTCCATCGCGACCTGGCCGTTGTTCCACTGCCATTGATCCCGCGGGCGGTCGTGGTAGAGCTCGACGCCGTTGCCCTCCGGATCCGTGAAGTAGAAGGCCTGCG